>JAWSVD010000409.1:0-12058 GCA_033852095.1 Granulosicoccaceae bacterium | reverse complement strand
TTGCCCACTGACGGTCGACGACGAGGTACTTTTAAGGCGCAGCGTACTGCTCTCAGTCAACTGCACTGTGCGCTGATAGAGTGCACGGCCAAATAAACTGCGCAGCACGCTGATTTTTGTAGCGCCAATCCCAACATCGAGCCGACGACCCCAGGTCCACAGCGAGGCCGACATAATCAGCAGACCAACAGAGGAAAAAACAACCGCAAAAAACCAACCGCCAAATCCTGAGTCGTCAAATAAAACCCCGGCTAATATACCGAAGACAGTAAAAATGGAACCCATAAAAAGCAGCGCCGCAAACGAACCACCGTGTCGCCCAGATTCGCTGGTCAAACGCATACTGCGGGCAGAGCTCTCAATGTCTATTTGCGCCTCGGCTTTGGCTGAGGGAGCTGCAGTTTTTTCTACAGATACCTGTTCAGCAAACGTGAGGGGAACCGACACCGCAGATTTTCGCACGCCTTCGACCACCGGCACTTCCCAAGAGCCGCTAAATTCAACCATCTCATTGTTCTGCTTCAGCATGCCCTGCACACTCACCACCCATTGCACTGAGGTTCTTCCCTCGGACCCTGTGACCGGCAAACCCTCGGGGATATCCAGGGCGAAACTGTGTTTACTGCCATTAGCGGAACGCTCACCGTAACAGGCCGTGCTCTCCTGCCAGACAACGCTCTTGCTGCTGCTGGAATTCTTCCCGCGGCCTTGCCGAATTCGCGCACACTCAATGTGCACCGACAAGGAATCACGGCCTTTATCCGCAGTAAGCTCGAAGCTTCCACCAATCTGCCCGCCCACGCAGCCAGGTAATGGATCAGCCATCAACAACATCGGGCCAAATCGAAGGCGTTTTTGCCGCATTTTCCAGCCTGCAACAAGAAAACCTAGGCCCACCAGCGGGAAGAGCAGCGCAACCAAGACCGCGTAGTTACCGCGCGCCAGCTCCTTTGAGAGACTAAAAAATACGGGAGACGACAACAAAATGAACATAAGGCCAGAGAATACAAACACCTTAGCTGCCAACTCGCCCGTTGGTTTGATGCCTTTCTGGCCATCGATCGCACGCTGACTGGGAGATTTCTGGCGCCGAGACAGCCATATCACACCGGCCCCTGCCCCACTAAAACAACCCAGAAATACAAAACCAAAAAAGACTTTTGACCAACGCACACCGCGCTCAAGCACTGCTTCAGCCGGTTGCCCCGGGTTTATCCATGCCTGCAATTGTTGGCGAGCACCCTCACTTCGTATACGCGATTCCAGCGCGTGCCAATAATCATCGTCACTGTCGAAACCATCGTCCAGCGTGACCGTATTGGCTCGGTAATCCACACCCTGATAGTTGTAGCTGTAGTCGACTCGCAGGCTATAGACACGCGTACTCGAGCCATCGCTGGTATGCCAGCGGCTCTGCCCGGACACATCATGGGCTACCGCTGGCACGGCCTGCCAGCCAGAGGTTCGAACAGGGCCGTAGAGCTGCGGGCCAGCAATCATTAAAAAAGCAAACACCCCTGCGAGCACAAAAAAACCGCCAAATAAAGTGACGGCGTTAAAGAGGGATCGCTTTTCATTCTTTGTGTTCGATGCCACTGCGTGCAGCTCCATTGTTCGTATATGAACAAAGAAGCGCATTCCATGCCACAGTCAGCGCCGCGAACAATCTGCCCACAAGCACTCTGACAGCATGACAAATTGGGATGCAGTGGCTGTCCGAATACTTTTTGATTGGGTGAGAAGCTGGGTGATGAGCACAACTTCAACCCTCAACCACCACCCTGCGGGAGCGCCTCTGTTGCGTTTGCGCTGCGTTACAGCCCTCGAAAAGGGTCAGCCATTCCCTTCGGTCTGCGCCTTGCGAAAACACAACAGAGACACTCTGCATCCGCAATACCCACACTGTCAGAGCACTAGGCCATCAGCTGCAGCCAATCACTGGGTTTCTCAAAGACGTGCTCAGGAGATTCAGCTGCCAGTTCGGCTCGTGAACCGAAACCCCACAGCACCCCGCCCGCAGCTATGGCATTGCGGTGACCCGCCTGTAGATCCACCGCTCGATCGCCGATCATCAGTGATTCGTTCGAGACAACGCCCTCGGCAAGCAGCTGCTCTATCTGCTGCCACTTGGCGACACCCGCACCGCCGCCCGAGACAAAATCGAAAGTGTCGATCAACTCAAATCGCTCCAGCACTAAACGCGCTATCGGCTCGGGTTTGGACGTGCAAACCGCAAGCCTTCTGCCCGCCACAGACAACTGCTGCAGCGCTTCAACCACGCCTTCATACAGGGTGTTTTCCGTGTAGCCGATCGCGTTGTAGCGCTCCCGGTACTTGCTCAGCAAAGCGGCTTGCAGTTCGGCATCGTCGCTGCCCGCTATCGCCACAAAGCTCTGTTCCAGTGGCGGGCCTATGTACTGCGCCAGCGATTGTTCGGTCCGCGTGCTCAAGCCATTCGATTCGAGCGCGTCATTGATAGAGCGCGCAAAGCCCAGCAAGGGATTACTCAGCGTGCCATCGAGATCAAACAACAGATAGGGATGGCTCATGCTTGTGCCTGATGTGAATCTTCATGAATTATTGGCGCGATCACAGCTGCAACAGGCTTATTAATCATCAGCTTTCTCGGCGCCTTGCCGTGAGCCCACAATCTGTACCTCCGCCGCATCGGGCCACTGCCCATAGCTGGGCAGTTCTAATTCGGGGTCATGCCAGGGCGCACTGTCATCGCTGAAAATATGCGCCACTGGCTTTTGCTTGAACTCTGTATCCAGACATCCAAGCCGCACCCGCACAACCTGCGGATCAGGCCCAACCTTGGTGAACAACGGGCTGGCGCAGGTCTTACAGAAATGCCGACATTTGCCCGGCGAGGATTCAAAAATGCCAATGTTGTCCGCTCCACTGAGCATGTCCATGCCAGCGATGGGCACCGAGATATTGGCGGCAAAAGCGCTGCCGGAGGATTTCCTGCAACTGCGGCAGTGACAATAAACAAAATCCCCAACAGCTGCTGGAAACTGGAATCGAATAGCCCCACACAAACAAGAAGCGTCAATCACTGATACACCCTCTGTCGTCACCGGATTTGGGATTGTAGCAGTTAGCGCGATAGACACCAGAAGCAGGCATCGCTCGCCATCAGACATCAAATTCCACAGAACCATTGCCACGCCGACTGCCGGCACTGGCCATCGATGACATTTGCATGACAACTGGATTCTGCCTTGCCCTTAGGCTGCGGCTTTCACCATTCAGAGGAAAACCCGTGTCCTATTTTTCATTTCAATCACCCGACTCTCAAAAGTCAGCCTTGTATTTACGCATTGGTTTGGGAATCGTCTTCATGGTCGGCGGCCTGAACAAACTCAGTCAACTGCTGAACCCCGCCAAGGCGGACGGCATCGTCAGTTCCTATTGGTCCACAAGCGGCTATGTCAACCAGTTTTTTGTGGATTTTATGTTTGGCCCCAATGGTCTGTCCGAGTGGTGGTTTCTCACCTCACTTTCGGCCTTTGAGTTGATCAGTGGTGTGCTGCTGGTGACGGGGCTGTTTGTTCGCCCACTCGCACTGCTGTATGCCTTTCTGCTCTGGTCCTTCGTGATCGCGCTGCCCGTGGTGACCACCCCCACCGTCGAGGTCAGCGTCAAGACTTACATGGCACCGGCGCTGCTGGTGCAAGTCCGAGACGTTGCGCTGTCAGGCATGATGTTTGTGCTGTTCAACCTCGGTGCTGGCCTCTACAGCATGGATCAACGCCGCGGTGCAAGAGCCCCTGCTTGTACCGCCAGCTGGGACAACTTGGGTTTGCTGCTGCGCCTGTCGCTCGCGCTGCCGCTGCTGGTCGCCGGCGTGTTCAACGGCATGCCCAACATCTCTACCTTCGCCACGCCCGCGCTTATCCTGCTGCCGCTGGCAACCCTGATAGCCGGCGGCGGCAAGTACCTGCGCTACAGCAGTGCAGCAGTGATTGCCGTGATGCTCTGGTACATGGTCCACAAACTCAACGCGGACAAGTCCCTGATTGGCAATCTCAATGGCTTTAAACGGGAGTTTGCCTTTATCGGTGGTTCGGCAGTGTTAGCAATCTACGGTGGCGGGAAACTTTACACCTTCGAGGCACTCAAAGACATGCTGCTAACACGCACAAGTAAACCCTTAGCCGAGAGCTAGCTCTTTGAAACAGCCCTACAGTCAGCATCAAAGGTTTATTCCGCACCCAGCCAACATCGTCGCCAGCACCCTGACAGGGAAACACCTGTGCGCCAGGAGCTGAAATAATGCGTCGATTCCCTGCACTGGGATCCGTTCGGATATATCCGCTGATGCTGGCTGTCGCGCTGGCGTTTTCAGCGCTGGTTTTGACAGGCTATCAGGTGTGGCGCAGTCAGTACAACACCGTGAAAGCGAGTTTACTGCACTCACATCAGCAGGCCCTAGCGACGCTGAAACTCAGCCTGAACGAGGCCATTGACCACACGGTACAGCCCAGCTTCCGCTATCTGTTCGAAGCGCAACCCTGGGCCATCGAAGGTCGCGTCGACGCACTCAAGCAGCGTATCCCCGCTCTGCAACAGGTCATGCGTTTCGATGACAAAGGCGGCATGCTCTACTGCATACCAGGCCCTTCGGTTATCGACCGATACCGCCAATGGCTCTCCGCTGAGCTGCACCAACGGGTGCAGAACCGGGATGCCTTTGACCTGTCTGTTGGCAGCTTCATGGAAACCATCGACAAGCAGCGGCTGCTGTTCTCCTTTGCTCCTATCCCCGCCGACCTCAACCCCAAGGGCGGCTGGATGGTCTTGCGCTTTGCGGTCAGGCCGTTGCTGGACGGTATTTGGCCAAAGCTCAAAGTCGATTTCGAAACAGACCAACAAGGTGTGGTTGAATTGCAGCACATCACATCGGCCTCAACCGATACTTCGGCTGTGCAAGTGCCACTTGGGCAGTATCTTCAAGGCTGGGTGATCAGCTACAGCCCGGACAGCGCGCGCGAGCACCGCATGGCGCAGCAACAGGGCTTGCTGCTGTGCCTATTGATCATCGGTCTGGGCACTCTGCCCCTGCTGACAGCTCTGTTCTTTTGGTGGCACAGCCGGCGCCATGTTTTGCTTGCACAAGCAAAAAACAACTTCATGGCCCATGTCAGCCACGAGCTGAAATCACCGCTGGCGTTGATTCGGCTCGCGGCGGAGACACTGAGCCTGAACCGCATCAGCGATGAATCACGACGGCAGCAATACCTCAGCACCATCATCGAAGAATCGGACCAGCTCGACGGACTGATCGACAAGGTGCTCAACTACGCCCGCTACGAGCAGCAGATGTTCGCCTTCGAGCTCAACAGCCATGATTTGCAAACCACCGTGCAAAATCAATTGCAGTCTATTCAAGCGAAAGTCTTGGAGAAAGGGTTCACTCTCTCCGTCAGCATGCCGGAAGAGGCCTTAACCGTGCCCCACTGCCCAGAGGCAATCCGCCATATCTTGCTGAACCTGATCGACAACAGCATCAAATACACCGGCGATGGCGCTCGACGCCTGCAGCTGCAACTGAGCGGCCAGGGGGCAGATGCCCGACTGGAAATACTCGACAGGGGCTGCGGGCAAAACGGTGCGTCCAGCTCGGAGCTCAGCCGGCCGTTTACGCGAGGCCAGACGCCGAATGCACACGCAACCCCAGGTGCAGGCCTGGGCCTGAGCATTGTCGCGCAGGCCGCGCGCGCGCACCAAGGCAGCTTTGAGCTGCTGCCCAGAGCAGGCGGTGGGTCCATCGCCCGTGTCTGCTTGCCCTTACAACGGGACACGGCTCATGCCTGATACCGTGCTGGTGGTGGAAGACGACAGCCGCCTGCGTGGCTTTATCTGTGACAACCTACACTTCGAGGGTTACGCCACCTTGCAGGCTGAAGATGGTGAGCAAGGGCTGGACTGTGCAGTGGTGAAGCAGCCCGACATACTCATACTCGACGTGGGCATACCCCGTCGAGACGGCATTGATGTCTGTCAACGCCTGCGGAAACTCGGGCACGCCTTGCCGATTATCTTGTTGACCGCCCGGGTGGAGGAGGCACACAAAATACAAGGGCTGAACGCCGGCGCCGACGACTACGTCACCAAGCCTTTCTCTATCAATGAACTGATTGCCCGGGTGAAATCTCAGCTGCGCCGCAGCGACATGCAGCGCTACGCCGAGCCCAGCTTCAGCATAGGTGAAAGCCGCGTTCGACTCGATGCGCACTGCATTGAAAGAGGCAGCCAGCGCACCCGCCTCAGCGACAGTGAAACACAGATACTGAGAATGCTGGCTCAAACAAAAGGCACTGTTGTCTCGCGGGAGGACTTCATCAACAGCATCGGTGACGGACGGCGTTTTAGCAATACCCGCGCACTGGACAACTGCATCGCATCGTTGAGGCGCAAACTGCAATCAGCAGATGCCGCATCCTCTGTTATTGAGTCCATCCACGGCGTGGGCTATCGCCTGCTTTGAGCATGGCGACTGTGACACTACGCCCACCGGAAGCGCGGCGCGACGTGTTACATATTTTTACTCTGCGACGTCTGTAACGACGGCATGAGTTTGTCCCAGTCGAATTGCACCCCTGTGCCATGGCAGTTAGGTGAAACCGCAAGCCCCCCTTCAACTACCAGCGGGCGGCAGGTGTATTCGTCAATAGGGAAGGAATGCACCTCGATCATCCCTGCGTTGCGCTGCGCGGAGACAAGGCTGACGTGCAGCTCCTGCATGCCGTGGCTGCACACAGGGACATGGTATTGACGTGAAAGCTCCGCCACCTGTAGCCAGCCCGTGATGCCGCCGCAGTTAGAGGCGTCGGGCTGAATGTAAGAAAGCCCCGCCTGGCGCAGGGCCCGGTCAAATTCGTAGCGCGTGTGCAGATTTTCGCCCATCGCCAGGGGCAGGTTCGAACGATTGCTGATCTCCGCGTAACCTTCGATGTTGTCGGGATCGATGGGCTCCTCGAACCATAAAATATCAAAGTCTGCAAAAGCATTGGCCGCGGCAATGGCATGTTCCACGTCCATGGAGTAGTTAGCGTCGACCATGAACTTGATGTCCGGGCCAATCAGCTCACGCACCGCGGCGATTCGCGCCACATCGTCCGCCAAGTTGGGCTGGCCGATCTTTATTTTCACCCCGTCAAAACCACGCGCAAGGTAGCCAGAGATATCTGCCAGCAGCTCATCCAAGGACAAATTCAAATCGATGCCGCCACAGTAGGCGTGGCAGCGATCACTGTGACCACCGGCCATCTTCCACAGCGGTTGCTGTAGGCGTTTGCCACGCAGATCCCACAGCGCTATATCAATGGCTGATATGGCAAAACTGGCGATGCCGCCGCGCGCCACGTAGTGCATGTGCCACTGCATTTGCTGGTTCAGTGATTCTACTTTTTCTGGGGAACGGCCCAGCAACCAAGGCGCCAGATCGTGATCCACCATCGCGGCAACAGCGTGGCCACCTCGCCCGCCTGTGTAGGTATAACCTGTTCCGCTGTTGCCATCGTCTGTCTCGACAGTGACAGTGATCAGCTCGAAATGGTGGTGATCGCCGTGCATCGCGTCGCTCAGCACCCGTGCAAGTGGCACCTTGAACAACTGTGTTTTGACCGCACTGATCTTCATGTTTTTTCCTTGTGTCTGTTAAACACCGTTGCCAATGGCCTTAGAGCTCGGGGCCCACTGCAGCAACGATGGATCAATTGGCTAGAACTTACTGATATTGAACGGCGGGCGATCGCTGAGCAGGATAGAATCCAGTACCCGCATCCCCCGCTCATTGCCGCTGATAGCGCCCAGTTGGTATAAGCACGCCACCCGGGTTCCACCTAGGATGGTCGCCGCCAGATGTTCGGGACGGAGTTGTATATCAGTCTCACTGTCCATCGGCAAGCGCTTAACGTCGGGCTCGCCATCCACCACAGTGAGCTGATACTTGCCAATGTTCTCAGGTAGCAGTTCGTCCTGGTATTCAAAGCTAAGCTTGCCGTCGCGGTGAAAGCGACAGGCAGCGAACAGCTTTTGCATGTCCAGTATGCGAATCCATAGCATGTCGATACGCGTGACTTGCACCAATTGCCGTGGGTCGCGCATGAAGTGCTTGATGGGTGGATCCACCGGTGCCAGCAACCAGCGAAGCTCACGGACCCAGGCGATACCACAGAGGAAGCAGAACAGCGCTACCTCGGCCTGGTGGTTGAGCGTGACCAGTTCTCTTAACATCAGTCGCATGCGCTGGTTGCCGTCGCCCCAGCTTTCACCCGGCGCCATCTCCTCGAGCACATACAGCGCATAGCCATCTGCCGCGCCCGCGTCGTCTCGGTGCACCGCCACAAACTGCGGCCCGCCGCCAATCCAATTGCGCTCACCGTTGCTGATCACGTGCTGCCACCAGTCCGCGCTGCGCTGCATCTCCCCCGCTAAGCTTTGCGCACTGTGCACTTCACTACAGAGCGCGCGCGCCAGCTCCAGATCTTCAATCAATTCAATCCGGCCGCTGTCTTTAACAGGTGATCTCAGCGAGTATTGCGCGGTATCTAGCTTGTATTCTGCCAGCTCGGTGGCAGGAGCATAACCAAATTGACCGTAGAGGCCAGACTCCGAAGCCATCAACAGCGAAACAATATCGCCGTGTTCACAACTGTTGCACAGATGCGAGCGCAGCAACTTTTTCAACCCGCCCTGACCTTGGATCGACGGCTCAATACCCACCCCCGCCAAAGCTGCCGCCGGAACAGTGGCAGCACCGGGCAGCTTCAAGGCAACATCATAGGCAAAACAACCGCCCACCACCTGATCACCGCTCAACAGGGCCAGGCGGCGAGATTCTGGTCGCAAGCCATCGCGGCCTGAATCACCCGAGGGAACTGGCTGGCCAAAGGCCCGCAAGATCACGGCTACCGTGTTACGCCACGTGGGTGCATCCGCTTTTACAACGCGCAACTCAGCCATAAAACCTCTCTGTGATGACTATAGCCAAGACGCTAAACAGCATTCAGCGCGCGGCGATTGTAAGGGCGAAGCGTTTAATTTTTGCCGAATCGGCGCCAAGTAGCTTGAAAGCCCGCGCCACGACACCGTGCTCTGTTTCGCAGATGGCCGCAAGTACCTCAGCAGAAACCAACGAATCAGGCCTGAAAAACCGGCTCTTTTTGGACAGGCGTTTCATCGTACTCTGGGCACTTGGGTTGGCTGGAAAAAGCTGTTTTTTAGCCTCACGAATTTTGCAGGGTCTTAATTTGCTCTGCTCTGCAGCTCCAGTTAAAGCACTCACGTCTATGCCCATGGCATTCAGTGCATTCTCCGCTTGCTTGTCGATGGCTTGCTCCAGCGCGGCGGGGTTAACGCCCGCCTGCAGCAACGCTTGCTTGGCCGTGCCGTCTTCCATTGCAACAGCAGACAATAACAAATGCTCTTCGGCGATCGCCTGTTCGCCGCGTTGATGAGCAATGTCCTCTGCGCCCTCCAGCAAGGCCGCAACCGTTTTCATGTCCCGCAATCGCCGCTTGATGATGTTTAGCATGATCAGTCCTTTGCCTCTTGGCTCTTTTTCACCCGAGCAGCGTGACGTTTGTGCGCCGCTTGCCGTGTTACCCCCAGTGCTTGTGCCACCTGCTCCCAAGTCCAGCCCTGTTCCACGGCGCAGCGCACAGCGCTGCGTTCCAACTTTTCGGCCATCGCCCGTAATGCGACAACCGCAGCAAGTGCTTGCTCTGGGTCCTCGGCTGGCGGCAATTCGTTTTCATCATTCATGCGTCAACCTTAGTTGACGCACGCATAGACCGTCAACCAACATTGACAGCAGTTAACTATACTCCTGACACCTTCTGGCCATATCTCGGGTTATGCTTGCCCTGTAATCGCATATTCACAGACGCACCCCCATGACCCAGCAAGGCTATCTATTGCAACGCCGTTGGCGTGACACCGACAAAGGTCTCGAGTACACCTTGTGGCTGGCCAGTGACGAGGGGCCGCTCAAGCTGGTGTTCGAGCAGCAGCAGGCGATTTGTTTTGTTCCACGTGAAGCACAGGTGTCCGTTCAGGGTGCGCGGGTTGTTGCCAGTGATCTCGCCACCCTCGAAGGCGATCCGGTGAATACGCTGTATTTTGACCGCCAGCGTGAGATGGACACCTGGCTGGCGCAGGGCGCGCACCGTTACCTCGCCCACGAGGCGGACATCAAGCCCGTGGAGCGCTTTTTGATGGAACGCTTTATCCGCGGCGGGGTGGAGATCAAAGGCGAATGGGCTGAACACAAAGACGTGCGCAGCAGCCACAATGCGCGCATCAAATCCTGCGACTACAAGCCCACACTGAGCCTGATTTCCCTCGACATCGAAACCGCCGGCAGCAAGGGCGAGGCACTGTACAGCGTCGGGCTGAGCGACGGCGACTGGGGACAGGTGTTCATGGCGCGCGAGGCACCGGCTGGCGGCGACACCAGCCCTGACATCATCTGGTGCGACGATGAACGCTCGGCGCTCAAGGCCGCCCTCGCCTGCATCGCCGAGCGCGACCCGGACATCCTGATCGGCTGGAACATCGTTGGCTTTGATTTGGACTTTTTACAAGCCTGTTGTCAAAGGCTAGGTCTGCGATACAGCTTGGGGCGCGGTGGCGAATCCGCGCAGGTGTTGCCCCCCGGCCAGGGCGGCAGCCACATCGCGCTGGTGCCCGGACGGGTGGTGCTCGACGGGGTGTCCCTGCTCAAGGCGGCCTTCTATCAGTTCGAGTCCTTCGCGCTCGACAACGTCGCGCACGAGCTGCTGGGCGAGCGCAAGCTGATCAGCGCCCACGGCTTGGACAAACTCCGCGAGATACAACGCCAGTTCCGAGAC
The DNA here is from genome assembly GCA_033852095.1 of Granulosicoccaceae bacterium. Classification (GTDB taxonomy): domain Bacteria; phylum Pseudomonadota; class Gammaproteobacteria; order CALCKW01; family CALCKW01; genus CALCKW01. Next base: position 1,193 of record JAWSVD010000409.1, on the reverse strand, counting down.
GATCCCGTCGCGCTGGCCGCCTACAACCTGCAAGACTGCAAGCTCACCCAGCGTGTTTTCGACAAGGCCGAGCTGATCGACTTCGCCTTGGCACGCTCCGGCGCCACCGGTCTGCCGCTGGACCGCGTCGGCGGCTCGGTGGCCGCCTTCGACTACCTCTACCTGCCGCGCCTGCACCGCAAGGGCAAGGTGGCGCTCTCCATGGCGCAAGTGGAGGACGGCGAGAACAGCCCCGGCGGCTACGTGCTGGACTCCACCCCCGGTCGCTTCAACAACGTGCTGCTGTTCGATTTCAAGAGCCTGTACCCCTCCATCATCCGCAGCTTCCTCATCGACCCAGCGGGGCTCTGCGATGAGCACCCAGACGCGGTGCCCGGTTTCAGAGAAGCGTGGTTCGAGCGTGAAGCACCGATACTGCCTGCCTTGATCACTGAACTCTGGCAGGGGCGCGATGCGGCCAAGGCACAAAACAACGGCCCGCTCTCCCAGGCCATCAAGATCATCATGAATTCCTTCTACGGCGTGCTCGGCTCCAACGGCTGCCGCTTCTACGATCCCAAGCTGGCCAGTAGCATCACCCTGCGCGGCCACCAGATCATCCACGACAGCAAGGAATGGTTCGAGCAGCAGGGGGAGCGGGTCATCTACGGCGACACCGACTCGCTGTTCATCGCCATGTCGGCGTCACTCACATTGGAAGAGTGCAAAACACGCGGTGCCGCCTGCCGCGATCAGCTAAACGATTACTGGCGGGACAGGCTGCGTGATGAGTACCAACTGGAGAGCTACCTGGAGCTGGAGTTCGAAACCCTGTTCAGCCAGTTCTGGATGCCGTCCATTCGCGGCAGCGAACTCGGCAGTAAAAAACGCTACGCCGGTCAGGTAAAAACCGAAAAAGGCACCGAGCTGGTGGTCAAGGGCTTGGAGGCCGTGCGCTCGGACTGGACACCGCTGGCCCAGCGCTTTCAGCTCGAACTGTTGCAGCGCTGGTTCGACGATCAAGAGCTAGCGCCCTATTGCCGCGAGATCCACCAAGGCATGATCAAGGGCGAATACGATCATGAGCTGGTGTTCAAAAAGCGCATCCGCCGCCCCCTGGACAGCTACCAAAAAAACGTACCACCGCACATCCAAGCCGCGCGCAAACACCCCCGCACGCCCAGCCGCCAGATCGAATACCTCTACACCCTCAA
>JAWSVD010000408.1:0-13591 GCA_033852095.1 Granulosicoccaceae bacterium | reverse complement strand
CGCAGACCCGTGGTATCGCAGACCCGGCGTGCCAACACCTGGGCGAAAGCGCGGTAGATCGCGGTTTGTACCGTGACCGGCGCATTTTCGAAGAAGCCGTCGCGGACGCGATAGGCAAACACTTCGGTGATGGCGATCACGCTGTCTGGGCTGGGCATGTCACTGACAAAACCCGTCTCGCCCGCGTAGTCGCCGTCACCCATGATCTGCTGCGACTCGCCTGCGGCGTTCTCTACACTTGCCAAACCGTCGGCTATCAGGTAGAGCGCCCCGGCCACTTCGCCACTGGCCACCAGCTTGTCGCCACGTTCAAACTGCACCATCTCGCTGCCACGCAGCAGTTCCGCCAGCTCAAATTCGCTGAAGTTCTGGAAAAAATTGTGCTGTGACAAGACCTGTAGCATCTCGCCCGGCTTCTTATGACCGCCGTGCACCAGCTCGTCGATCACTTCGCGCAGCGCCGCAGCCATCTCGCGGCCACTCTGGAAGCGGTTTTCGGGTTTCTTTTTCAGTGCCTTCACCAGCACCGAATTCAAGCTCATGGGCAGGTGTGGCATGTGGCTGTGCAGCTGCGGCGCTGGGCGGCGCAACACCACGTTGAACAGCTCTTTTACTTTGCGCGCGTTGAACACGCGCTTGCCGGTGAGCATTTCGAACATCACCGTGCCCAGCGAATACAAATCAGTGGGCGGTCCCAGAGACAGTCCGCGGATCTGCTCAGGTGACATGTAATTGGGCGTACCCAAGGACGCCTTACGTCCCGCTTCAGCCACTTGATCCATGGGCACCGCGATGCCGAAGTCCAGCAGCTTGGCGCGACCATTGGGCGGCAGCATGATGTTGGACGGTTTGACGTCGCGGTGAATAAAACCCTGGCCGTGCAAGTAATCGAGGGTTTCGCAGCACTGGATGATGATCTCCAGCACCTGGCGCACGGGCAGCAGATCCTGTCCCTTGCCGTAGGCCTTGAGCGTATCGCCCTCCACCAGCTCCAGCACCAGGTAGTTCAAAGTCTGGGTGGTGCCCACGGTGAACAGCGAGACGATGCCCGGGTGGTCCAGACGGGTGGCCGCGGCGACTTCTGTCAAGAAGGCGCGGTAGTGTGCCGGTTTGCGCTTGACCGGCTCTTCGTCGCCCATGCCCAGCTGCTCAGGTGTGAGTCGCTCCGATATTTTGATCGCCACCGCGCGCTTCTCGCGCGTATCCCAGGCACGATAAACCGTGCCGCAGGTTCCCTTGCCCAGCACGCTTTCTATCCGGTAGTGATCAATTTGGCTGGGGCACTTAATGTCGTTGCCCGGTCGCCGAGTCACAGCTGCCATTCGTTTCCGTTACATCTCTGTCTTGCTGTGCACCGCGCTGGCGCGGGGCTCTATTAATTCGGTTATCTACGCGTTCTACACGCTCACAATGACGCCATTGCCTGCTGCTGCAGCCCCTGCATGTCGCCGTTGGACATAAACACCCAGCAGTCATTGGGCTGCAATTCTGCCTGCAGCACCGCAAGCGCACTGCTCACTGTCTCACAAAAAATCACCTTCTCGCCCAGCGCCTCGCGCAGGGTGCGACCCGCAGCGGAATCGGCCGCTAGGGCAAACAACAGCACCCGGTCGGCCTGCTGCAGCGCAGCGGGCAAAGCTGCCGTGTGCGCGCCGCCGCGCATGCTGTTGGAGCGCAGCTCAACCACCGCCACCAAACGCTGCTGAGGGTGACGCGTCGCAAGGCCCGCAAGGGTGGCTTGTATCGCTGTCGGGTGGTGAGCAAAGTCATCATACAACACCGCCCCTTTTCGTTCACCGAGAATATCCAGACGGCGTTTTACGCCGACAAATTGACGCAGTGCTTCCACGCTGTGTTCGGTGGTGATGCCCGCGTGCCGGGCGGCCGCGACCGCGGCTACAGCGTTCAGCGCATTGTGCTGCCCTGCCATTTGCCAAGGCCGAACCTGATGCGATTGGTCCATAAAATCGAAGTCAAAAGTAGCCGCTTCCGACCCGCGCTGGAGCTGCCAATCGGCGCTGACGGAAGCCGCAAAGCTCTCCGTCTCCGACCAGCAGCCCATCTGCAGTACTTCATCGAGCTCCGCCGCATCGGCATTGTGAAACACCTTGCCCTTGGAGGGCACGCAGCGCAGCAGATGGTGAAATTGGCGCTTGATCGCGTCCAGATCGTCGAAGATATCGGCGTGGTCAAATTCGAGGTTGTTGAGGATCAGCGTATTAGGGCGGTAGTGCACGAACTTCGAACGCTTATCAAAAAAAGCGGTGTCGTACTCATCTGCTTCGATCACGAAAAACGGCGCCTCGCCCAGCTGCGCCGACACCGCAAAATTGCCCGGCACACCGCCGATCAGAAAACCCGGTTTCATGCCCGCGTGTTCCAGCAGCCACGCCAACATACTGGCGGTGGTTGTCTTGCCGTGCGTGCCTGCGACAGCCAACACCCAGCGATCGCGCAACACCGCCTCGCCCAGCCACTGTGCACCGGAGGTATAGGGAATGCGGCTGTCTAACAGCGCCTCCACCTCGACGTTGCCGCGCGACAAGGCATTGCCGACAATCACCAGATCCGGGGCGGGTTTGAGGTTCGCCGTGCTGTAGCCGTGTTGCAACTCGATGCCGAGCTGATCCAGCTGTTCGCTCATGGGCGGATAAAAGACCTTGTCCGAGCCGGACACGCGGTGCCCCATCTCGCGTGCCAGCCGCGCCACCCCGCCCATGAAAGTGCCACACACACCTATTATATGAATGTGCATCGCGCCCACCCTCAGACCAAGGACGGTGTTGCCACGGCAAACACCATCGCGCTGAAAAAGAAATAGGCCAGTGCCAACGCTGCCGCAGAGAAGGCATCATAACCACCACCAAGGCGCAGCACGCGCGACCAGATCAGCAGGGACCACATGATTAACAGCACCTGCCCGATGCCCACCCACTGCGGCATTTCGCCGCTGCTCTGGGCGGCGCCCACGGCCAGTGCCCAGGGCCAAGCCACCAGCGCCATCACCGCGCCCGCACCGCAAATCGCGGTCAGGCTCTGCTCAAAACGCGCTTGGTGTTGTTTGAACGATAGGCTGGCGTATAAGAAGCCTCCGCTGAGCAGCACGTCCAGCAGAGCCAAGTACACCCCGTTGCTGACGCCATACCAGGTATAAGTAACGGCGATGTTCACGCTCACCATCACGGCGATAGCGATTGTCAGCGCTGTGCGACCAGAGGGAAGATCCGCGGGACTGGCCCGAAAAGTGGCCATATAAAAGAACAAAAGCAGTAGTTTGACCAAAACCTTCTTATCTCATCACAGCGTCACAGCGTCGCCAACGTGGCATAATAGCAGCGCTGAGCATCGCGCGCCTTGCCGCTGTTAACGGTTGTGGCGCCTGATCGACCCCACTCATGACGACAACCAGATACTATGCCCACCCCAGAACAACTGACCATCACCCGCCCAGACGACTGGCACCTGCACCTGCGCGACGGCGCTGGCATGCCCAACGTGCTCGCCCACACCGCCGCACACTTTGGCCGCGCCATCGTCATGCCCAATTTGACACCTCCGGTAACCACCGTGGACGCCGCTCTCGCTTATCGCCAGCGCATTGTTGATGCCCTGCCCTCGGGCAGTGGCTTCCAACCGCTGATGACGCTCTACCTCACGGAGAGCATGGCGGTGGAAGAAATCGACAAGGCCGTGGCCAGCCAGCACATTGTGGCGGCCAAGCTCTACCCGGCGGGCGCCACCACCAATTCGGCGGCCGGGGTGAAAGACATCAAGGCCAGCTACCCGCTGCTGGAACGCATGCAGCAAAAGGGGCTGGTGCTGTGCGTGCACGGCGAAGTGGTGGACGCGGACATCGATATCTTCGACCGCGAACCGGTGTTTGTGGAGCGCACCTTGCGCACCCTGGTGGAGGACTTCCCGGCGCTGCGCATCGTCGCCGAGCACATCACCACCTTGGAGGCGGCGCAGTTTGTGGAGGCAGGCCCCGACACACTGGCCGCCACCATCACCCCGCAGCACCTGCTCTACAACCGCAACGCCTTGCTGGTGGGCGGCATCAAACCGCACTACTACTGCCTGCCTATCCTCAAGCGCGAGACCCATCGCCAGGAGCTGCTGCGCGTGGCCACCAGTGGCAATACAAAGTTCTTCCTCGGCACCGACAGCGCTCCGCACCCGCAGCACCTCAAAGAGAACGCCTGTGGCTGCGCCGGTTGTTACAGCGCGCACGCCGCGCTGGAGCTCTACGCCGAGGCCTTTGACGCCGCTGGCGCGCTGGACAAGCTCGAAGGCTTTGCGAGCCACTTTGGGCCGGACTTCTACCAATTGCCGCGCAATCCAGACACCGTCACCCTGGTGCGCGGCGAAACCCCTGTGCCACAGAGCTACCCCTTTGGCGACGCAGTGGTCACGCCCCTGCGCGCCGGTGAGAGCGTTGCCTGGCACTACGGAGAAAACAACTGATGGCCATCACGCCCTACACCCCCGGCGCCCCTATCGATCTGAGTTCACGCTTTCGCGGCTTTTTGCCCGTGGTGGTGGACGTTGAAACCGGTGGTTTTCACCACAGCACGGACGCCCTGCTGGAAATAGCCGCCGTCACCATTGGCCTGGATGACAAGGGCAGGTTCGAGCCCCAGGAAGCGGTCTCCACCCACGTCATCCCCTTCGAAGGGGCGAACATGGACCCGAGCTCACTGGCGGTGAATGGCATCGACCCCTACCACCCCCTGCGCGCTGCGCGCAAAGAGCAAGACGCCCTGGGGTATATCTTCAAACCCGTGCGCGAAGCGGTCAAGAACGCCGGCTGCACCCGCGCTATATTGGTCGGCCACAACGCCGCCTTTGATCAGGGATTCCTGAACGCCGCCGTGGCCCGCACCGGCATCAAGCGCAATCCCTTCCACCCCTTCAGCAACTTCGACACCGTCAGTTTTGCAGGCCTGGCACTGGGCCAGACAGTACTGGCCAAAGCCGTGGCCGCCGCCGGCATCAGCTGGGACAGTTCAGAGGCTCACTCAGCCCTGTACGACACACAAAAGACCGCCGAGCTGTTTTGTTATGTGTTGAACCAGTGGGAAGGGCTGCAGAGCGCCATCGCGGCAGAGCCGGAGTAATCCAAGCGCGGTGTTTTCCGACTGACACAGCAGCTTGACCGGAATCGGGGAGCACTAGCTCCCCGAACAGTAGAAGCCCTGCTGCCCCAGTTCCACTGACCACCCCGTGCAGCACAGAGACGCGCTTAGCCCCTCAGTAACGCCTAACAGCCGTCGCCCGCACTTGCACTCGTCTACGCAATGCAAACACTATCAAGACAAATAACATGGCCGAGCCCAGTGCTCCACCACCAGTCGTACGGCCAATGTCGGTCAAAGCCCCAGTGTCCACATTATCGTTAACGGTGTTAATCACGGCTTGTAATTCTTCAGGTGTGGGATGGCTTGGGTCTGAAAACATGCCGGCCTGGAATGCCGTTGTGTATTCACCTTCAAGAGTCACGAGTGCACCCGAGACGCCACCGATACGGTTTAACTGCTCTGCCGTCACTGCAATGCCGTTAGCATTTCCCGCGATGTCTTCGATCACTTCGTTCAATGCGGCGTGCGCGTCGTTTACTGTCGTGACCACAGCCTGAACCTCGGATACAGAGGGACGGGTGAAATCGGCGTAGCTGCCCGACTGAAATGCAAGGGTGTACTCGCCCTCGTATTCTTGCAGCGCACCACTGATCCCTTCAACACTGCTTAACTGCGCTGCCGTGACGGCGACGCCGTTGGCATTGCCTGCTATGTCTTCGGCCACTTCCGAGAGAGTGAGATTGACATACCGCACACACGACTTGGGGCTAGGGTCGTCCACCGGTCCGTTGACAGTGACGAAACTGCCACTGGGTGCACCGGAGCCACCGTTAATGGCTTCCCCCCACACGCTGACACTGCCGTCCGCCTTCACCGCCGCAAACGCGGTTTCAGTTGAATAGATGGCGGTATAGCCACTGCCGCTGGGCGCGCCAGATCCTCCTTTACTGGCATCACCCCAAGCGCTGATACTGCCGTCAGCCTTCAGCGCCGCAAAGGCAGCAATAGTTGAATAAATATCCGTGTAACCGCTGTCGCTGGGTGCGCCAGTGCCTCCAAAGTTGGCATCACCCCACGCGCTGATGCTGCCGTCTGCCTTCACCCCAGCGAAAGCACTGTAACTTGAATAAATATCCGTGTAGCCGTTGTCGCTGGGCGCGCCAGCACCGCCTCTGATGGCATCGCCCCAGACGCTGATGCCGCCGTCCGCCCCTAACGCCGCTATCGCATACCTGTTGGGTTGAACAGACGTATAACCATTGCCACTGGGCCCGTCAGAGCCGCCCTCACCTGCCACACCCCAAACGCTGATGCTGCCATCCGCCTTCATCGCCGCAAAAGAAAACTCTGTCGAGTAAATGGTCGTGTAACCGCTGTCACTGGGCGCGCCAGAACCGCCATTATTTGCAACCCCCCAAGCGCTGATACTGCCGTCGGCTTTTAACGCTGCAAAGGCACGTGCATTTGCAAAGACAGCCTTGTAACCGCTGTCGCTGGGCGCACCCGAACCTCCAAAACTTGCCTCACCCCACGCGCTGATGCTGCCGTCTGCCCCAAGCGCTGCGAAAGCAATATAACCTGATGCAATATCGGTGTAACCGCTGTCGCCAGGAGCGCCAACACCGCCACTATTGGAGGCGCCCCACGCACTGATGCTGCCGTCCGGCTTCATCGCAGCAAAGGCAGTTGCTGTTGAATAGATAGCGGTGTAACCGCTGTCACTCGGTGCACCAGCGCCTCCCTCGGAAGCACTACCCCAAGTGCTGATACTGCCGTCCGCCTTTAGCGCTGCAAAAGATGTCACGTTTGGATAGATGGCCACATAGCCGTCGTCGCTGGGCGCGCCGACACCGCCGGAACCTGCATCACCCCACGCGCTGATGCTGCCGTCCGCCTTCAGCGCCGCAAAAGCCTTAAAATTTGGTAGATTTTCCCCGTTGAAAAACCCACCGTACTGGCTCCAATGCGCGGAATAGGATCGCCCACACTCCGCAGCAAAAGCTGAAGTAAACATGGGTGACAAAAAAACGCACGCGAACAAAAATACGCGATGTAAAGGTGCTTTCATGATATTCATTCCATTGAGTTACATTGATTGCCGCAGCATCGTACAGCGGCCCCTGAGTTATTCCCGTCGCTGAAAACCAAGCGCTATTAATACAATCATCAGCCCTGCCCCAAGCGATCCACCACCTGATGCCACATTGCCATCGACTAGCGGTGCAGAGGCAACCTCACCGTTGACAGCATCGATCACGGCTTGTATCTCCTCCGGGCTGGGATGATTCGGGTCCAAAAACTCCGCCGTTTGAAACGCCGCCAGGTAAGCCTCTTCCAGCGTCTCCTGCGCGCCGCTGACACCGTCGATGCGGTTGAGCTGCGCTGCTGTCACAGTGACACCGTCCGCGTTGCCAGCAATGTCATCAATCACTTCTCTCAGGGCCGCTTGCTGTTCGTTGACCCCAGTGATCACCACTTGGATCTCGGCAGCACTGGGACGACCGAAATCAGCGTAACTACCGGCCTGCAGTGCCGCGCTGTATTCGCTCTCATTGGCCAGCAGCGCACCACTGACGCCATTGATGCTGTTCAACAGCACTGCGGTGACGGCGGTGCCGTTGGCGTTGCCAGCGATGTCTTCCGCCACCTCGTTCAAGGCCACTTGCTCGTTGTTGACCGCCGTTATCACCGCCTGGATCTCAGCAGCGGTGGGGTGACCGACATCAGCGTAACTGCCGACTTGCAGTGCCGCACTGTATTCGCCCTCAAGATCCAGCAGCGCGCCACTGACTCCCCCGATGCTGTTCAGCTGCACTGCGGTGACGGCGGTGCCGTTGGCGTTGCCCGCGATGTCCTCGGCCACCTCGCTCAAGGCCACTTGCTCCTTGTTGACCGCTGTAATCACCGCCTGAATCTCTGCGCCCGTGGGCCGACTGACATCGATGTAGCTGCCCGCCTGCAGCGCCGAGGTGTATTCGGCCTCATGGGCCGACAACGCCGCACTGACGCCATTGATACTGTTCAACAGTACCGCCGTGACAGCGCTGCCATCGGCATTGCCCGCAATGTCCTCGGCCACTTCACTCAAGGCTGTTTGCTGTTCGTTGACCGCCGTGATCACAACTTGGATCTCGGCGGCAGTAGGCCGGCTGGCATCGACGTAGCTGCCCACCTGCAGCGCGGCGGTGTACGCCGCCTCGTTGGCCACCAGCGCAGCGCTGATTCCATCAATGCTGTTCAGTTGAGTTGCCGTGACGCCAACGCCGTTGCCGTTGCCCGCGATGTCCTCCGCCACTTCACTCAGCACTGCCTGTACAGCGTTGCTAGCCGTGATCACCGTCTGCACCTCAGCGGCAGTGGGTCGGGTGAAATCCACGTAGCTGCCCGCCTGCAGTGCAGCTGTGTACTCACCTTGATTGATGGCGAGCGCGCCACTGATCCCTTCAACACTGTTCAGCTGTGCAGCCGTGACAGCGACGCCGTTGGCGTTGCCCGCGATGTCCTCCGCCACTTCCGCCAAGGTGAAATTGAGCAACTTCAAACACGACTTGGGGCTCGCATTATCCACCGGCCCGTTGACGGAGACAAAACTGCCACTGGGAGCGCCCGAGCCACCTCTGCTCGGGTCCCCCCACACACTGATACTGCCGTCGGCCTTCAGCGCCGCAAAGGCAAACGCCGTGGAATAAACAGCCTCATAGCCGCTGCCAGCGGGCTCACCTGTGCCACCATCGCCTCCCCACGCGTGGATGCTGCCATCGCTCTTCAGCGCTGCAAAGGCCAACCGCGTCGAATAAATCGCCACGAAATCGTTGCCGCTGGGCGCACCGGTGCCGCCGTAGCTGCTGTTCCCCCACACCCTGATACTGCCATCGGCGTTCAGCGCGGCGAAGGCTCTAGACGTTGCGTAGATAGCCTCAAAACCACTGCCAGTGGGTGCGCCAGTGCCCCCACTGCTCGAATTCCCCCAGGCACTGATGCTGCCATTGGCCTTCAGCGCAGCAAAAGCATGTCCCGTTGAATAAATGGCCGTGTAACCGTTATCGACGGGGCCGCCCGTGCCGCCGTAACTTGAATCCCCCCAAACGCGGATGCTGCCGTCAACCTTCAGTGCCGCAAAGGCGAGCCGCGAGGAATACACCGCCCCGTAGCCATTGTCGCTGGGCGCACCGGCACCTCCCGCGCTCGCATCCCCCCACGCCATGATGCTGCCATCGGCCTGCAGTGCCACAAAGGCCTGTTGATTGGAGTAGACAGCCCCATAACCGCTGTCGCTGGGCGCGCCAGTGCCTCCAGCGCCTGCTTCTCCCCAGGCAAAGATACTGCCGTCCGCCCGCAGCGCGGCAAAAGCCGATCCCGTTGAATAAATATCGCTATAGCCACTGTCGCTGGGGGCGCCCGCACCGCCCTTAGCTGAATCGCCCCACACACTGATGCCGCCGTCGGTTTTCAGCGCCGCAAAAGCAGCGACTGTAGAGAACAAGGTAGCGTAACCATTGTCACTGGGCGCACCGAGCCCGCCATAGTTCGCATCGCCCCACGCACGGACGCTGCCATCGACTTTCAACGCGGCCAAAGCACGCTGACTTGAATAAACCTCCGCGTAGCCGCTGTCGCTGGGTGCACCTGCTCCCCCGTAGCTGGAATCGCCCCATGCACTGATACTGCCGTCCGCTTTCAAGGCCGCAAAAGCGTAAACACTGGCGGATCCTGGCGCATTGTGACTGCCGCCATAATCGTTTTGAAAAGCCGAGTAAGAGCGCCCACATTCCACCGCATGAACTGACAGGGACAGAACGGGCAGCAGGATAAAAACAAGGGGGAACACGCGGTATAGAGATGATCTCATAAAAATGCTTCCGTGCATTTGAGGGTCAATTGCTGGTTGTTTAATCGCGCCGCCAACTGCCGTCGGGTATTTTTACTGACACTGGAACGCACAATACCCCCACTGTCGAGGCATCATCAAAGCTTAGGAAATTGCACAGTTGGTGCCTGTTAACAACGCTAGAAAAGAACTGTAACGATAGGAAGCTTTGTTCTGATTCATTTGGACTAACTACAACACATGCCTTGCAAATAGAACAAAAAAGTAAAACAGAAATCTATTATCTCAAGATGCTTTCATCAGAAGTAAAGAACAGAATACAATAACGACACGGAAGTGGGCTTTGGCTTACTGGATTCAACGCTCAACGCGCAGCACACAAATAAGTCACACTGGGTGCCCGCGGCTACCAGGCAAACTCGATGGCCCAATCGAGCAAGCTGGACATATTCTGCGTGTGCTCTCCCATGGAAATCACTCTCGGTCGAAAAAACGCCTTAGCGCCCTACAAAGAACGATGATTGCTGCAGCTTCATGCCGGCGAAAATCTGCTTCACTCTTTCAGCTGTCAGCGTACCGACGTAATCACCCAGCCCAGACTTTTTTACAACCGACACCTGAGACACAAAAACAATGCTCTGCCTCTCCAGGCTTGCCTCCCCGACTTCGAGCAATAAATCCCCCGGTTCATTTGTCCGCTTTCTGTTCGAAGTAAGTGCGCACACCACAACCGTATCAATGCGACTGCGATTTAAAACACCGCGCTGAAGCACCAAATAGGGATGCGCGCAGTTAATGCCATGTCTATCGGGCTCATCCGGGAACACCCAATAAATATCACCATTTTTTATGCTGCATTCAGACACGGAGCTAATCTACCTATCTACCTATTTTTCACTCCCGACAGGGGGAGAATCCTGACACCGATCAGGATTTTACTGATGAGCTCGCGCGGGCTCGCCACTAAACGCTATTGTTAAGCCGAAAACGCAGACCGCCATCAGGCTGCCGGAGTCTCACCCGCCAATACCCGCGCCATTATGGGCATATCGATGTTCCCTCCGGTCAGCACAATACCCGCCTTTTTCGCCTTGTCAGCGTGTGAGTCTTTCAGCAGCGCAGCCAACGACGCCGCGCCAGCACCCTCTGCCAGGTTATGCGTGTCCGCATACAAATAACGAATCGCAGCGGCGATTTCATGCTCACTGACCCGCACCACCCGTGCAGCGCCTGTTAGCACGACATCCAAGGCCGCTTGCAACGGCTGCCGACAGGCCATGCCGTCGGCAAAGGTATTGGCTGTCTCGGTGGTCACTACCTTTCCCGCCTCAAAGGATTGCGCAAAGGCGTCGGCTCGCTCCGCCACCACGCCCACTATTTCCGTCTTCAGGCCCAGCAGATCGCGCACAGTGATCAGCGCCGCGATACCCGAGCCCATGCCCATCGGCACGTAGACCACGTCCAGATCCCCGTGGGCAGCAAACAGCTCGTGGGCATAGGTGGCGACGCCCATCACCAGATCACGGTGGAAAGCGGGCACAAAATGGTAGCCAAGTTTTTTCTCGATCTCCGCCGCCACCACCCGGCTTTCATCAAAGTCTCGGCCCGCCTCCATCACCTCCCCACCAAAGGCCCGCATGGCTGCATTCTTCTCCACCGAGTTGCCCTCAGGCACCACGATCTGCGCCGGCACGCCCGCGCGCGCCGCGCCGATGGCGATGGACTGGCCGTGATTCCCTCGCGTCGCTGTCACCAGCCCCTTAGGCAGCTTGCCGGCACTGCGCAGGGATTCGATGTACACCAGCCCGCCCCGTGCTTTAAATGAGCCAGTGGGCGTGTGGTTTTCGTGTTTGACCACCACCGGCATGCCAACCCGCTGTGACAACAGCGGCCAATTGTAGGCGGGCGTGGCGGGCATCAGGGTGCGAACCACCGCAGTGGCTTGTTCGAGATCGCGCAAACTAAAAAGAGACATCCGTATTCCTCCGTTTTTTTAGACTTTATAGCGGACACCCTATCCGCGCGCTATCAGAATCCTGACCAAGACCACAATCCACTCGTTGTCAATTCGGCTAGTTCTTCCGGCCGGCCATGGTCTGGCCCTTTAGGCCGCGCCGCAGCACCTGATCCACTCGGACTCGTACAAAGCGCGCTGTAAGTGGGTGAGCCTTCAGGCTTACAAGATGCGCGCAGCCACCGAACTTCCCATTGACCACCTGCCCCTCCCCAGAACAGGCGCATCGAATGGTCTCAACTGAAGCGGTGCCTGCCAGTCTCAGCAACTGCGCCAGCATACGTAGAGAAAACCTCAACATGCTAAGCTGCTAACATGCACGGCAAATTCCCCAAACAACGCGCCGCGACCACTCGCACTGAGCCCACCCGCCAGCTGCAGATCGCTCACCGGCACTTGCAGCTGCTGCCGCGCGCTCCCTACGAAGCCAGGTTCGTACCGCACAGTTGCATTATCGGCTGCAGCTTCGACAGCCAATCGGGCAGCCATGCATTCGCCAGCGACAGGCCCTGCCCCTTCCAGGCCAAGGCAAACGGCCTCGCCTTCGTGCCCGCTGGCTGTGAGGTCTATTCACAATCCAACCGCGGCGGTGAATACCTGCGACTGAGCTACGACGGCGATCCGCCCTTGCAAACTTCCAGCGAGTACCCCTTCAGCGACATCGCAGACCAAACCGCCACCAATGCCGCCCATGCCCTGCGTCGCGAACTGCTGAGCGAGGCACCCGACACCCTGCACTGCGAGCAACAACTGCTGTTATTGGAAGGCTGTGTGGAAAGTGTGATCATTGGCGAGTACAAAACAACACACCTCTGGGTCAGCAAAACACGGCTGGCACAGCTGGAGGAATACATAGAAGATGGAATGGATCAAACACTGAGCATCGCGGAGGTAGCGAGCGTTTTCGGTGTGTCTGCGGGTTTCTTTTCCCGAGCACTGCGGCAATCCATCGGCCGCACGCCACACCAGTACATCGTCGACCGGCGACTCGCCCGTGCCCGACACTTGATACAACAGGGCGCGATGGAATTGTCTGAGATTGCTTTGGCCTGTGGCTTCTCATCGCACTCACACATGAGCGAGCTGTTCAGGCGGCAGTTAGGAATATCCCCGCGCCAGCTGCGCTAGAAATGCGCGCCCTGAAATGCCAAGCAGCGCTCTTCAATGCGGGCGTCTGTTAGCCGACCACCAACCAGACCCCCACCCCAATCATCAGGCTCCCGGCGATGCGGTTCATCAGCCGCACGTTGCTGCTCTGCTTCAGCAGGTGCGCCAGTGAGCGACCGCCAAAGGCGTAGATCAGCAGGCAGCTGAATTCGAGCACCAGCACCATGCCGGTCAACACCGTGACTTGCGGCACCAGTGATTGCGCGTGATCGAGAAACGGAGGCATCAGCGCCACCATGAACGCCCAGCCCTTGGGGTTGGCGATGGCGGTGACAAAACCTTGGCTGATCAACGCGCTACGCTGCACGTTTTGCTGGCCGCCACCGCCCTCCTGCACCGCCATGCGGCCGCGCGAGCGCCACATCTGCAAGCCTATGTACGCCAGATACGCACCGCCGCACCACTTGAAGGCGGTGAACAGCGTCGGGTATTTGAGCAGAATCGCCGCCACGCCGATCATGGACAGCGCGGTCACCAGCCCCACCCCAGGGCAACCGCATCAAA
>JAWSVD010000407.1:0-3707 GCA_033852095.1 Granulosicoccaceae bacterium | reverse complement strand
AATATTCACCCGGGCTGCAAAAACCCATCACACGCTCGACGCCAGCACGGTTGTACCAAGAGCGGTCGAACAGCACGATCTCGCCACTGGAGGGCAGGTGTTTGACGTAGCGCTGGTAGTACCACTCGCCGCGCTCGCGGTTGGTGGGTTTGTTCAGCGCCACCACCCGCGCTTCCCGTGGATTGAGGTGTTCCATGAAGCGTTTGATGGTGCCGCCCTTACCCGCGGCGTCTCGGCCTTCAAACAGCACCACCACGCGTTGGCCTGTGCTCTTCACCCACTCTTGCAGTTTCAAGAGCTCAATTTGAAGGTCGCGCTTTTCACGCTCATAGGCCTTGCGCTTGATCTTCTTTTTGTAGGGGAACAGACCGTCCTCAAACACCCTCCGGGTCTCGAGGGCGTCGTCTTGAAAGTGACTTGTCTGCTTATCAAATGGGGCGTTCAAAGTGATGTCCTCTGTGAAATTCTGTCATGAAGGCTTTAGGCCGCGAGGTCCGTTGCGCTAATGGCGACACGCGCAGCTTCTTGTTTTGCGGTGTTTCGGCTCGCGTGTGCACACAGCGCACAGCAATCAAAGGCCCTGTCAGTGTACGTATTTATGCATTTTTTATACCTTTGCCAGTCGCGCCAAATGCACACCATCAGAGATTGGATCGCGTCGTGCGAATGGCCAGACCTCCACGGCTCGCCGACTACACAGCAGGCGATATTCGCAAACAACGGCTCTCAGGCCACAGCACCTGCCAGCGCTGATAACGGGGGTTACGTGGGCTGTAAAACAAATGGCTGCAGTGGCGACTGTCACTGGCACCAAAGCCGGGCATGCTCGGCGAAAAGCCCAGAGCGGACATCTGCTCTACCCAGTCGTCTTCTAGGCGAGTGGCACAGGCTTGCCACCACACAGCGCAGGCGACTAGGTCTGGGCGTAGGTAGTCCATGTGCCAGCGCTTGGGCTTGTCGTAGGCCAAGTGACGACCCACTCGAGCCCGCAGACCGCCCCCGCCGTGGGCGCTGCCCACGTAGACGTAGTAACCGCGCGGGAAATGTCCCTCGCCCAGCGCGCCGATGCGCACGCTGCAGCGCCGAGGGGTGTGCATTACCAACACGTAAGTGCCGCCTATAACCGGCAGCGTGTTGATCAAACGCTGCTTTGTGCCGCAGCGGCGCTTGGGGCGGGCTTGTGCTCGCCACTGTTGCGCTCAAAAACCACCAGGTGATCGAGTTGTAAATGCACGCCGATGCTCTCGCCCGGCTGGTGATTGTGATGGCTGGGGGCCGCACACAGTACCCGCGTGCTGCCGGGCAGGCACAGGGTGTAGAGGTGTTCGGATCCGCGGAATTTACGGCTGATCACCTCACCTGTGTAACCCGAGCTGTCGTCGTGTACCACGTCATCGGGCCGCACCAGCAGGTCCACGGCTGTGCCCACAGGATAATGTTTGCCGAGATCGCCGCGTATCTCGCCCAGTTCGGTCATCACGGTTTGCTCGTTCATCACACTGCCGCAGATCAGCACGCCCTCACCGACGAATCCGGCGACAAAGCGGTCGGCGGGCTCGTGGTAAATGTTGTAGGCCGTGTCCCACTGGCGAATCTCGCCCGCCTCGATCACCCCCACGCGATCGGCAATGGCGAAGGCCTCGAGCTGGTCGTGCGTGACGATCAGGCCGGTGATGTTCTCGTGTTTGAGCAGCCTGCGCACCTCCTGCGCCAATGCCTCGCGGCGCTCGGCATCTTGGCCGCTGAAGGGCTCGTCCAGCAGCAGCAGGGCTGGGCGAGGGGCCACGGCGCGGGCCAGTGCCACCCGCTGTTGTTGTCCGCCGGAGAGCTCGTGGGGGTAGCGGCGACCGGCGTCGCGCAGGTCGATCAGCTGCAGCAGCTGGGCGATGCGCTCCTGTCGCTCGGCGCGCGGCCAGTGTTTGATGCCAAAGCCGATGTTGTCGTCCACGCGCAGGTGCGGAAACAACGCCAAATCCTGAAACACCATGCCCACCTCGCGCTTCTCGGTGGGTTCGGAGAGGTGTGCGTCGGCCAGCAGGCGATCACCCAAGGTGATCGAGCCGTGACTGGGTTGCTCAAAGCCGGCAATGGTGCGCAGGATGGTGGTCTTGCCACAGCCCGAGGGCCCCAGCAGGCAGCCGATATCCCCGGGCTCAAGCGCAAAGCTGACGTGATGGACAATAGCGGTGTCGTTGATGCATACAGCCAGATCGCGAACCGCCAGGGCCGCGGGGCCAGATTCTTTATTAACCATGCTGCAAAGGGTAGCCAGCAACTGCGCGGCGCACAACCGGTGTTTGTCATTGTTGCAAAAAAGTGCAGCACGGTGTGGCAATACCATACACAATAAGTCCTGCGCATTGGCGCGGGCAGGGCCGCTGAGCGGGGCAGCAAGTAGCACAGCGAGTTGAGTTATTGCGAGGGGGAAGAACAGGTGGCGGACGCACAAAACATTGACGCACGGGTGGCATTGGCGCCCTTGCCACAAGCATTGAGGTCAGAGGCAGAGCGGCGCCTGGCGCAGATCGCAGATCAGATGGCGGATCAACCCGATGCTTCGCTGCCGAAACACTTGCTCAGCTTGTTCGGCATGTCGGATTTTGTCCCGCTTTCGCTGAAGCAGCAGCCGGATCTGTTGCCGGAGTTGCTGGCGTGTTCACTGTGGCAGCCGCGCTCGTTGAGCAATTATGAACGGCTGGTCGCAGCGGCGGTTGGCCGAGCGGGTGACGACGAGGCTGCCCTGCTGCGGCAGTTTCGCCGCTTGCGCCGGGCCGAGATGGTGCGCATTGCCTGGCGCGATCTCGCGGGCCTCAGCGCCAGCACCGCCGAGACCTTGGCTGAACTGACAGATTTTGCGCAGGCTTGCATCGCAGGTGCTGTGGCACAGGCACACGCTGCGGTGGCGGTGCGTCACGGCCAGCCGCGCGATGCGCAGGGAGACATACAGCAGCTGATCGCCATTGGTATGGGCAAGCTCGGCGGCGCGGAGCTCAATTTTAGCTCGGACATCGATTTGATCTTCGTCTTCGCCGAGAGCGGCGAGACCGATGGCCGCAAGCCCATCGACAACCAGCAGTTTTTTATCAAAGTGGCACAGCGGGTGATCAAAACCCTGGGCGAGACCACCGCCGAGGGTTTTGTCTTCAGAGTGGACATGCGGCTGCGGCCCTTTGGCAACAGTGGCCCACTGGCCATGAACTTCGACGCACTGGAGGCCTATTACCTCACCCAGGGCCGCGAGTGGGAGCGCTACGCCATGATCAAGGCGCGGGCGCTCTGTGGTCGACCTGCCGACATCGACACACTGCAGCACATGCTGCGTCCTTTCATCTACCGCCGTTACTTGGATTACGGCGCCATTGAATCCTTGCGCAACCTCAAAGCGACCATGGTGTCGGAGATGAAGCGGCGCGGCCTGGACAGCTGCGTCAAGCTCGGCATCGGCGGCATCCGCGAGATCGAATTCATCGGCCAGAGCTTTCAGCTGGTGCGCGGTGGGCGCGAGGCCTCCCTGCAGCAACGCGGCATCTTGGCGGTGCTGAGCAGCTTGGGCGAGTTAAAGCTGCTGGACGCGGAGGAGGTCGAGTTCCTGCCGCGCGCCTATGATTTTCTGCGACGGCTGGAGAACCGGCTGCAAATGATGGCCGACCAGCAGACTCATGCACTGCCCACGGAAGAGCTCGCTCAGCAGCGCATCGCCTACGCCA
>JAWSVD010000406.1:0-1208 GCA_033852095.1 Granulosicoccaceae bacterium | reverse complement strand
TCAAGCGAGCACCGTTCAAAATCTACAAGTTGCTCACCGACAACGGCACAGAGTTCACCGACAAGCTCTTCAGGGGCAACAAAGAGCGCGAACCCACGGGGAAGCACGTGTTTGATAAACAGTGCACAAAGGAGCAGATAGAGCACCGCCTTATCAAGCCTAGGCATCCGCAGACCAACGGCATGGTGGAGCGCTTTAACGGCCGCATATCGGGCATTCTCAAGGACACGAAGTTCGACAGTAGGGCGCATCTTGAAAGTGTCAACTGCAGCCCTGCGCGCCAAAACCACTGCTGCTAAGAGGGATCGTGGCAAAACAATCCAGACGCGCATTTCTGCTAAGCTCCTGCAACCACCGTGGTTCTATCCACATCAACACCAAAAGAGCAGCCCCGCATGAGCAAGGAAATCGTTAAATTTAGCTACGAAAAAGAGACCAAGAACAGCGTCCGTTACAAGGAACTGCCAGAGGAAGGAAAAGCGCCCATCGTCGGCTCTTTGTACGTTCAGAAGTGGTTTGCGGGCAACAGCAAAACACTGGAGATTACTATCGAAAGGAAAGATTGATCGCAAAATCTCGATGGCTGCGCTGGATGACCTTGGCTTGCAACAGCCCTCTCGCCCTGAAAAACGCTGCAAACTGCGCAGGATGAAGCGGCGCTCTCGCGACTGCCTGTATTTGCCAGCCATTACCCGAACACCGCCAGAAAAAGACTCAACTGACAGCTAAGCTCTAGCCCTGCTTCGAATCAACACCCTGGAATAGCCTCATGCGAATATGCTTTGTTATCGCCAAATACCTATTTGCACTGGTGCTGTTGCTCGCGCTGGGCATCGCGGCCTTTGTCAATTTTGCGCCAACCTTCGGTGCCGCCGCGACGGGCGACTCCCTTGCCCGCATACAGGCTTCCGACAATTTCCGCGACGGGCTGTTTCACAATCTGGTGGCGACGCTGCTCGACACCTCCGATGAAGAAAACCCGCGCAGCATTTCGGCATTTTTCAGCCATGCCTCCACCAAAAACCCCAACACCGCCCTGCCCAGTCAAGCACTGGATACGGCCCTGCTAACACCGGGGAAATTTGTCTGGCTGGGACATTCCACTGTGCTGTTCAATGTAGCGGGCAAATTGATACTGACGGATCCAGTGTTCCACCGCGCCTCACCTGTGCCCTTTATCGGCGAGCCATTTGCCGTCAGCCACGTAG
>JAWSVD010000405.1:0-1166 GCA_033852095.1 Granulosicoccaceae bacterium | reverse complement strand
TCTTGAAACTGTCACCTCTTAACAATGCCGCCAAATCCCGCTTTTCAAATAAGTTGAGCTGAAACAACCGCAGTATTTGTTGCAGTGACTTTGGCGCCTGCGACTGAAACTTCAAAAAGGCCAGCAATAGATACACGCACATCGCTACCCAGATTTGCGTCATGACCGCATTCTTGCTCGTGCCTATAAAAGACTTTATCTTCAAGTTTTGCTTGATCCACTTGAAGAACAACTCTACCTGCCAACGCGCTTTGTAGATATCCGCAATCGTCTTGGCCGAGAGCTTAAAATTGTTCGTCAAAAAGACATATCGCTTTCCCGTCTCAGCATCACGATACCCCACGCGGCGCAATCGAACCGGACACTTCTTCGCGGTCTGAACACCCGTAAATTCAATCGTATGGTCACTGCTGACACCGGAGATCGAAGGGGGTTTTCGACGCTCCACCGTGCGTGTCTTCGCGTTAGCTTTAAGGCGTGTGACGAAGAAAACCCCTTTATCTGTCAATTGCTTATACCACTGATAGTCGTTATACCCTCGGTCAACTACCACAATGCTTCCTTTGGGGAACGCGAGCGTTCGACCCACGACCACATCCGCTGTCTTGCCTTCCGTAAGGGTGACAAACTCGGGAAGGAAACCCCCATGGTCCAGGCCCACATGTAGTTTCACCGCCCCCTTGGTGGTGCGAAAATCAGCCCACGGGAAGGCCGCAAGACACAAGTCGATTGTCGATGCGTCCAGTGAATAGAGTTTGTTGTTAAATCGAAAGTTGTGCCGTGGAGCAACCCCTTGGCAGCGTTTCAATAGTTTGCCAAATAATGCTTCATAGAGCGCATAAGGTTTGCCTTCATTGAGCCGTGCCAGCGTGGTTTTCGAGATATTCGCGCTGCCCAGATGGTACAGACGGTGGGACTGAGCATTGAGGTTATCGCAGATATCTCTCAAGCTATTTCTGCCNNGGGCCATAGTCAAAGACACGAACTGTGACCATCGAGAGGCTTTGCGGAAAGCCCGTCCCGAATGATGCTGCTTTGCGAGCGTCTCGAACTCATGTCGGGGTACAAGTTTTAGTATTTGAGAAAAAATCGTTTTACAATGAGCCATGGCCTGGTTTCCTCTATAGCTATAGTGTTTTCTAGACAATCTCATTGTATCAATCAGT
>JAWSVD010000404.1:0-3188 GCA_033852095.1 Granulosicoccaceae bacterium | reverse complement strand
GGCACCAGGGCCACGGCACGCTCCACGGTGTGGCTGACGGTGCTCTGGTTGCCCGCACCGTCGATGGCGATCAGGCTGAACACGTTGGGGCCGTGCAGCAGGGGCACGCTGATGCTCACGCTGCCACCCTCGCCTATCTGACCCTGAAAGGGGGTGTCGGCAAAGCGGTCAGAGGTGGCGTAGATGTCGCTGATGCCGGATTCGTCGCTGGCGATGGCGCGCAGGATAAAGCTGTCCACGGCGGTGGAGGTGGCTAAGCCGGGCTGTACCGCCAGTTGCGGTGGCTGCTGATCGGCCGCCAGTATGAGCTGCACGCTGGTGTTGTTGGCGCTTTGGCTGGGGTGTTGGTCTTGCGCGGTAATGCGCCAGCTGCCCAGATCATCGGCGTCAAAACGCAGGGTGAACTCGCCGTTGTCGCTGCTGGCGGCGTGGGTTTTGTCGCCCTGCACGGCGGTGATGCGCACGGCGCCCAAGGCGTCGCGGTATACACCCGCCACGGCCAAGCTGGTGTCGCCGTCGACGCGCAGCTGAAAGACATCACCCGACACTTCGCTGGCGCCGTTGATGTCCAGCTCGATGTTGTAAACGACGAAGGGCTCTAGCGCGATGGCGTCGCTGAGCGGGCCTACAGCCGTGACTGTCTCGCCGTCAAAGGGATTTTGAGCGTGCAGCAGGCTGGCCACTTTGTAGCCATAAGCCAAGTGCAGCTCGGTACTGCTGTCGCTGTAGGTGTTGCTCGTCACGTCGGCAAGCGCCTCAAAGCCGCCCGCGGCTGTCTGGCGGTAGATGCGATAGCCGTCGGCGTTCGCATCGGGCCAGGATAAGCTCACCGCGCTCGCGTCGCGCTGGGCGGTGATGTCCGACACGGCTTGCTGGTTGTACAGCAGGTGCACAGGCAGCCAAGCGCTGGCTTCGCCCAGGTTACCGCGGGTGTCGATGGCGGTGACCCGGTATTGATAGCCCTGGCCGTTTTCGACGTTGTCGTCGAGGTAGTGCAGGCGGTCTTGGGCGCTGTTGTCGAGCAGGGTGAGCGCCTGCTCGGCGGTGCCAATGCGGCGCTCCAGCCGGTAAGCCGCCAACAACTGTTGATCGCTCAGGGCGCTCCAGCTCAAGGCCAGGGCTGGCACTTCTGTGGCGGCGCTCAGGCCGGTGACTGCCGCCAGCTTGCTCTGCTGTGCATTGCCCGGGTAGGTGTCTGTGCTGTCGCCAACACCGTCGCCGTCGCTGTCGCCGTTGTTGGGGTCGATGCCCAGCTGCACTTCGGCACCGTCGTTCAGGCCATCGCCGTCGCTGTCCTTGTCGTGGATGTCGGTGTGGTGCGTCAGCAGCTCATCGCGGTTGCTGAGGCCGTCGTTGTCCGCGTCCTCGTCGGCATCGGCAGCGTTGTCCGGCGCCAAACCGTTGGCAATTTCCAGGCCGTTGCTGAGGCCGTCACCGTCGTGGTCTTCGTCGCCGTCCGCTGTGCCGTTGCCGTCTGTGTCTGTTGCTAGCGGGCTGAGCCCAAGGCTCAGCTCTAGGCCATCGCTCAGCCCGTCGCCGTCGCTGTCGGCGTTGGCGGGGTCGGTGCCGAGGGCTAGTTCTTGGGTGTTGGCGATACCGTCGGCATCAAAATCTTCGTCGCCGTCAGCGGTGCCGTCGCCGTCTGTGTCTGTGGCGAGGGGGTTGAGTGCCAGCGCCACTTCAACGCCGTCGGGCAACGTATCACCGTCGCTGTCGTTGTTGTTGGGGTCGGTGTTGTGTTGCAGCAGCTCATCGCTGTTGCTCAGACCATCGCCGTCGGCGTCTGCCGCGGCGTCTGCCGCATCGGCTGGGTTCAGTCCGTGTGCTATTTCCAGTGCATTGCTCAGGCCGTCGGCATCAAAGTCTTCGTCGCCATCGGCTGTGCCGTCAGCGTCGCTGTCAGTGAGCAGTGGGTTGAGGCCGAGTGTCAATTCCAAGCCGTCATCCAGGCCGTCTCCGTCCGTGTCTGCTTGGCCGGGGGATGTGCCGCCCGCCAACTCCGCGCTGTTGCTCAGGCCATCGCCGTCGCTGTCTTCGTCGCCGTCTTCGGTGCCGTTGTGATCGCTGTCTTTGTCCGTGGGGCTCAGGCCCAGCGCGACTTCTAGGCCGTCGGGCAGCTGGTCGTCGTCACTGTCCGGGTTGTTGGGGTCACTGTTGTGGATCAGCAGTTCTGCTTTGTTGCTCAAGCCATCGCTGTCGGCGTCCTGTTCAGCGTCGGCGGGGTCGGCGGGGTCTAGGCCGTGCGCTACTTCCAGCGCATTGGTCAAGCCATCGGCGTCGCTGTCTTCTGCGCCGTCGGCTGTGCCGTTGCCGTCACTGTCGGTGTTGAGAGGGTTCAGGCCCAGCTGCAGCTCTAGCCCATCGTCCAGACCATCGCCGTCGCTGTCTGCCTTTGCGGGGGCTGTACCGCCGCGCACTTCAGCGATGTTGCTGAGACCGTCGGCATCAAAGTCTTCGTCGGCGTCCCCTACGCCATCGCTGTCGCTGTCTGTTTCGCTGGGATCAAGCCCCAGGCCCACTTCTAGGCCGTCAAGCAGCTGATCGCCGTCGCTGTCGGCGTTGTTGGGGTCACTGTTGTGTTGCAACAGCTCGTCTCGGTTGCTGAGGCCGTCGTTGTCCGCGTCTTCTTCGGCGTCGGCTGGGTTGGCCGGGTCAAAATTGTGCGCCAGCTCCAGGGCGTTGCTCAGCCCATCGGCGTCGCTGTCTTCGTCGCCGTCGGCCGTGCCGTTGTTGTCTGTGTCTGTGCTGAGTGGGTTGAGGCCTAGGCTTAGCTCCAGACCATCGGTCAGACCGTCTTCATCACTGTCGGTTTTTGCTGGGTCGGTGCCGCCCTGCACTTCGGTGATGTTGCTGAGGCCGTCATTGTCGTGGTCTTCGTCGGCGTCTGTGACGCCGTCGCTGTCACTGTCTGTTTTGCTGGGATCAAGCCCCAGGCTCACTTCTAGGCCGTCTGTCAGCTGGTCGCCGTCACTGTCGGCGTTGTTGGGGTCACTGTTGTGGGTCAACAGCTCGTCGCGGTTGCTGAGGCCGTCGCTGTCGGCGTCTTCTTCGGCATCGACTGGGTTGGCCGGGTCAAAGTTGTGCGCCAGCTCCAGGGCGTTGCTCAAGCCATCGGCGTCGCTGTCTTCGTCGCCGTCGGCTGTGCCGTTGTTGTCTGTGTCTGGGTTGAGTGGGTTGAGGCCTAGGCT
>JAWSVD010000403.1:0-2008 GCA_033852095.1 Granulosicoccaceae bacterium | reverse complement strand
ATTTTGAACGGTGCTCGCTTGATGACCTGCGCCAAGAAGCTCGCTGCATTCGCCGCCGTTTTGTGGGAGAAAATCTCCAGATAGACCCACCGTGTGGCCCTGTCGATGGCGACAAACAGATAGCGCCGCTGCTTCTCATCGGGCATGCGAGGCAGGTATTTCACGTCGATGTGGATGAATCCTGGCTTGTAGTCTTTGAAGGTTTTCTTGGGTGTATTCTCTCCGCTGGCCTCTTCGAGTTCGCGCCGCATGGTGTTGAGATTGGAGACGCCGTACCGCCTCAGTGTGCGGTCAATACCCGATCTGCTGGCCTCGTCATGGATGAACCTCCGGGTGATCACCAGCAGGTCATCCAGCGGGAGAAAGAGCATCTTACGGAGCTCGACCACCAGCATCTCTTGCTCGGTGGTGAGGGTTGTCTGGAGGCGGTCTGGGCGGTGGCTTTTGTCCTCGAAGGAGTCGCGAGAACGCCACTTGCTGATGATGGCTTTGGTGACATTGTACTTTCTCGCTAGCGCGGCGTTTGTCAGGGGTGAATCATGGATTTCGCTGCGTAGTTGGGCGGTGGTTCTGGCCTGAGAGTGGATGTTCATGACGGGGCCTCCTGAGGAACACGGTACGACTCGATCAGAGCGCTGACGACGTCGTATGCTTGGAACAGAGCATAACTCCGTTTCGGTATATGTTCACACGGGACTCGACATGCGCTTGTTCCCGATGCCAGGCACATGGCCATGGCGCCGCAAGGGACTGTTCTCTTTGTCGGAACCAAAAAGGACAAAGTCTGGGCCGTCATGGACAGGAACAGGGACAGGGTTGCGGATGAAGTCAAAGATTTTGCCCCTTCACTGGATCTTGATATCCCCAATGGCGTCGCATTTTCAAAAGACGGCTTTTTGTTCATCGCGGAGAGAAACCGCGTGATGATGTACCCGGCAGCTGAATATTTTCATGAGAGCCCTGATGTTGTCGCTGTGCCGATTGTGCCACAAGGCACGTTGATCCCCGTGGAAGAGGAAAGTTATAACCACACGGCTCGGGTCATCAAGGTCGGTCCGGATAACAAGCTGTACATTTCTCTGGGGCAACCCTTTAATGTCTCTCCCGCGGAGAAAATTGATCTCTACAAAGAGACCGGCATGGGCGGGATCATTCGGATGAACAGAGACGGCACCGACAGAGAAGTGTACACCTACGGTGTGCGCAACTCCGTGGGCCATGATTTCCACCCTGTGACAGGTGAGTTGTGGTGGACCGACAATCAAGTCGACGGTATGGGCGACGATATCCCGCCCGGCGAGATCAATCGTCAAACCGAAGCGGGGCAGCACTTTGGTCACCCTTGGTACGGTGGCGGCGCTGTACGCACTGCCGAGTACGAAGGCCAAGATGTGCCGGTGGATGTGGTGATGCCCGTGTCGGAAACCATTGCCCACGCCGCTGACTTGGGCATGACCTTCTATACTGGGAAGATGTTCCCGGACAAATACAAGAACGCCATTTTCTCTGCACAGCACGGCTCGTGGAACCGAACCACACCAGTAGGCGCACGCGTGATGGTGATCTTTATAGACGATGAGGGTGTTGCGACTACTGAACCCTTTGCCGAAGGTTGGATCGATGAGAACGGTGAATACGACGGCCGACCCGTCGACGTGGCTCAAATGAAAGATGGCTCTATCTTGGTGTCGGACGATTTCGCCAACGCCATTTACCGTATTTCATACGCAGAGTGATTGAGGACTCAGTGCCACGTCGCGATACTGGCGGTTAATGCAGTGGGTGGTCACTTGGCCACCCATTCTAACTCTACTCAGTGAATTTACGATGCAAAGATTAACGTTAGTTCCGTCCGCAGTGAATGTGTTGGTGGCCATCATGTTGCCTGTCACAGCGCTAGCTGCTGATCCATCCAAGGGGAAGGTTCTTGCCAGGCAATGCTCTGTTTGTCACGGCAAGATCGGCGTCGCCAAAGATCCGGAAGTACCCAATCTGGCCGGGCAATCGT
>JAWSVD010000402.1:0-1427 GCA_033852095.1 Granulosicoccaceae bacterium | reverse complement strand
ACTGCTAAACACGGGCGGACTGCGTGTAGACAGTAGTAGCTGGGGGATCCTTTTAATTATTGGGGTAGTACACACGGGGCTGCTTTACCTGATGCTCTACAGTGCGCTGCAATCACTTGAAACCAATCACGTTGTGATTCTTTCGTTCCTTTACCCATTGACGGCTTTGATCTTTGACGTCGCGGTATATGGCGTGCGCCCAGACTGGCTGCAGTTAACTGGGCTAGCGCTGATAACAATCGCAGTTTTTTGTGAAAAGCTGCAGCTCTTCAGGCCAAAGGCTATCAGTGCATGACGTTTCCATTCTGCATCTGTATCAAGATGTGAGCACAAAAAGCAACAGCTAAACAAAGCAGCGTGTTGAAGTGCGTCACTGCAAACCTAACTGGGGGTAAAAGCCTAACAGCGCCGGTAAAGCCTCCACTACTGCGGATAAATAGCGCCTACCATTGGATCGCCTAAAACAGTTCTTTGACGCCGATCCTCGCCGGGCTGATCCCATAAAGCCAAATAGATAATCTCTCTATGAAAACTAACGTCATCAAAGCAAATCCCTCTAGACGCTAGATTCAAAATTAATTCCCTTTCATTCGATGTTCCCTCAGCCCACATCAGCGACAAATTGCCGGTGTGGAGGCTGCCTAAGGATGCAGGTTTTACCCGACTATCAGAAGTTAGTTAGGCAGTAGCCCACACACGCACCGTTGCAACAAGTTGTTCGAATTCTCCGCATCCAGAACTATTGAACTCAACCACCTCCCCCAGGTTCAGAGGAAGATCTCGTTCTAATCGGCCATACTGCGACACAAGCGAATCCATTGTCCAATGGTAGTCGTGATGGCTCGGATGACGCTTTCGATCTAAAAACCGAATTGCAGCAGTGTCAGCTGGGCACCGACAGAACACTTCTAATACCCGTATGTGAGTTGAGACAAGCCAGCCAGTTGGCGTGCCTGACATCGATTGAGATGTTGGAGCCTGCCAGAAGGAATCTAATACTGCAAAATCATTCTCGCTTGCTGCCTCTTGGAAGAGGACATCAGCTTCTCTACTGAGTACTTGGCGCTGCTGTGGGTCTTGGCAGCCATGTATTTTGAATAGAATTTCAAGGTAGTCATCCTTGTCGAAACAAGGCCAGTTAAGGCCCTTCGCAAGCGCCCGCGCGACCGTAGATTTACCACTACCGGGTACCCCAGAGACAACCAGATAAGACTTCATAAGTATGAAATACGCGCTTTGAATTTCCGTCTTGCGTTAGTGTTATTTTCGCACTGAAGCGTAGAGAAAATAAGACCAATTGTCACACTTTTTAGCTCGCATTCTGGCGTTCAAAAACGAGACGAGCGGCCAAAGCGGTGAATACTGTGCCAAGCAAAAATCGTTGGAAACGTGCAAAAGTACGATTGCGCTTTAAAACGGATTTCATG
>JAWSVD010000401.1:0-6535 GCA_033852095.1 Granulosicoccaceae bacterium | reverse complement strand
ACCCACAGGGCGAGGCTTTGGTTACTGAGTGTGATGATTTGTGGGTAATGCTTTAGCTTTACGGTTGGAGCTGCTGGGCAGTTCTCCTGAGCGACACTGTAAGGCTGAAGCCTTACCCACGGGTCTGTGGCGTTTTGTGGGGGATGCTTCAGCTTTACGGCCGGCGCTGCTGGGCAGTTCTCCTGAGCGATACTGTAAGGATGAAGCCTTACCCACTGGGTCTGTGGCGTTTTGTGGGTAATGCTTTAGCTCGGGGCGCGTAGCTTTACGGTTGGTTCGGCCACTTGGGGTGGTGCTCGTCGATGACGAAGCGGTGTTGATGCCGGTGGGCTTCGTGGCTGTGCTGGTGGCTGTGCGCTTCGTCGCCTTCTGGCTGGGTGTGACTGTGCTGGTGGTGCGCGTCGTTTTTGCTGTCGTGGCTGTGCTGGTGGGCGTGGGAGATGGCTTCGTGGCTGTGCCAGAGCTCATCGGCGTCACTGGCCGACCAGCTGCGCCAGGCGAAGGCGGCGCCTATCAGCGCGAGCACATTGAGGCCAAGAGCGGCTTGGCCCATGCTGTTGCTGCCCCACCACCCGGCCAGCGGGTAACACAGCAGCCAAGCGGCGTGACTGAGGGAGAAGTTGGCGGCGAAGTAGGCGTTGCGGTCCGAGTCGAGGCAGCTGCGGTTGAGCACCCGGCCAGCGGCGGTGAGGATGAACGACGAGCCCGCGCCGACCGTGAACCAGACCACTGCCATCAGCACCACCCCTGCGTGCAGGAAGGTCATGGGCAGCAGGCAGACGGCAAGCACAGCACCAGATATCAGCATCAGCTGCCGGTCGTCGCAGTGTCTTTCCAACAGCCAAGGGGTCAGCCTTGCGGCGGCGATGGCCCCTGCCCCGGACACGGCCATCAGCCACACGGTCACCTGCTCTGGCAAACCCAGCGTGCCCTGCACGTGACCGACGGTATTGATGATGACCATGGCGCCGGTGGCGGCGACAGCCAGGTGCAGGCCCAGCAGTGCGCGCAGTCGTGGGGTGCGCAGGTAGGCGCTGACGCCGAAACTGATGTTGCGCCAGACGCCCGTGGTGCGCTGACTGAGCGGCGTGGGGGGAAATAAGGCCCGGCTTAACAACAAGGCCGAGACGCAGAAGCTCAGCGCGTTGAGCACGAACAGCGCGTTGTAGCTGATCAGCAGCAGCGCGAAGCCCGCGAGCACGGGGCTGAGCATGCGCTCGAGCTCGTAGGCGAGGCGCACGTGCGCCAGTGCGCGGGTGTAGCTGGCTTCGTCTTTGAGCACGTCCGGCAGCAATGCCTGGAACACGGGGGTAAAGCCTGCCGAGAGGATATTGAGCAGAAAAATCAACGTGTAGATCTGCCAGGCTGTGCTGACGAAGGGCAGGCATAAGACAATAGCGGCACGCCCAAGGTCGAGACCGATCAGCCAGCTCTTGCGCGGCAGCTTGTCCACCAGCGCGCCGAAAATGGGGGCGAAGATGACCGAGGCGGTGACGCGCATGGACCAGGCGATGCCGAGCACGATGGCGGCCTGCCCGCCGGCGAGGTCAAAGGCCAGCAGCGCCAGCGCCATTTGTGTCAGGCCGCTGCCCACCAGGGAGGTCAGCTGCGCGCTGAACAGCAGGCGGAAGCTGCGGTTGGCGAAGGGTGAAGCAACGTTTGCGGTCATGCACGGATCCTTATTGATGGCGAGGCCTGTGGATCAATATCAGCTTATTGTAGGGCCTTGCGTTGATCGCCTTGGTTTTCGGCCAATACACCGCTCTCCCCCTCTCGAACCACAGCATTGTAGGGTCGAATGAATTCGACCCTACACGGCTTGTATCTTACCGGCTGTCAGGCGGGTGCGGCGAGTGACCAGCTGGCTGAGCAGGTCGGCGTCGTGGGAAATGATGATCATCGCCTGCGGCAGTGATTGCAGGGTGCTGATCAGCAGCGTGCGCGCGGCGTCGTCCAGGGCGTTGGAAGGCTCGTCCAGCAGCAGCACTTCGGGCTGCATAGCCAGCACCGCGGCCAGGGTGACCATGCGTTTTTCACCGCCACTGAGCTGGTAGGTGATGCGCTCTTCAAAGCCCGCCATGTTCAGGCTGGCGAGAATGTCGCGGGCGATCTGCTCGGCGTCCGCCGGCGATTGACCCAAGTTCAGCGGGCCGAAAGCCACGTCTTCCAGCACTGTGGGGCAAAAGAGCTGATCGTCTGGGTCTTGAAACAAAAAACCAGCCTTGGCCCGCACCTCCCAGAAATCATCTTCTACTTTGCGCTCGCGGCCGAAGGCGATGATGCGCCCGGCTTTGGCTTTGTTCAGCCCGGTCAGCAGGTTGAGGAAGGTGGTTTTGCCGGCGCCGTTGCCGCCTTCCAGCGAGACGCGCTCGCCGCTGCACAGGCAAAAATCCGCCCCGTCCAGTACCTGGCCACGGCGCGGGTAGTGGTAACTCAGCCCCTCTACTCGGATCAGTTCGGGCATTGCGCTGTCTCTGTGGTGAATTCTGGTGCCATGCGGGGTTCACAACGGCCCGCCGCGGGAGATCGATTCCGGCAGACGAATGCGGCGGCTTCGAATTTCGTCGAGCAAGGATATTCCGAGTCACGGTCCGCGCCCACGGTGTCCGGTGAAGGCGGTTCGAAATCACTTGTGGCCAGCCTAAGCGCGATCACGCTGTGAGCCCCACGGCGATGGCGAACAGTACAAAACCCAGGGCGGCCGCCACCGGCAGCGCGTCGCGGGCTTGCCATTGCAGGTGATCCAGCAGAAACAACTGCCCCCTGAAGCCGCGGCACTTCATCGCCGCCAGTGCGCGCTCGCTGCGGTCGAGGCTGCGGATCAGCATCATGCCCACCAAATACCCCACCGAACGGTAGGTGTGGCGGCTGTTGCGCGGCTGAAAGGCGCGCGCCCGCATGGCTTTGCGCATGCGGCTGTATTCGCGGCCAATCACTTCTAAATAGCGCACGGTGAAGAGCATCAGGTGCACCAGCTTCTGCGGCACCCGCAGCCGCGCCAGTGCATACCCAAGAGTGGTGGCCTCCATGGTGCCCACCAGCGCCAGCAGCATCAGCACCACGGCGTTGGTTTTCAGGCCGATCTCCACCGCCTTGTACAGGCCCTCATAACTTGCGGCAAAACCGAAGAGTTCAAACATTGGCTCGCCCGGCGTGGTGAAGGGCAACATCAACAACATGAAGACAATGAAGGTGTCGACAGCGGCCACCCGCCGCAGGGTGCGTCGCAGGTCGAGGTTGGCGCACAGCGCCACCGCAACCGCCAGGACCAAAGCCAAGGCCGGCACGATCAGGTTGTGGCTAAATACCGCCGCCCCAGCAAACAAAGTAGCGGCGACAATGCGCGCCCGCGGGTCAAAGCGGTCGAGCCCTTTGCCCCCGTGTTGCAGCTGCTGTCCGTGCCAAGAGGTGGCGCCGTGCTCCAGAAAGTGCGCCATGCTCAGTCCGCTGCCGCCCGCTCTTTGCGCGCCGCCATCCACGCGGCCACGCCAAACAGACCGAATATAAAACCCACGCCCCCGGCGATGTCGCGAAACATGATTTTCTCTTTGTAGGCGCGCAGTTCTTTTTGCAGCGGTTTGATCTGCTGCGCCACGGCTCGGCGCACGATGGATTCCAACTGCTGAGCGCTGACACCCACGATGGCTGTATTGCTCGTGCGCACGGCGCCCGCTGTTGTCACATCTGGAGCTGCAGCCGCCGTCGCAGATACTGCCACGACAAACTCATCCGCCTCCACCGCGATCTCCGCGACGTGCCCGGCGCCCAAGTCGATTTTAAACCGATGGGCCACCGCTGCTGTGGCTTGGTAACTGAACAGGCCCTCGGCTTCGATGACTGTTTCACCCTGCTTCTGATCATCCACCCAGACCTCCACCTGCACCCCCGCCTGGGCGGGCTCGCCGTTGGAAAAACCCACTTCACCTTCTACGATCATGCCGTCCACGTAGGCTCCGGACACCACGTTGTGAGCCGACACAGGTAATGCCAGTACCGCGAACACGAAGCAAAGCACGGTCAACGAGGCGCGGGGCTGGTTCATGCTGTCTCTCCAAAAAATTCGGGCCGCACTTTGCGGATCAACAGCACCGCCGCCCCGCTGAGGAAGGCCTCCACCGCCACGATCGGTAAGTGGCTGAGCACCACCAGCTTGGCAGCAGGCAGGAACTCATTCCCCGAGAGAGCCAGGGACGTCGCCACAAAAATTGAGGTCAATACAACAGCCAAGCCGCCGCCTACACCGCCCCAGAAAGCTGCCACCGTAGGGTTATCTGCTTTCAATCCGGGCCGACACAGGTAGTAGACCATCACCGCCGGCAGCGCGATGTTAAAGGCGTTGACGCCCAACACCACGAAACCGCCAAAGCCGAAGAACACCGCTTGTAATAACAGCGCCACCAACAGCGCCGGGAATGCGGCCCAGCCCAAGGTCAGGCCGATCAACCCGTTGAGGATCAGGTGCACACTGGTGGGGCCGGCAGGGATGTGAATCAGCGAGGCGATAAAGAAGGTGGCGCTGAGGATGCCCACCTGCGGGATGCGCTCGCTGTCGATGTGGCGCAGTCCCACGGCCACGCCAGCGATTGCCAGCACGGCCCCGCCAATGACGACCACATCCGACAAGGCCCCGTCGACCACGTGCATCAGTTGACTCGCTTGAGTGCGTGGGCTTGTATCCAGATCACCGCGTCCTGCGACAGCTCCTTGCCCTCAAACAGGGCCTTGTCGTCCAGATCCAGCGCGGCAAAGCCCCAGTAGCCCGCCACCGGTGGCACAAAGTAAAAGCGGCCGTTGCTGTCGGATTTGATGGTCTGCATGTTCATGTGCCCGTTGGGGTATTCAATATTGGCAGACGCTTCAAAGCCGCTGTTGTCCGCTTTGGCCGCGTGGTTCAGGTATTCCACCTCAATCGAAGCGCCGGCGCGGGGCGTGCCGTCCACCAGCACCACGCCGGAGAACAATCCACCCGCGTAGACCGCGTAGGGTGCCAGGTCAGGCAATATCTCAAAGGGCGCACCGGTGGGCTTGTCCCAGTCGGTGGGCAGGCCGCCAACGTTGTACACCACCTTGGTGAACTGCTGGATGTACTTGTCCTCACTGGCCTCATAATAAGGGGCCGGCGTGAGGCTGAAGACATAATCACCGAGTTTGCGAAATTTGGTTTGTAGCTGCCAGGTCTGGGCGCCGCTCTCGCCGCTGGGCTCGCTCCACTGCACAGCAGTCAGCGGCTCGCTCAGGTCGGTCTGCTTTTCACGGTGGTTCAGTAGCATCGACTCGGGCCGACTCTCCATCGCCATCATCGGTGAGCCGTGCGAAGGGTGAGTGAAGGGCGTGTTGAGCGTGACCTTGCCGCCCTTGTCGCGCAGATACCCCTCGGCGTGGATCATCTGAAAGTGGGCCTGTGCGGTGCTGGCACAGCCAGTCGCCAGTAGAGCCACAGTGGCCAGCGATTTAAACGTCATGCTTCACTCCCTGACAAAACAAATTCTGGTTGTCGCGCTGACAACCGTTTCAAGCAGGTGTTTGGGGAGGCATGGCGTGCTGGCGCGGCTGCGCGAGAACGACGGTGCGGCCCTCCGCGACACCTAGTCTATCTGTCTGCAAGCTGGTATCGGGCTCACGCGTCTGCGTACACCGTTGCGGGGGCAGCGTTGGCTTTGCAGTGGGGTAATCCACCAATTGCACACCAACTTCCCATTTAACTCTTTGATATAGCCACCGGAGGCGACAACACTGCGAGCACTTGTCAGATGGCGAGTATGCGCGAAACTGTGCAGCCCCGCAATGTGCGCAGTGTAATCGCAGGCGACGAGAGGTGTTCAGGTTGCGGCCGCGGGGCATGTCGCCGATGCGCCTCCGCCCAATCGACCCGACGCGGGCTTGTCAGATCAAAACCCGCAGGGCGTCCCAAGCGCAGCGCATCTGCAGTGATCGCTTCAGCAACACTGGCCTTTTTGTAGCCCGGAAGTAGCGGAGCGGTATCCGGGTTTGCGCAGCAAACTTGATCTTTGTTGGGACCGATTTTATGCGGGCAATACCGCTTGGGGTCGGTTTTCTTGGGTTGGCAGTGTTGGCTTGAAGGTTCCTTTGCTTCGATGCCCTCTATCGCCGGGCGGGCGACCTACCTTTTTGTGTGAACGAAAATCCAGAAATAAATCACACCCGCGTCCTCGTTTTTCTGCGAAAAAACACAGCAACACTCAGCTTGCCGAGGCCCGGCCGGGAGCGGATCGCGGGAACTCGCTCCGCTCAAACAGCCACGCCACTTGATCCCGCCAAGCCTGCGCTACCCAGACTGCGAGTCCCCGGTCGGCACACAAGGGGCGATAGACGGGCACGGTGATTTTCCGGAGTTAGGTGACGCTCGGTGGAGCCGTGATTCTGCGGGCGTGTGCCGCGGAGGCGCCTGCGGCTTGTCCGCCCTACGGGGGTGGTGCTCAGTCGGGTTCTGTAGGGCGGCATGAGCGATGTGTATCCGCGGCGATGTTAAGCCTACGCCTTGTACGCGGAACTATGTTCACTTGACGCGCCCGTC
>JAWSVD010000400.1:0-2991 GCA_033852095.1 Granulosicoccaceae bacterium | reverse complement strand
GTGGTGGCAAACAAATGGTGCATCAGCGCATCAAAGTTGATGCGGTTGCTGCGCGGCGTGATCACCAGGCGGATCGGGTGCTCGTGATCCGATTCGTCGCGCAGGTCTTCGACCATGGGCAGCTTCTTGGCGTTCATCTGCGCCGCGATCTGCTCGAGGATCTTCGCCGGGGATGCCTGGTGTGGCAGCTTGCTGACGATGATGTCGCTGCCTTCGCGCTCGTAGGTGGCGCGCTGGCGCACAGAACCGTGGCCTGTCTCGTACATGCGGCGCAGATCTTCGGCCGGGGTGATGATCTCCGCGCCCGTGGGGTAGTCGGGGCCCTTGATGTGCTCCAACAAGCCGTCCAGATCAGTAGAGGGCTTATCCAACAGGGTGATACAGGCCCCCACGAGCTCGCGCAGGTTGTGCGGCGGGATGTCGGTGGCCATGCCGACCGCGATGCCCGTGGTGCCGTTCAACAGCACGTGTGGCAGGCGCGAGGGCAGCACCACCGGCTCTTTCATGGTGCCGTCAAAGTTGGGCTGCCATTCGACAGTGCCCTGCCCCAGTTCTTGCAGCAGGGTTTTGGCGATGGGCATCAAGCGCGATTCGGTGTAACGCATCGCAGCAAAAGATTTGGGGTCGTCCGGTGAGCCCCAATTGCCCTGCCCGTCCACCAGAGGATAGCGGTAGCTAAAAGGCTGCGCCATCAATACCATGGCTTCGTAACATGCGCTGTCGCCGTGCGGGTGGTATTTTCCCAGCACGTCGCCGACTGTTCGCGCGGACTTCTTGTGTTTTTGACCGGCTGACAAACCCAGCTCGCTCATGGCGTATATTAGCCTGCGCTGCACTGGTTTCAGGCCATCGCCCAAGTGTGGCAGCGCACGGTCTAAGATGACGTACATGGAGTAATCTAGGTACGCTTTCTCACTAAAATCCCGCAGCGCAACCTGCTCGATATCTTGAATAGTTCCCATCGGTGGCGCCCGCGCCCTCACAAAGTAGATCGATAACGTCAAATGATACAACAACAATGCAGTTTCGGAAGCCTGATGAGCGCAATTGGGCACACGGCATGACAGACGTTGCTCAACACCTGATCACCGCATTCAACGTCACAGGCCCTCTGGTCTTGGTCTCAGCGGTCGGCATGGCCTGCCGAGCTGCCGGTCTGATGGACAAGGGATTCGTGCTCGCCGCCTCCAAACTGATCTACACAGTCTCCCTTCCCTGCTTGTTATTTTTGCTGGTCTTGAGCGCCGATTGGAGCGACAGCGCTGCCTACGTGCTGATCGGCTACAGCCTGATCGCAACCTGTGTGATCACTGCGCTGGCCCTGTTGAGCGCCCCCTACCTGGTGAAGAACGAGGACGACAGAGGGGTGTTTGTACAAGGGGTGTACCGCAGCAACATGGGCATAGTAGCGCTGGCGTTGGTGGACAGTGCTTATGGCGCCGCAGGGCTTGCCCTCGCGGCGGTTCCGATCACGCTCAACACCCTGCTCTACAACATCCTGGCGGTGTTCATCCTCAACAAAAACCCGCAGGGAGCGCGCGGGCTGGCCGCCCGCCGGCAAGCGCTGATAGCCGTGCTGCGAAATCCCCTGATACTCGCCATCACCGCGGGCATGCTGCTCTCATGGACAGGGCTGGTGCTGCCGCAGACGGTCTCCCACGGCGCCAAGCTGCTCTCCCAACTCACGCTGCCGCTCGCGCTGCTCTGCGTCGGTGCCTCCCTGCAGATGAGCACGCTGGTATCACCCGACCGGGTCGCCATCAGCGCCAGCATTGGCAAGCTGATCATCAGCCCGCTGCTGACCGTCTCCGCGGCCTATCTGTTGTTCGACATCCAAGGTGCGGCGCTGGGTATTCTATTCTTTATGACCGCATCCCCCGCCGCGACCGCCGGCTTTGCCATGGTGGTCGCCTACGGTGGCAACGCCCAGCTGACAGCGCAGATGATCGCCCTGAGCACCGTGGCGTCGGTGGCCACTATTGGCGCGGGCACCTTCGTGCTCAATTATTTTGGGTTGATGTGAGTATGCACAGCAAAGGCAACACCGAAGGACCGCAGAGTTTGCACCCGAAGGCACCGAATCAAGCCCAAATGCTGGCGCTGAACGCGCGCTTTCACGCGCTGCGGGAATGGCGAGAGCCCAGCGCAAGCGCCACCGGCCCGCTCAGCGGGATGACGGTCAGTGTAAAAGACAACATCGGCGTCGACGGCATGCAAAGCTGGGCCGGCTCAAGCCGCGCCCTGCCCCAGAAGTGGGCCAGCAGCGGCAGCTTCATACGCAAGCTGCAGCAGTTGGGCGCAGACATTAACAGCAAGAGCCACTGCGCAGAATTCGCCTTCGGCGGCTCCGGCTTCAACCCCAATCAAGGCACACCGATCAACCCGTGGTCCCCGCCGGGCACGCCCTTGATTCCGGGCGGCTCCAGCAGCGGGACTGCCGTGGCGGTGGCCTGCGGTCTCGCGCAATTGGGTGTGG
The DNA here is from genome assembly GCA_033852095.1 of Granulosicoccaceae bacterium. Taxonomy (GTDB): domain Bacteria; phylum Pseudomonadota; class Gammaproteobacteria; order CALCKW01; family CALCKW01; genus CALCKW01. The sequence goes on along the minus strand of JAWSVD010000400.1, from coordinate 515 downwards.
GCACGGACACAGGCGGCAGCGTGCGCGTCCCCGCCGCGTTGTGCGGTTGCGCGGGATACCGGGTGACACCCCAACACTGGCCAATGGACGGGGTGTTGCCGCTGTCCACCCGTGTGGACGCGTTGGGGCTGATTGCGCCGCAGGTACAGGACATCGCCCGCGTGCTCAGCGCGGTTGAGGGCACCAAGCCCCTGAGTGCAGCACCGCTGGACTCGCTCTCGGTTGCGCTGTGGCCAGATGACGCCTTGGCAGATTGTGACGCGGAGCGAGCTGCAATATTTGCCACCGCAGCCGGCCAGCTGCGCCAGCAAGGCGCCACGTTAGTGCCAGCCAGCGGGGATGTACTGGCGCGCGCCTTCGCGTTGCTCGGCGGCGGACCAAACACGGCGGCGGCAGAGTTTGCGCACTTTCTGCAGGCGGAATTGCCCGGCTGGCGCCACGGCCTCAACCCACAAGTGGCCAGCCTCGTCGCCGATCACGAGCAGGTGCAAGATGATGCGCTGGAACGGCGCATC
>JAWSVD010000399.1:0-1454 GCA_033852095.1 Granulosicoccaceae bacterium | reverse complement strand
CGCGATCTATCCTTGTTCGTTAAATCCTATCGCTCGCCTTCCAGCGCATGCCACACCCTTAGAATAATGACGGTACTGGTATGCGTTGAATAACGAACTATATATCTGCCGAACATCATGTCACGAATAGTGCCCGGTGAAGGTGCCAGCTGCACCTCTATTCCTAGAAAAGGCGAGTCAGCTAGCAATTCAATTTTATCAACTAATTCTGCTGCTACCCTTCCGGCCGCGGGTGGATTATGCACCGAGATAGAGCCCCGCAAGCGCATCAAATCGTCTATTGCTTCATCGGTATACACCAAATTCACTTGCCAGATCTCGGTGCAACCTTCTCATCCTCAGTTCCCCAGCTCTTCAGCCAGCTGTGGACTTCACTTGCTTCGACCACCTTTCCTTGAGCTGCGGACTCCATGGCATCCAGTGTCTGCTGCCAACGGTCCTGTTCAAGCTGTTGTTTTTGGATGTAATCCGACAAGGCCTGGTTAATCACCCAGCCTTTGCTTCGGTGGAGCCTGCTAGCAATCGCCTCCAGTTGCTGCTCGACTTCTGACTGGAGTCGCACTGTCGTAACACTCATACTTGCCTCCCAACATAGAACTACAATGTAATACACTATAGTCGGATATGTGGAACAAGCAAAATTTGACAGCCTGACTCAACATAAAACCGTTGAGCACGAATTAAACAGAACAGCGTTTAGCCCCACGCCCCGTCGCGCTGAAAAGTCTAGCATTTTTTTCTAATCAACAACTTACAGCTGACCGCCACGTGATTTAGAAGGTACTAGGCAGCACCAGCGCTTCCCCTTGGCACTCACTACATTTGCAGTGCTCTGGCTAAAAGACGGCTCCGAACAACCCACTACCCACCAACCTTTGCTCTCGCTTGATTCGGGTACTGCCCGGTCCAGCTGTGGTAGGCGCGGATAAAGGAGTTCGATTCTTGAAAGCCCAACAGGAACGAGACTTCGATGATGGGGATGTTGGTTTCGTTGAGGTATTGCTCTGCCAAAGACTGGCGAACCTGTTGCAGTACGCTCTGGAAGCTCCGTTTCTCGGCGCTGAGCTTTCGCTGCAGTGTTCGCTTGCTCATCGCCAGGGCTGCAGCGACGGATTCAACGCTGCATTCGCCGTTGGCCAAGGCCCCTATCAGCACATCATAAACCCGAGAGCTGGTTTTCTCTTCGGTTCCCACAGCGCTTAGCTTGCGCTGCAATTCGCGATCAAACATGTCCAGCATGGCGTTGTTGCTGGTCAAGAAAGGCAAGCACGCGTCCGCGGCCCGCAAGCGCAGCGAGGTGGTATCGCCCTGCTCCACCTTGCAGCCAAAATACGCGGTGTAGTCGTCGATGTTGGCGGGCAGCTCGGGCAGGATGATTTGTATCGGGTTGGCGGTTTTTCGGGTGGCCAGACGCACAAGCTGGGTAAAGAACACCAGCTCGATCAGATTGAGGT
>JAWSVD010000398.1:0-1521 GCA_033852095.1 Granulosicoccaceae bacterium | reverse complement strand
TCAGCTCCCCGACCAGCAGCGCTCGGCCGTCGCCCAGTTGCGGCGAGTAGTTGCCGAACTGGTGGCCGGCGTAGACCATGGCCAGCGGTTGGCCGCCTGCGGGCGTGGCGCTGCCGGCCAATATCGCAGCGCCCTGCTCGCTCTGTAGGGCGTCTGCGTCTAGGCCTAGCTCTGCCGCCAGCGCTGTGTTCAGGCGCAAGACTTCGGGCCTGGGGAAGGCCTCCCCTTGTTGCGGAGCGTAGAGGCCTTCCAGCTCGCGGTGGTAGCTGTTGTCGAAGTTGAAGGTGGGCGTGGGCATGTTGGGGCCTGTGGTGTTTTGATTTGGCTGGGTGTGGGCAGTTTAGCAGTAGGGGGCTCTGGTTAAGTTAGATGCTATCGGCAGTGTGCCGCGCCGGTATGCGCCTACCGGCTTAGCGCACCTACAAAAACTGTTTCCGTACACGTAGCCACGACAAACGCCCTGCGTGTTGTGGGGCCTGCTCTGCTGGCCATGCGCTTTTGGGCTTAGTGCGCGGACAAAATTCGTTTGTGTGCTCTGCCATTGTGATTGGGCCCTGCGTGTTGCGAGAGGCTGCTCTGCGCAGCATGTAAAGCTGATGCTTTACCCACAGTGATGTGACTCGTAAGGCTGAAGCCTCACCCACAGGGGGGGGCTTAGCCACAGGGCACTGTTGAGTCGCTGCGTTTGGGCAGCACCCAGTCGGGGCGGATGAAGTGGCAGGTGTAGCCTGCGGGGAACTTCTGCAGGTAGTCTTGGTGTTCGGGCTCGGCTTCCCAGAAGTCGCTGACAGGGGCGAGCTCAGTGACGACAGTTTCTGGCCACAGGCCGGAGGCGTTGACGTCGGCGATGGTGTCGATGGCCACCCGCTTTTGCGCTTCGTCGATGTAATAGATCGCGGAGCGGTAGCTTGTGCCCATGTCGTTACCCTGCTGGTTTTCGGTGCTGGGGTCGTGGATCTGGAAGAAGAATTCTAGGATCTTCCGAAAACTGGTTACTGCTGGGTCGAAGAGGATTTCCACGCCTTCTGCGTGGGTGCCGTGGTTTGCATAGGTGGCGTTGCTTACATCGCCGCCTGTGTACCCTACGCGCACTTGCTCTACGCCGGGCTGCTTGCGCAGCAGCTCCTGCATGCCCCAGAAACACCCACCGGCTAATACCGCTCGTTCGCTCATGTCAGGCTCCTTCAACTTGGTCGAGGTAGTCGGCATAACCCGCTTCGGCCATGTCCGCTATGGGAATAAAGCGTAACGAGGCCGAATTGATGCAATAGCGCAGGCCACCCGCCTCTGTGGGGCCGTCGGGGAAAACGTGGCCGAGGTGGCTGTCGCCCTGGGCCGATCGCACTTCGGTGCGGCTCATGCCGTGGGTGCTGTCGGTGTGTTCGCTGACCCATTTTGATTCAATAGGCTTGCTGAACGCGGGCCAGCCGCAGCCGGAGTTGTATTTCGACGCGGAACTGAACAGCGGCTCGCCGGATACGATGTCAACGTAGATGCCAGGCTCGAAGTGCTTGTCGTATT
>JAWSVD010000397.1:0-1414 GCA_033852095.1 Granulosicoccaceae bacterium | reverse complement strand
GAACGGGAGGAGACCATATACGCCCTACACGTCATTGCTTGGCACTGGCCTGGTGGACGGTGCCATTGGGCGCGGGTGTCGCGCCGCCTACTTGGCCGTCAACGACGCCGAATCAAACTTGATACCTGCCCAGCCGTCGCGCATAAAACGCCGAATATTGCCGTGGTCGTCGGCGTCTGGGTGTTGCAGCACGTCTAAGCGGTAGTAGTCGCCGAAGCAGGCGAGGGTTTGCTCAGGTGTCAGCTGGTGCAGCTGGGCGAAGGCGAATATCTTACAAGAGCCCTCATTGCTGCCCGCGTCGCTGCGCAGGGCGTCGCCACCTGTGCCGTTGCTGAAGGCGCTGGGGCTGTAGTGGTAGTTATCTGCGATCACCTGCATCAGATCGGCAAATTGGCATTGCTCGGGTGATTGTCGCAACTGCGCTAAAAACTGATCAAGTGTCATGGCGGTGTGTCCGGTGGTGAATTGATGCGCTGTATTGTAGGCGACTTTGTGTGCCCGTTGGCCGCTCTGCGTGTGCTTTTGCATCTGGGCCCGTACAATGCGGCTTTGCATGGCACGCGCGGGAGCGTGTCTGCCTGCGCTGTGGTGGCGATTGCCCGCAGCGCCTTTACCAATTGACAGAGTGAGAGTGACGGTGGAAGTTTTAGAGATTGTGGCGGCCCATTGGGCGTGGTCAGGTGTTGAGGCCGATGAGCTGGTGGTGCGCAATGATTTTGGCAATTTGATTGTCAAAGACAAGCAGGACAAATTCTGGCGGCTCTGCCCTGAAGATGTGTATTGCTCAGTGGTCGCCGACTCCGTCGATGCCTACAACAAGCTGATCCAGAATGAAGAGTTTCTAGAGGATTGGCACATGATCGGGCTGGTGTCGCAGGCGCAGTTGGCGCTGGGTGAACGCGAAGAAGAAGAGGCGTTTTGCCTCAAAGTGCCGGGCATATTGGGCGGCGATTACGTCGGGCCCAACGTGGTCAAGGTCGCCTTGGACGAGCTGTTGATCTCGGCGGGAAAACTCGGCGCGCACATCGACGGCCAGGGTGAGGGCGCGAAGATCGACCTCAACGACGTGGAATATCTGCCCAGTATTTAGGTGTTTCTAAAGCCGCTCTAATTGACGTGCAGCAGTTAACTGCGCTCTCAATTTTCAAGCGGCAGCAGCATCAGTGCTTCAACTGCGCTTTGACCCTGCAACTGCACATTGCTCAATGCGATGCTGCCGCCGTGCAGCTCACAGATCTGCTCCACCACACACAAGCCCAGCCCTGAGCTTTTGCGCTGGGTGTCGGGCCTTGCGGTGGAGAAGAAGCGTTCGAAGAGGCGGGGGACGGCGTAGTCGGGGATGTGTGCTCCGGCGTTTGTGACGCGGATTTCCAGCATCAATTGCTCGCCTTGTTGCAGGCGTCGCGTGTGCAGC
>JAWSVD010000396.1:0-10239 GCA_033852095.1 Granulosicoccaceae bacterium | reverse complement strand
CAGCAGAAAGTGAGTATAAGCTGGCGGTCTGCTCTTCGAAAGGATTGTTTGCCGAATGATGCTCAGCGAGATTTGATACTCGACGAGGCAGCGGCAATCTTGGACATCGTCACATGCCATATTTCACTTTTAGCTCGGCAATCAACTTATGTTCCTCTTTGATAAAAACATCGAAGTCATCAATGATGTCGCGGTACAGCATAGAGGATAAACTGTATCCTCCGCTCACGTGTGGCAAGCTATCGTCGAAAACCAATCCTCCCGGTACGCCTAGCTCCCCTAAAAGATAGTAGTTAGCGACATCGACATTGCAAAATGCACCGTCGGAACGACCGCTAAGAGCCATTTTTAGCACGCCCACAAAATTTCGTGATTCAACCATGACTAGCTCATCGGAAAAATTCTGAAACGGCCAAGGTGTAAAACCCAGCACCGTGCCCAATACCTCGAGCTCATTTCCCTTTTTTTCTGGGACAACCAGCACACCTTCTACATAGTCGGACACAGGGGAGCTGTAAACTATTTTTTTACCGGCCTTGATTTCGCGTGACCAATGCGGATTATCAGGGTATTTGAAATCCAGATCACCCTCGAGAAAATCGTGAAACAAACGACCAACTGGCAGATGGATATAACTGAAGTTGTGGCCGTACTCTCGCCCAAAAGCATCCAGTACATCTCGGTTGAACCCGGTGTATTCGTTATTCTCGACCCAGTGCAATGGCCGATATTCGAAATCCTCTACCCCGACAATAAAACTCTTTGCCTGCAAGCAGGCTGAGAAGAGCAGGTAAAACAAGCAGACCAACGAACGCATTGAAACAACTCAACTATTAGGGGACATGAACTCTATTCGAATGTTGATCCTCAATTGGTACAGCAACCGAAGGAATTACGGAAACCACTCGCCCAAAAACAAAAAAATGCTCCAATGACTGAACGGCCTAAATCGACTTAAGTTTATAGCGCGTTTGGGCAGGGAATATTGATTCACCTCAGCAAACAGGCCGAAGAATAGGTGCGCTTTTCTCGAATATATTCTCAGGTCTGGCCTCGCTATTTCAATCCGCCCAATGAGAGAACACGTCACGTCACACGCTACTTTGCACACACATTTTTCGTTATAACAAGACTGGTTGACTCGATGATTTGTCACTAGAATCCCCCTCTTTCTAGTGGAAAGAACCATGATAAATATTGCACAAAAAACCGGCATTATAGCCGCCATCGTTCTTGTTTTTGGCGGCACGCTCACCTTCGCCATGACGTGGAGTAGCGTTGGATTTAGCCAGGGATTTTGGCGCGCCTGGTTATCATCGTTTGCCTTCTGTGTGCTGTGTATCGCCCCCGTCGGAGGGATCATTTCACTGTTGATAAATAAAGTGATTAACGCAGCCCTGCCCTCGCTGAGCAAGATGCAACAGAGCATAGTTTTTGGCCTCTGCATGGCTGTTATCATGGAGAGCATCATGTCGGCTGTGACCACAGCCAATCTGCACGGCATAGGTACGCGGGAGCAATTTTTCCCGCTATGGCACTCGGCTCTGCTAGCGGCTCTGCCCATCGGTATCGTGTTCTCTGTGCTGATTTCGGTGGTACTGATACCCAAGCTTGAAGCATTTTGGACACGTTGAGGAATCGCGATAATTATCGCTTTCTTATTGGCGCCCACCCGCACTTCGCGTCATAACGGGGGACAGAATCAGGTGAATCTCGGCGTTTATTGCCGAGCAGTAGCGCGGGACTGATTCAGCCCTTCCGCACACGTCGAAGAGTTGTTCTGAGCCGATGTCACACTGACCACCGCTCGCTCGTCAATAGAATACAACCCTCAATAAAACAGGAAATTTCTATGACAATCGCAAGCGCGCCGCTGACCCATGAGAAAAATGAACCCGGCCTCATCGGCCATCTGGGTGACACACACCGACAGATGGCCGAGCGCGGTCTGGCAGCAACCTTATCGACAATCATCGAACTGCGGGCCTCGCAAATCAATCAATGCGCCTATTGTGTTGGGCTTCGCCTCAGCGACGCACGAAAGGCGGGAGTGAGTGAGCAAAAACTCGACAAACTGGTTGTCTGGCGCAGTGTAGCCACTTTCACGGATGCGGAGCGAGCCGTGTTGGCTTGGACGGAAGCGTTAACGTATCTGGACAGAAACACGGACTACGCCGAGCTGCGCGCTGAACTCCGCCAGCATTTCAGCGATCAAGACATTACCGTGATCACCACGGATATCGGTATGATCAATCTTTGGAATCGCATTCAAATATCAAAGCACTAACTCTATGATGAATCGTAAAACCGAGACATTTGAGGCGGCTCGACCGCAGCTCACCGGTCTGGCTTACCGCCTGCTGGGATCTATCAGCGACGCGCAAGACGCCGTACTGGACACTTACCTCAAATGGATTTCACATGAGGGCGAGGTCGAGACCCCACCGGCCTGGTTGTCTCGGGTTTGCACTAACCGCTGTTTAGATCAGCTCAAGTCTGCAAATCACACCCGGGTCGATTATGTCGGGCAGTGGATTCCCGAGCAGATTCAAACCGAGTTTGAGGCCAGTCCCGAACAGCAATTAGAGATGGCATCGTCCCTCACAACAGCCTTTCTGCTGGTGCTGGAAAGGCTCACCCCTAAAGAACGTGCCGCCTATTTGCTGCACGATATATTTGACAAATCATTTGACGAAATTGCCGATATTCTGGGTATGCAGCCCGCCAATTGCCGCAAACTGGCGACCCGCGCCCGCGCCTGTGTCAGCAAAAACACAGTCCGCCACGTGCCAGAAAAGGCCCAACAAGAAAACCTACTAGCAGCATTCCAGTCCGCCCTACAGACTGGCGATACTGGCGCGCTAGGATTGATGCTTAGGGCGGACAGCGAGTTACGCGCGGACAGCGGAGGGAAAGTACAAGCCGTGCTGGAAGTTCTGGAGGGCCGCCGGGCTATCTGTGCTTTTATCGGCGAAGTGCTTTCAGCGGCGTGGTTGCCACTGCCTGCGCGAACGGTGATGATCAACGGCACCCTTGGGCTCCTCGTCGAGGAAGGCGGCCAACCCCACGCCGCTGTCAGCTTTGCCTATGACTGCGCTGGAAATATCGGGCAAGTCTACATCATGCGTCACCCAGAAAAACTGTCACGCCTTGCCCTCACCCGAGGTCGAGCAGCGGCATCTGGCTCCCTGATCATTCATTAGAACTGGCCACCAAAGGCGGCTATTTGGACCGCTTATGCAGCTAGGAGACTGGGCGAGAACTAGAAACCCTACTGCGGAGGGCTATTTTTGGCCGCATTTCCGCGCCGATTTCGTTAAATAGCCAGCTATTCGCCTCAATCAGCACAAAAATTCGCAGCTACGCGCCCCGCTCAAAACTATCTCTTCCTCATGACGGGCCCAGTCCTCGCCCAAGCTCCTAGGCACCACCCCCCACGTCACACAACTTATCTTCTGATCGTCAATACCACAGAAGGCGTCACATACGCGCCAATCGATTTTATGACACAAGAAGGTAATCATGGACATCAGCAGTACAAGTACAACACAGCCTGAAACCGCTTCCTGGGCCGCCCTGTTTCAGGGCGCTCAACGCCTTGTCTATTCGCTCATTTTTGGCTCCAGCGTGGCCCTGCACGCGGTCAATGTTTTCGTTGCCACCACGATCATGCCCTCGGTTGTCGCCGACATAGGCGGCCTAGAGGTCTATGCCTGGAGCTCAACCGTCTTCGTCGCCGCTTCAATCGTGAGCGCCGCGCTGGTCTCACAGCTGTTGGCCTATGGTGGCGCCAACAAAGCTTATCTCTACGCCTCAGTTATTTTTATCGTCGGCACGCTGTTGTGCGCGACCGCCCCCAATATATGGGCACTGATCTTTGGTCGGACGTTACAAGGGCTCGGCGGCGGTTTCTTTTACGCCCTGTCATACGCCGTGATCCGGATGGTGTATCCGGAGAAACTCTGGCCGGTTGCCATCGGCCTTATCACGGTGATGTGGGGAATAGCGACGCTGATTGGGCCAGCCATCGGTGGGACATTTGTCGAGTTCGCCACCTGGCGAGCTGCCTTCTGGTCGCTTGTCCCCTGCACTGCATTGATTGCTGTGGCAGCGTATTTGTCGATGCCGCGACAACTCGGTGAACATCAGGCCGAGTCGGCAAAAATACCGGCAGTGCAAATCGCACTGGTGCTGAGCATTGTCATTGTCGTATCGCTCGGCAGTATCGACCCCAACGCACTGCGGGTCGCGGGCTCGCTGCTGTTAAGCGCTCTGTTGATTTGGATACTGCTGTCACATGAAAACAACAGCGAAAACCGGCTGTTTCCGCGCCGAACACTCGAAGGCAACAGCGCACTAGGCCAGCACTATCTGTGTATTGGGCTGTTGTTGATTGGCATGCAAGCGGAGGTCTTCGCCCCTTATCTACTACAAGTTTTGCACGCACAGAGCCCCTTAGTGGCCGGTTATATGGGAGCGCTGATGGCACTTGGATGGACGGCAGGCTCCATGACCACCGCCTCGTGGTCGGGTGAAAGAGCCGCCCAAACACTAGTGGCCGGCCCCTTGTTAGGTTTGGCCGGTCTTTTATTACAAGCATGCGTGTTCCCTCTCACGCCTGCGGGATCAATTCTTCTGCTTTGCCTTATCGCCGCAGGCATGCTGCTCGTTGGATTTGGTATTGGCATCACCTGGCCACATGTTGTCACCCGCATCTACGCACTCGCGCCGCGCGACGAGCAAGATCTCAGCGCCGGAGCGGTCACCACTGTCCAACTGTTTGCCACTGCATTAGGTGCTGCAGCCGGCGGTATGATCGTCAATCTTGCTGGTATGCACGCGCCCGGCGGAGTTGCGGGCGCCGCAGCTGCTGCGCGCTGGCTCTGCCTGTTGTTCGCCCTCGCGCCATTATTCGCCGTGCTTGCCGCACGGCGAGCACTGCGCAATTGATCAATGTCAGGGCCCGTGTATTGGGCCTGTGTACTAGGCCCGTCGGAACACTGACTCTGCCGACTGCGTGAGGCTTTGCAAATCCAATTTTGAAATTACTTTATTTTCTATAATTATTGAAAGCACTGGCCTAAACTATTTTTTCGATCTGCAACGGTGTTTTAACTGACTGTCGCGATAAAAATTAAACAGTGTGTTGAGCAGAGCTTAAATAAGGACTTTTTTGACCGATATCCTCCCATGATCGCCGACGTTGAGTGGTATTATTTCCCTGTGTGCACTGCCCATGTACCACTTGCCAATGAGCCTGTGGTTCCGCAGTTGCCTTTTTTATGAATAGGGAGCGATAGATGAATTATCAATCAGCTGACAACCGATACGAGACCATGGCCTACCGCCGCTGTGGAAAATCGGGGGTCAAATTACCCGCTGTATCTCTGGGCCTGTGGCACAACTTCGGCCACGACGGCACCTTCGACAACCAACGAAAAATCTGCCAAACCGCCTTTGATCACGGCATCACCCACTTCGATCTCGCCAATAACTACGGCCCGCCCGCTGGAAGCGCGGAGAGTTGCTTCGGCGAGATATTGAAAACGGATTTCGCTGGGTTTCGCGATGAGTTGATCATCTCCTCCAAAGCGGGCTACGGCATGTGGCCTGGCCCCTACGGCGAATGGGGCAGCCGCAAATACTTGGTATCGTCCTGCGATCAAAGCTTGAAGCGCATGGGCTTGGACTACGTGGATATCTTTTACTCTCACCGATTTGATCCCGACACGCCGCTGGAAGAGACCATGGGGGCGCTGGACTATATCGTGCGCTCCGGTCGAGCGCTGTATGCTGGCATCAGCTCCTACAACTCGGAACGCACCCGTGAAGCGATCGCCATTCTTAATGACCTGGGAACACCCTGCCTTATACACCAACCGAGCTACAACATGCTCAATCGCTGGGTGGAGACAGATGGCTTGAAGGGTACTTTGCAAGAGCTAGGAGTCGGTTCTATCGCATTCACCCCGCTCGCGCAGGGCATGCTGACAGACAAGTATCTCAACGGTATCCCCGAAGGCAGCCGCGCAACGCAGGGCAAATCACTGGCGCCGGCGATGCTGTCAGAAAAGGCCATCGCCAGCTTAAATCAGCTCAACGATCTCGCCGCTGAGCGCGGGCAGTCGCTGGCGCAAATGGCAATCGCCTGGGTATTGCGCGAGCAAGGCATCACCACGGCACTGATCGGAGCATCGAAGCCATCGCAAGTAGAGCAGTGCGCGGCGGCGATCAACAACCTGGACTTCAGCGCAGAGGAACTCGCCGCCATTGATCAATACGCCAGCGGCGAAGAGATCAACTTGTGGGCCCTGTCTTCGGATTCCTAAGTGCGCCCTCGCGCAACTGGATTCAGCGGTCCTGCTCACTGAGCACTGGCACCCAACAAAAAGGGGCGACAGCAACCGTCGCCCCGATCATCCCTGAACCCAATCTCTCAGCGTCATCGCAAGTCGATTCAGCTACATCAGTGAGTCCACACAAGCCCCAGCAGCCTCTTCAAAAACGACTACCCTACCGGCGCGGCACCTGTTCTTAAACGGGCAGCTAACGCCAAGCTCGCAGCTCTGAGCTCTCAACTAAGCGATCAATCACCTGCATATTGGCGAAGGCATCATCCAGCGGCGTCAGCACGTCCGTGTCGTTCAATATTGACTGCGACATGGACTCCGCCTGCAAGGTGTATTGGTCACAGGCTGCCACAGTGACCTGCTGCTCCCCTTCGCTATTAAACAGGCTCAGCCGTGTCTGCTGGTCGGCTGGCGCATTGAAGGGGATGTCGATTTCAATTCGCCCGGTGGTGCCGACGACATTGACCCGTTGGTAGGGCGCCAACTGCGTGCCACAGGTGAAGCTTGCGCTGCCCTGTTTAAAATTCATCAGCCCAGATGCGACCGTGTCCGTTCTAAATTCACCGTGGATGTGCAGATTCCCCAGTACAGATTCCGGCTCATCGGCAAAGAGATAGCGAGCTAAGGAGACACAATAACAACCCACGTCCATCAACGAACCACCACCGATGTCCGCCTGATTGCGGATGTTGCCTGGGTCATCGTTAAAGTAAGAAAAGAAGGATTGTACTGTCTGCAGCGGCCCAATAGCGCCGTCATCAACCCACGCCTTGGCTTGATGCCACTGCGGGTGATGCCTGTACATAAAAGCCTCCATCACTTTCAAGTGCGGGTGAGCACGGGCGGCTTCGAGCAGTTGTTTCGCTTCGGCTTGATTCAGCGCAACCGGCTTTTCACACAAAACGTGCTTGCCAGCTGCCAAGGCCTGTATGGTCGCGGACACATGCAGGTGATTGGGCAGCGGGTTGTAAATAGCGTCGATGTCAGGGTCGGCCAACAATGCCTCGTAGGAGCCATAGGCGCGGGAAATGCCCAGCTTCTGTGCAATTTTTTCCGCGTTGCCAGCCGAGCGCGATGCAATTGCCAGCACCTCCACCGACTCTGCTTTTAGCATGGCCGGAATCACTTTCTCAACACCAATTTTGGCGGTACTTAAAACGCCCCAGCGCACTCTATTCATGGTTTAGCTCGTTCATCAAATGTCATTATTCCTCATATTCTAACAATTTTCGCATCACTTGAGGCCCACACTTGCAGCTTGCGTGCAAAACCTGCTCACTTCACTCATGAGATATTGATAGAACCTCGCACCTTTTTTACAAAATCTTCTAAGCCTCTTTTAAAGCGTGCTACACCTTTTCGCCTCAAAGCCTGTTCGGCCAGCCTAGCCGCTCGCCGCTCTAGAATGTCGATCCGAAGACGGCCACTTGCCTCCAGCTCTCTATAGATATCCCCCATTCCGGGTCTAAATACAGGTGCTCCTATTTTTCGAATACGGGGGCTACTTTTTTTTGATGATGACGGTGAAGCCATGGGGTCTCTCTTTTTGAACTATCGTTCTAGAGAGGGCAATTCCATGACCAATTTGAGTGATTCCCAGCGGTGGGCTTACGATAAAAGCGGTCAAATTGAAAATAGATACTACGCTTGTGTTTTGCGCAATATTACAGCTGCAGAACTCTCATCATTATGGCCAGCCAAGCCTAAAACCTAGCTCCATTGCTACCTGTAATGCAAAAGAAAGTGCTTGACTCACCTATCGAAAACAAAGATTTTGAGAGCGCCCAATCCGAATACGACAACTCCGGACATCAAAGCTGTTCGGCGCCTGATCAGCAATAAATCGAAATTTGACGCCGCAACAAACGGCCTGCTTATACCAGCCGCTCCCCTGAAAGATGAGACGATACAGAGCCCGGTCACTGACATTGCAGCGGCCTCTACCTTCACTGTGCAAGCCCCCCTCCCTTCACAAAAATTCCACTGCTAATACTTAAGGCAGCTAAATCACTGAAGTGGCACTATGAGGCTTACGCATCACGGCGAATCATTTTCGCTGCGACTTCTTGCGTGCCGTGAACAGAACTGCAGTTTCAGCACATGGCTGCGCCTGTTGCCGCACTCTGACTTTTGATGTGTCGCGACGAAATAAAGACCCAGTGTTCTTAGGTGTGTCCCTACCGATTATATTTGCATATAATGCATATTTGTAAGGTAAGCAGGAACCTTGGAAGCGAGGTGCACCGCGATGGAATGTATAAAACAAATTGACGAACCCCAACCACGGGTGTATCTAGGCGCACTCGAAGTGCTGCTGTCCAGCCAGCTGGGCACGTCTACATCGGCCCATCGGCTCGCGGTCGAGAAATTGGTCATCCAATTTGGCATTGAGCCGGTCTTGGCAGCGCTCGACCACGCACTTGCAACGACGTGTATATCTGACGAACGGCGCATGTGTGTGCTGGCGGCCCTTCAGTTTGTCACCGTGGTGTACGGCTCGAATCAAGTGGCGCAATACACATCTCAACTGCAGCCGCTGATCTCCCCTGAGCGCTTAGACCTAAGTGTCGAAGCTTTTGCCGTGGGGGTATTTAGCTCTGTGCACGCAAACCGCGCTGATTTGGCGATAGAATCACTGGTGCGGCACTTTGGCTGGCTAAAGTTCCACGGCATTCGTAATCCAGGGCTGCTGAATATTTCCGCGGCCTATGCCTGTGAGCAGTTCGGGCGCTATGATTTGGCGCTGCAATTTTCGTTTCTCGGCTACACCAATGCCTTTCACTCGGAGGACGAATTCGCGATAAATTTGGCGAATTTCTTTGTGCTCAGTTCTAGCCGCCTCGCCACGGGCAATTCCGTCCGCCTGCACTCGATGTTTGATAATTCGATCGACAAACTGGAGACAGGCCGTCTCGACCTCGGCGTACACACCAACTACCTGCTGCCTGTCTACGCGGCCAGTCACGAGGTGTCTGCATCGAATCCCGACTTCAAGCGCATAGAAAATTTGCTGGCACTCGCCACTGAAATCAACCACGGTGTGGATGACAACTGCCTACTGACCTGGGAAGTTGTGCGAGGCTGTCTGCAAATGCAAAAAGGAAGGTATTCCGAGGCAATCGAAATACTGGAGTATTCCGATGCGCGGCAAGTGAGAGTTGACGCGGCCGTTGAGCCACTCAGGCAGATGTTACGCCGTGGGCTCGGCTTGAAATCAGCGCCCAAAGCGCTGCTGTGGACCCCCGCAACTGAACGTGCCTGGCGTGATTTACAGCGCTTTGCGGACACACAGCAATGCCCATAAGGCCCGTGCGGCAACGGGTATACACACTGATGAGGAAGCAAGATCAGCATGGCAAGTCAAAGAGCGGCTAGCCCGCGCTGAGGGCCGCTACTCCTTCGATGCAAGCCGCTGCGATTGTATAAGAAATCACAAAACTGGAGCCGCCGCCAGCAGCCCCATTTTTGCTAATATGTACGGCATCCCCCACGCATTGAGCAGCTAAGCACATGGCCAACAACCACCCCGCGGCGGCCATCGCGCCACAGGCTATCTCCAACCTTCTAGAGACCATTGCCAAGCAGGCAGGATCAGATCTAGGTCAAGTGGCGACCTACATCCCCGAGCTAGCGCGCATCGATCCCGATCAATTCGCAATTTCCATTTGCCTGGCAGATGGTTCGCAGTTCAGCGCGGGTGATGCAGCCACTCAGTTTTCTATACAGAGCATATCCAAAGTGTTCACGCTCGCCATGGCACTGGGGCAATTCGGTCAAGAGCTGTGGACACGCGTCGGCAGAGAGCCGTCTACCCAAGCTTTTAATTGGATGATCGAGTTGGCACTTGAAAAGGGCAAACCCCGCAACCCCTTTGTCAACGCTGGCGCCA
>JAWSVD010000395.1:0-7430 GCA_033852095.1 Granulosicoccaceae bacterium | reverse complement strand
GGCACCCACCGCGCGCCTGTGCCGCGCGACGGCAACCGTTTTGTGCTGCTAGAGGCCGAGCTGGGCGAGCGCGCAGATGATCAGCTGCTGTACGAGATACTCAACGAACTCTTTGAAGAGGGCAAGGTGGGTGAAGTTGCGGTTGCACAGTCCTCCGCGGAGCGCGAGTCTCTGTGGGCCATACGCAATGACATCGACGCGCTGTTTGGCAGCTTACAGCCGATGATATCGTTTGATGTGTCTTTGCCAATTCAAGAGATGGAGGGCTATGTTGATGAGGTGCGTGCTGCGCTGACGGCGCGTTTCCCCGATGTGCGAATGCTGGCCTTTGGCCACCTCGCCGACAATAACATTCACCTCGTCGTCAACGTGGGTGAAGACACCAAGACGGTGCACAGCGCAGAGATAGGGGCCATGGTGCACGGGCCGGTGATTGCCAAGCGCGGTGCGATATCAGCGGAGCACGGGGTGGGCTTGGAAAAGAGAGACTATCTGCACCAGAGCCGCACGCCGGAGGTGATTGCCACGATGCGTGCACTGAAACAGGCGATGGACCCACAAGGTATATTGAACCCTGGCAAGGTGCTGAACCCGGTCAATTGAGCCAGCGCTGCTCTGCGATGCCGCATCGGTCGTCCGTGCAGTATTCGGGAAGGCCGCCTGGATCTGATTGACGCTTGGCAGCTTAGCGCCCCGTTTGAGCGCTAAGCCGAACCGCAGGCAGTGACGATTTAAGCGGCGGTTCCCGCAGTCACTGTCAGGTTTTTGAAGGTGTAGATGGGGGCATCAATCATCTTCTCTCCCTCTGAACTCTCCAGATACAAGTTGGCAACTGCGGCTACCACGTCGCCGTTCTCGGCTTGTGTGATGCCTTCCAGCACAAAGCGTATCTGCTTGTCGTTCTCGAAGATCATGCCTGAAAAGGACTTTTTGGACATGGACTTGAAAACGGGATCTTTGAGGCCGAAATTCTCGACTGCCGCAGCTTTCAGCAAGGCGATCATGCCGTGGGTGCCGAAATTTCCAGGCACCACAGGATCGCCGTGGAAGTGGTAGTGCAGTGGCCACAAGTCAGGGTTTATCACCTGAGTTGCACTGCGGTTGAAGCTGTCGTCTTCGGTGCCAGGGCTTGAGCCGAGGTCCTTATCGTAGACAGGGATACGTAGCTCGCTGGGCTTTTCACCCGAGCTGCGTCCTTCAACGCCCTGCGTGCCACCGAACTTTTGGCGCAACTCGAGGATGTCCTTGAGGGCCAGAATGCCGACGATGACGTTGCGGGTCTCGAGGATGAGCTCGTTGTTTTCATCGAGGATCTGGGCGTTGAATACCGCTGTACCGCCGCCGCTGTCTTTGTTTTCCATCCACTTGCGCTTTTTCAGAGCAAAGCGGATGGTCTTGCCTGCGACAAAATCGAGTGACTGGTGTAATACGCAATTGCCAGAAGACAGGGCTCTGCCGATGCCGTCGATCTTGCGCGAGGCCCAAAACCCCACCAGCTGGTCGAGTTGGTCCTGAAAAAGCATCTCCAGCGATTCATCGCTGGCGAAAGGCCAGTCGGCAGCAGTGGCCGGGAAAGTGAATGATGCTTCGATGTGCTCCTCGTCCAAACGATCGATTTGATCGATACAGAGGATAGGTTTGCGGGGCAGCTTCGCAGCGTTTTCGTTGCCCAGCGCGCCTTCGGCATGTAATTCCAACAAACGACCGTTAAAACAGTTCAATTGTTTCCATTCGAGGGCAATGAGCTGCTCTGAGTCCAGTGCTTCTAAAGTGCTGATGTCGTGCGATGTAACTGAAATAGTGTTCATAAACTCGGCCGAGATTGTCGATATGCGGCTACATTGTACTGTAATTCACCGCTGGGGCTTGCAGAAGTATTGTGGCTGGGGCTTCAGGCTGTGGAGCGCTGTCCAGTGTCGTAATCTACCCAGGCTTGAGCTTGTCTTGTTCATGTCATGGGTGGATGGTGGCTTGCAATGGACGGGTGGCAGTCCGATCAAGGGCAGGCCGTGCAATTACCGTTGGGTGCACTGAGCGCAGCGAATCGCACTGTTGATGGGTGATATCGTCGCGGCATTGGGCGCTTGCGTTGCGATTCGCAGGCTCAGCGGCACCCTACGATTGGTGTGCGGAGATTGTATTCCACCGGTGTGCAATGGGCGGGTGGCAGTCCGATCGAGGGCAGGCCGTGTAATTGCCGTAGGGTGCACCGAGCGCAGCGAATCGCGCCGTTGATGGTGATATCGCCGGGGTATTGGGCGCACGCGGTGCGATTCGCGGGCTCATCGGCACCCTACGATTGGCCTGCGTTTGCTGCATGCGATGCCGCGGGTGTCAGCTTGCGCTGCGCAGCAGACCCGCGTATATGCCCTCGATGGCGAAAGCTTGTTCACGCAGGTCGACCACGATGGGTTCGAAGTCTGGGTTCTCGGCGAGAAGCTTGACCACGTTGCCACGGCGCTGAAAGCGCTTGACGGTGACTTCGTCTTCGACGCGCGCGACCACGATCTGGCCATTGCGGGCCTCGGGCGTGCGGTGCACTGCGAGCAGGTCACCGTCGAGGATGCCGATGTCTTTCATGCTCATGCCCGAGACGCGCAGCAAATAATCGGCGCGCGGGCTGAACATGTCTGGGTCCACGTTGCGGTGGTCGTCAA
Organism: Granulosicoccaceae bacterium; assembly: GCA_033852095.1. GTDB lineage: Bacteria > Pseudomonadota > Gammaproteobacteria > CALCKW01 > CALCKW01 > CALCKW01. Next base: position 4,773 of record JAWSVD010000395.1, on the reverse strand, counting down.
TGTGCTCGACAGCGAGCAGCGGCTCACCGGCGGCCACGCGACCCACAACTGGCAGACTGTGACTGTGTTGCTCGTCGACGCATTCTTCACATTCCATGCGCGCGAGGTCAGTGATTTTGATGCCGCGGGAATTGCCGGGGATCTTCTCGATGTAGCCTTTTTTGGCGAGCGCTTTGAGGTGGTCCTCAGCGGCGTTTGCCGAGGCGAAGCCCAATTCGCTGGCGATCTCAACACGCGTAGGCGGCATGCCGTTGACCGCGATGGAGCGGCAGATCAGCGATAAAATTTGGTGTTGACGCTCTGTCAGCGGCCGGGGGGATCGTGACATCGGTGCATGCCTCATTGGTTGATTATACAGTCTGTTGTTTCATACAGTACTGCTAAACACGCCACTTAGCAAGTTCGCATCGCTCGCTCAGTCACTTACACTAAGGGCTTCCCCTCTTTATTAAATGGGGGTTTCTCTTGATTACATCGAGGTTTTGCATGAGCCGTCCGTCAGTTCGCAACTTTTTTTCCGGCAGCCCTTTGGACCGGGTGGATCACCACCGCAGCAACGCCGACTGGATAGGACAGGCACTGCAGGCCGAAGAGACCTGCTTTGTGCTGGTGGTGGAGGGCGATGTCTTGGTGCACCGAGAGGGTCTGCGCATGTTGGCGCGTCGACACGAGGTGCAGCACTTGCTCAGTGAGTCCGCCGCACAGAGCACCTTATTGGGTACTTGGGATGATGTGGCTGTCTTCGCCGTGCCTGCGGCGGAGGACGCGCTGGCGGATTGGGATCGCATGGATCTGCGCCAGGCGGGTCAGCAGCTCAGCGCGCATGAGGCCTCTATCGCTGCGCACGCTCGCGCCCTGGATATCTGGCGTGCGCGCACGCGGTTTTGCAGTGTCTGTGGCAGCGGCCTAGTGGCTGAGCGAGCGGGGCACGTGTTGCGCTGCAGCGGGCAGTCCTGTGGTATTGAGCATTTTCCGCGGGTGGACAGCGCGGTCATCATGTTGGTGCACGACGGCGGAGACCGTATCTTGCTCGGTCGTTCGGCCGGTTGGCCCGAGGGCATGCATTCGGTGCTGGCGGGTTTTTTGGAGCCCGGCGAAAGCCTCGAGGAGGCGGTGGCGCGCGAGGTGTTCGAGGAGGCGGGCGTGCGCGTGCGCGATGTGCAGTACCATTCCTCGCAGCCCTGGCCCTTCCCGGCGTCGCTGATGGTGGGTTTCAGCTGCGAAGCCAAAAACACCGCCATCACCATTGACCCCAACGAGCTGGAGTCCGCCGCGTGGTTCAGCCGCGAGCAGCTGTTACTGCCCGACGAGCAGCGCGGCATCATGCTGCCGCGCAAATTGTCCGTCTCCCGCCGATTGATAGACGATTGGCTGGCACACTCGGACCACTACTGACAGCGCAGAGCTGTAGCCCGGCAGTCGTTGGCGGCCTTGCCACTTAGCAAGGCCTTAACCTGCAGTCTCAGTTTCTGCTTGTGGCGCCACCGTGTCCAGTTTCAGTCGCTTGCGAAAGGGCTGCGAGGCCGTCGCCAATCGTGCCTCCAGGCTGTCTCGGTCTGCTTGTTCTATCGCACCCACTGCGTGCCATCGCTGCAATAGCTCGAAAAACTGATCATCGGGTTCCAGCGCGTCTTGATGGCTGTAGCCCGCCTCCAGTAGGTCGAGCTGCCAGGCACGGCGCTGACCGCGGTGTGCCTCGGGGGTGTCCACTTCGGCCAATATTTCCAGCTCTATCGCCAGCCGCTCCAAGCTGATGCGGTTGTCCTCTAGGGTGGCGCTGAGGGCTTCGGCTGTGGCGTTCACCTGATCCACCCGTGCTTGCATCAAGCTCTGCCACGGGCTGTCTTGCAGACTGATGGCTGCCACTGGTTCGCCGCGCAATTGTGCTTGCTCAGCTTGGTGGCAATCACTGGCCAGCGTCGCCAGCGCTGCGTAACTCGCGGCGCGACGGCGACGGGGCAGGCTCTGTTGTTTTTCGCTGAGATGATTGAGCAGTTTGTTCTCTCGGGTGCTCAAGGTGCTTTGCAGGCGTTTGGGCATGTCTTGTTTTGCCGTGTCGATCTCCGCCTGCAGCTGGGCGATTGTTTCCAGTGACTGTGGGATTTGATCATCCGGCAGTGCTACGAGGGATTCGAGCTTGTCGAGCAGGGCGTCGACCTCGGCCCGCTGTTTTTGCTGCTCGTCTTGGCTCGCGTCTCGCTCTGCCTGGCGACGCGCGAACACGGCGTCCATGTGTTTGCGGAACTGCTGCCATTGTTTGCGCTGTACATTAGGTGCTACTGGGCCGGTTTTCTTCCAGGCGTCCTGCAGCGACAGGGCCTGGGCGATGGCGCCCTCGGTATCGGTTGATTCGGCCAGCGCACTGGCGCGCTGAATCAGCTGCTCGCGCGCCTCGGCGTGGCTCTTGCGCTGACTCTGTAGCGCCTTGTGGATTTTATCCATGGCCGCATCGAAGCGTTTCTGGCAGCGCTTGGCCTCGGGGAAGTGCACGGGGCTGTATTGCTGCCACTCCGCCCGCGCCGTGCGCAGTGCTTTGTCGAGCAAATCGAACGGCGGGTTGTCCCAGTCCACCGAGGCGAGCAGCTGGTCGAGCTCGCCGCTGAGGCGTTCGCGCTGCTGCAAGTTTTCCCGTTTGCGCTCTTTGAGTTTTTCAAAATAGGGCGTGCAGGGGGCGTAGGCCGCCTCGGCTGCGGTGTTAAAACGGGTCCACAGCGGGTCGTCTTTTTTCACGTTGGCCGCGGTGACTGCGCGCCATTCTTCGCGCAGTTTTTTGATGGATTCTGCACGGGCCTCGGGGGGCATTTCCCGCTCGATCAGGGTTTCCATCTGAGTGCACAGCGCTTCCTTTTTTGGCGTTGCGCTGTATTCGTGCCAATCCAGCAGTTTTTCTAGCTCGGGCTGGTGCTTGTCGAGCAGGCGCTGCAGCTTGGCCTGTTCACTGTCCGCAATTTTAGGCAGCGCCTCCAGCACTTCGCGGTGGATGTTGTTGGCGAGTCGCAAGTTCTTGCGGCGCAGTGCATCGGCCATGCGGTGCAGCTTTTTCTCCAGTTGCTGGGCGCGCTTGCGCGCTTGTTCGCGGCGCTGGTGTTGCAAGTCCTGTACTTGCAGACGGGTGGCGCGCAGCGCTAGCAGGGACGCTGGCGCCTCCCATTGTGACGGCCAGCGCAGCACGTCGATGTATTCCTTGATGTTGTGCTGCAGCGCTTTTAAGTCCTGATCATCGGACTGCTCATCGAAAGGGGTCGCGCAGATAGCCGCCAGCGCATCGTGGTTGGCGTCCAGATATCGCTGGCTGTTGAGCGCGTCACTGAGGCGGCTATGCGCCGCGTGGTAAGCGTGCTCCGCTTGATCCTCTTCAATGAGCGCCCAGGCTTGTTGGCTGCTCTCCAGCAGCGCCGATATTTGCGCCTGGTCCGGCACTGCGGGTGCATCGAGCATGGTCTGCAGTGGCGCGGCTAACAGATCGCGGGCGCCGGCTTGCGGATCGTGCTCCACGAAAGGCGGGCTGGCAGGGGTTTCAACAGTAGGCGCGGGCTCTGCATTTTGCACGGAGATTTCCATGGGCGCTTCAATGGCCGCTGCCTGCGCTGCCTCGAAGGTTTCGGCTCGCTCGGTGCTGGTGTGCAGCAGTGTCTCCAGTGCTGTCAGTTGTTGTGGTTCTAACTGCGGCTGCAGTTCTTCGAATTCGAGCTGCAGGCGCGCCAGTCGCTGGCGGTAGTCGAGCGGGTTCTCGCTTATCGCGAGCTGTTGGCTGCTCTCCAGCAGTTTCTCTGCGCGTGCTTGTTTTTCTTCGTCTTGGTGGCGCTGCTGCTTGAGCTCTTTGAGCTGCGATCGCACCCACTGGTTGACCGATTTATCGCGCGATTTATGCACCAACTCCTGCAGCTGTTCTTCGCTTGACAGCTGCTGCGCCGCAGCCAGCCGCACCCGCGAGATCTTGTGGCTAACGGCGGTCTCTACGAGAGCCTGTGGATCTTGAATGCGGGTGGCGATGAAAGTGGCGGCGGCCGGTTGTTGCACATCGGCCAGTAGCGCGATGCGGGCAGTATCACTGTCGGCGTGGCGCAGTAGATTGGTGGCGATTTCGATGGCGTCTTCGTCGCCGCATTGCTCGAACAGGCGTTTGATCAGCCGTGCGCGAACCGTGATGTCCTGTTCGTCCTTGAGCAGATTGGCGAGACAATCGCGCAGGCCGATGCGCGAAGCCGCTGCGCTGCGTATGTTCGGGTCAGGGTCGTTTTTCGCGAGTTCCAGCAACTGGCTCAAATGCTGCGGTGAGCTGCTGTCCAATGTGTCGATGCGCTGCAGCTGGCGATCTTTGTCGCTGACTTTGGGTTTTCGCTGGAAAAACTTTTTGAACATGAGGTCGCGCCGTGTCGATGAACAGAGGGAGTAACAGGTATTGTCAAGGCTGCTTTGTTATGCAGCGCCGCTGAGATTTGCGCGAACAGCACCCGCGCACAGATGCGAGCAGTGAAGGCGGCGCCGAATCAGAGACTCTCTGGATACCTTAGGTGATCATTGTATCAAGAGTTGCTCGCTGAGGCGCTAGGCATGGCGGCGCTGGTCCATTCAAGCTGACACCCCATGTACTAGGAGGCTGGGCGAGAGCTAGAAACCCTACTGCGGAAGGCTATTTTTGGCCGCATTTCCGCGCCGATTTCGTTAAATAGCCAGCTATTCGCCTCAATCAGCACAAAAATTCGCCTCAAAACTATCTCTTCCTCATGACGGGCCCAGTCCTCGCCCAACCTCCTAGGCGAGAGTGCCGGG
>JAWSVD010000394.1:0-4751 GCA_033852095.1 Granulosicoccaceae bacterium | reverse complement strand
CTGGAGGACATCGCTTGCGAAGCGCACTGGATGTCGGACGGTGCTGAAGCTTTTCAGCAGGCGCTGAATCAGGTTTATGATCTCATCATCCTGGACATCATGTTGCCGGGCATGGAGGGCACTGCATTTTGCAGTGCCTTCCGCAGCAAGGACAAGCTGACGCCGATCATGATGTTGACCTCAAAATGCGGGGAGATAGACCGTGTCCTGGGCTTGGAGATTGGCGCGGACGACTATATGACAAAGCCCTTTTCAATCTTGGAATTGCAAGCGCGGGTCAAAGCGCTGTTGCGCCGCGCCGATCTGGGGCAGCAGCTTCGCTTGGACGAGCAGCGCGCACTGCAGAAAAACCTCGATGTGGGCGAGTTGCAAATATGCCCCAAGAGCCGGCAGGTCTCGATTGCAGGCAGCGCGATTGATCTGACCAGTTTGGAATTTGACCTGCTGTTCTATTTTGCCAAAAACCCCGGGCGTGTCTTCACCCGCGAGCAGTTGTTATCAGCGGTCTGGGGCAGCAGCTACGCGGGTTATCAGCACACCGTCAATTCGCACATCAACCGCTTGCGCACCAAGATCGAGCGAAACCCGCGCGACCCGGCGCTGATCCTCACGCGCTGGGGCATGGGTTATCAGTTTGCGGCCGCCGCCTGATGTCGGGGCAGTCTGCTGCTCTGTCAGCACGTGATGCCCGGTCTGAGTTGAGCGCAGCAGAGCACTGGCTACACAGCCTCTACAGTCGGCTTGCGCTGGTGTTTGTGGGCCTGTTGTTCCTGACTGCGTGCAGCTACGCGGCCATGGCTTACGTGCTGGTGCAGCGCAGCACGGCGGCCAATCATCAGGCCATTCACCAGCCATTGGCCCGCACCTTTGCGCGCCAGCTCGCCCCCGATCTGCTGCACCCGCACGATCTAAAATCCGTGAAGGCGCTGTTCCACACCCTGATGTTGGCGAACCCCAATATCGAACTCTATTACCTCGATCATCAATCAAGCATCTTGGCGCACACGCTGCAAACACCGCTGCGGCGGCAGCGGGTGGGCATGGCGCCGATCGCGCGTCTGCTGGCCGCTAAAGATCCCTACCCGATCTACGCCGATGACCCCAGTACTGCGGATGCACAAGCCTTGTTTTCCGTGGCGCGGGTGCCGCACGGGGGCGACAGCAGCACGTATATATACGTGGTGTTGCAATCCGAAAACCAAGACATGCTAGAGGGGCGGCAGTTGTCGCGGCAGCTGTGGTCGCTGGGATTCATGGCGCTGTTTGGCTCCCTGGCGCTGTCCCTGGTGACGGGCTTGTGGTTGTTCAGGCGACTGACCCTGCGGCTGCGGCAATTGGGGCGGATCATGGAGAGCGCCAGCGACAGCGGCTTCAGTGCCGAGCAGCGTTACGCGCTGCAGACGGGAGACGACAGCAGCGATGAGATTGCGCAGTTGGGCGCGCGTTTTGACAGCATGGCGCAGCGCATTCAACGGCAGATGAGCGATCTGCAGGCACAGGACAAGACACGCCGCCAACTGATGGCCAATATCTCGCATGATTTGCGCACGCCACTGGCCTCGTTGCGCGGCTATGTCGAAACCTTGCAGCTCAAAGGGGAGTCGCTGACACCGGATTTGCGCCAGGAATTTCTGCTCACGGCCAAGCGCCACTGCATACGCCTGCAGCAATTGATCGATAACATGTTTGAAGTGGCAAAACTGGATTCCAGCACCGTGGCGCTCAGCCAAGAGCCCTTTGCCCTGGAAGACCTGGCAAATGACGCTGTTTTGGATCATCGGGTATTGGCGGAGAGAGCGGGCATTGATCTGCAGTTTGTGGGCGAACCGCAAGCTTGTCTGGTGGTGGCAAACCTCGCGGGCATCCAGCGCGTGCTGGACAATTTACTCTCCAACGCACTGCGCTTCACGCCAGCCGGCGGGCGTGTGCAGGTCGGCGTTAAATTGCGGCGCCGAAGTGCCCGAGTGACGGTGCACAACACAGGTTCATTCATCGAACCATCAGAGCGCAGCGCTATCTTTGAGCGCTTCTACCAGAGTGGCAATCAACACCGCTCGGGTGAGCATGCGGGGCTGGGCTTGGCGATTGCGTCCAGGGTCTTGGAATTGCACCAGCAGCAGCTGTTGGTCGACAGCTCCAGGCAGTTCGGCACGACATTTAGCTTCCAGCTGCGCCTGCATGCAACTGCTTAGCGTCAGTCCTCTTCGGCGAGTTCGTGCGGCTTGTGCCGGTATTTGGAGGGGCTGGTGCCGATGTACTGTTTGAACAGGCGGCTGAAAAAATACGGGTCCGTGTAGCCCAACTCCGCCGCTACCTGCTTCACGGTCAGGCCCGCACCGAGGCGGTGGACCGCAAACTCCATGCGTTTGAGCTCCCTGAACTTCCGCGGTGTCATGCCGATTCTGTCGCGGAATGCGCGGCGAAAATAATCCTTGTTGTAGGGGACCGCATCCAGTATTTGCTGCAGCGTGTCATTGCCCTGCGGGTCGGCGCTCAGTTCAGAGCTCACCAGCATGATCTGCAGTGAGATGTGATCTTCGCTCTGTACTTCGTCTTTTTCCGTGAGCCAGCCTACCAGCGCTTGGTCCAGATACGCCAACAGCAGCACCATGAATTGATGGTGGGTGATGAGGTTGGTCATGCTCTGTGAATTGCTGTCGCGGTAGTGCTGCACCAGTGGCCGCAGCATCTCCCAGTTGCGCAGACGAACCAGGGGCTCAAGCTGCATTTTGCTGATGATGTCACCCCGGCCAAACAGCTCCAGCGAGAAATGCTGGGCGATGCCGGTGTAGAGCTCGTCCTGTCCGCTGTGCCGCCCGCGGAACCGCCTGAAGCTGGGGATAAGCATGGCGTCGCCGGCCTCAATGCGGATTTCTTGGCCGTCTATCTGATAGCTCGCCGAGCCTGTGAGGCAGATCACCAGGTCGTGATCTGGGTTTAACTTGTTGATTTTCCAGGTTTTTGAGTGTCGCATTCTGATCGGGGAGCGGGCCAATTTCAGCGACAAGGCGTTCGCCGGCAAAGTTGACAGAAATGAATGTTCGTTTTTGTCCATTTTATTATCCAGTTGTCTTCATTCCATCCCGCTCTTCCTGTCAATATACTGCATGCAGCACGGAGGTGTCTCGATGTTTTGGTCGATTTGTCGGGTTTCCTGCAGATAAACGGGATGGATTTGTACAGCTTCCGTTTTAAGCACCGCTCGCTGAAGATGATGAGTGGTCACTCTATGTATTTTATCGTATGTGGATTTATTGACGCTTTTTGCCTTTCTTGCAACACCGTTGTCGTGGCTGCAAGGGCGGTGCTCCCACAGGCAGGCGGCGTGACGTGATGGAATTCGCGGTTTTTTTAACTGATCAACGGAGGCATCCCACGTGGGTGGAGACAGTAAATATTTGGGCCTACTGTATGTAGCGCCCTATGTCGTTGGGCTCTTGCTGTTCACTGGGTTCCCCTTTGTGGCATCCCTGTACTTGAGTTTTACCGACTACAACTTGATGTCCAGTCCGGAATGGATAGGGACAAAGAATTACGAAAAGCTGTTCACCCGCGACAGGACATTTGATAAGTCCCTGAGCGTGACCATGCTCTACGTGCTTGCCACCGTGCCACTGAAGTTGGCTTTCGCGCTGTTCATCGCGGTCATTCTCAACTACCGCCTGAAAGCCATCGGCTTCTTTAGAACAGCCTTCTATGTGCCTTCAATCCTCGGCGGCTCGATCGCCATCGCGGTGTTGTGGCGTTACTTGTTTGCCGACACCGGCCTTGTCAACATGTTGCTGGTCGGCATCGGTCTGGATTCGGTCAACTGGTTTGGTGACCCGGACAACGCCCTGTTCACCATTACCTTGCTGCGCTGCTGGCAGTTCGGATCGGCCATGGTGATCTTTCTCGCCGCGCTGCAGTCAGTCGATAATTCACTCTACGAAGCGGCGGCGATCGACGGGGCGGGCAAGTGGGACATGTTCAGGTTCATCACCATCCCGCTCATCACGCCGGTCATCTTTTTCAATCTCATCATGCAGACAGTGCAGGCTTTTCAAGAGTTTAACGGCCCCTACATCATCACCGAGGGCGGGCCGCTTAAATCAACCTACCTGCTGCCTCTGTACATCTACGACAAGGCCTTCAAGAGCTTCGACATGGGTTACGCCTCGGCGATTGCCTGGGTGCTGTTCGTGATCATCATGGTGCTGACACTTGTCGCTTTCTGGTCCTCCAAGAAGTGGGTCTATTACGCCGGCGACAAGAGGAGCTGAGACAATGACAAATTCAAATTCTGCTAAAAATGCAGCTGTGATGCACCACATCGAAGTGACACCTGCGATGCTGGAAGAGCAGCGAAAAGCGCGCATATCGGCCACCTTACGCTACGGACTGCTGACCTTTGTGGGGCTGTTGATGATCTACCCGCTGATCTGGTTGGTGGGCGCTTCCTTCAAAACCAATTCAGAGATTTTTTCCAGTCCCTCGTTTTGGCCGAATAACCCCACACTCGAGGGTTATATCGCCGGCTGGAAGACCTCTACGCCATACACCTTCGCGCGCTTCTTCCTCAATTCAATGTGGATCATCGTGCCGAAAATGATCGGTACGGCCATCTCTTGTACTTTGGTTGCCTACGGTTTTGCGCGCTTTGATTTCCCCTACAAGAAGCTCATTTTCACAACCGTAATTGCAACGCTGCTACTGCCCAATGTGGTCACGCGCATCCCGCAGTACCTGCTGTTCAGGGACATCGGGTGGCT
>JAWSVD010000044.1:0-17564 GCA_033852095.1 Granulosicoccaceae bacterium | reverse complement strand
GGGCTTGCCATCTGGCATACGGTAGCGGCCAGATCGTGCCCGCCAGCGTCACCGGGGCGCGCCGTCAAAATGAGCTCTGAGCGTAGAGTCAAGCCGTGATGCTCTATAGCACGCTGATAGGATTCCAACATAAGGTACCCCAAGTTCACCTCGCCCTCAGGCAGCGCGATGGCGATGTCCTTGTGCCCTTTTTCCACCAGCCTTGCAATGCTGGTCTGCACCATGCCCTCAAAATCGAGATCGAGCCATGGCTGGCCGCCGTCAGTGAGAGACCGCCCTAAGGTCACAAAGGGGATGTTCTTTTGTGCGAGGAAATCAATTCGGGCATCGCTGCGGAGCGTGGAAGACAGTACCAGCGCATCGTAGGATTGACGCGCAACGGTGCGGCGCAGGTAGCTCTCGGCATCCTCACTGGAGGGCACCAACAGGGCCACCAGATCCAGGTCATGTTTGCACAGCACTGATTGCATGCCATCAAAGACACGCACAAAAAACAGATCCCCCTGCATCATCGCGTCGCTGTCAGTGGCCAACATAAAACCCACCACGTTGCTCGACCCCTGCCGCAGTGAGCGGCCGGCAAAATTTGGCTCGTAGCCGAACTCTGCAGCAGCGTCCAACACCAGCTGCCGTGTTTTGGGGCTGACGTCGGGCTTGCCGTTGAGCGCCCGAGAGACCGTCCCGATGGAAATATCCAGATGCCGCGCTAAATCACGAATTCCCGTCATGTCTGCCTTCGTTTAAGTGAGGGTACGCGCCGCGCACCGCACACAGAGCTTACTGGATAGCGGCTTTACCGTAAACGTTTACAGTTTTCCGTTGACAGCGCCGAGACTAGCATTCTACACTTCGTAAACGTTTACGGAACAGTGCGCTGTTAGCTCAACTCTGTGGACACAGCACACCGATGGTTTTTCATGGCATTGCGGGCTAAGCCCTGCGGCGCCGATCCACACAGGAGCTTTGCATGCGGGTTGTATTAGTAGGCTGTGGGGCGATGGCCGAAGGTTGGTTGACCGCCATACTGCGCAGCCCACTGCTGGCTGGGAAACTGGAGTTGGTCGGTTTGGTTGATACCCAGATCGAAGCCGCCACCCAGCTCGCGGCCAAGTTCGACCTGACTGACACACCGCTCAGCGACAACTTGCAACACAGCATTGATACCCACCGCCCTGATGCCGTGTTCGACGTCACCACCCCGCAGGCCCGGCCCACCGTGGTGCGTCAGGCTTTGAATGCCGGCTTGCATGTGCTGGCCGAGAAACCCATGGCCCCTACCCTTCAGGACGCGCAACAGCTGGCCGCCCTGGCCGACGACAAAGACCTGCTGTACGTGATCACCCAGAACCGACGCTACAAGGAAGGCATTCGTCGAGCGCAGGCGTTTTTGGCCAGTGGCGCGATCGGCGAGATCACAGGCTTACACGCGGATTTTTTCATCGGCGCGCGTTTCGGCGGTTTCCGCGATCAGATGGATCACGTGCTGCTGCTCGACATGGCCATCCACACCTTCGACGGCGCCCGCTTTCTCTCGGGCCAAGAGCCCGAGGCGGTTTATTGCCACGAGAGCAACCCTCAGGGCTCTTGGTATGCGCACGGCAGCTCCGCCTTCGCCACCTTCGAGATGACCGGCGGGGTTGTATTTAGCTACCGAGGCAGCTGGTGTGCAGAGGGTGCGAACACCGCTTGGGATTCTACCTGGCGCATCACCGGCAGCAACGGCACCTTGTTATGGGACGGTGAGAACACGCTTATCGCCCACACCCCGAGCGGCGATACAAGCTTCCTGCGCGACACGGTTGAGATCACGGTGCCGCCCTTGGCTGCGAGCCACAAGGCGCAAGAACACGCCAGTGTTATCGCCGACTTCTTGCACGCGGTCGCAAACAAGCACCGACCCGAAACGGACAGCGCCGACAACATAAAATCCATCGCCATGGTTTTTGCTGCCATCGACAGCGCAAAACAAGGCCGCCGCATTTCCATTAACCCCACCACGAGAGCTGTATGAAAGATTCGGCAAATAACATTCGCATAGGCACCATGGTCTCGTGCAACGATAACGACGATGCCGCCGCGCGTATCGCCCAAATTGCCGATCACGGCTTTGAGAGTTTCGAGCCCTTCTTTTGGCAATCGACCCGTGGCCAAAACCTGGAAGAGCTGGGCAAACGCTGCCGCGACGCCATCGGCGACCGCGACATCACCATGTCCACCCTGGGCATGTTCGGCAATCCGCTGGAAGGCGAGCAGCTGGACCTCGAGACGCTGGCCGGGTGGGAACAGTGTATCGACAACGCACATCATTTTGGCGCCACCTGCGTAGCAGGCTTTACCGGTCGCGTGCGCGGCAAGCCCATTCCCGACAGCTTAGATCGATTCAAAAAAGTGTGGTCCGAGCTGTCAAAGCGCGCCGCGGACAAGGGCATCAAGATCGCCTTTGAAAACTGCGCGATGGACGGCAACTGGCAGACGGGTGATTGGAACATCGCCCACAACCCCGACGCCTGGGAGCTGATGTTCGACGCGGTGCCCGCGGACAACCTCGGCCTCGAATGGGAGCCCTGCCACCAGCTGGTGTACCTGATTGATCCCGCGCCGCAAATTCGCAAATGGGGCGAGAAGATATTCCACGTGCACGGCAAAGATGCCACCATCCGCCACGACGTGATCCGCGAGCACGGCGTCTTCGGCAAGCACCCTTTTGCATTTATGCGCACGCCGGGTTTTGGCGACAGCAACTGGACAGACATCATCTCGGAGCTTCGTTTGGTCGGCTACGAGGGCGCCATCGACATCGAAGGCTGGCACGACCCCGTGTACCGCGACGCGCTGGAAATGACAGGTCAGGTACACGCACTCAACTATCTCAAACAATGCCGTGGGGGGAGCTTTATCAGCGATGTATCCACCTACGGCGGCGGCGATCCAACACTGACAGATAACTAAAAAAGACAGGCTTTGGAGGAGAAAAACCATGAAAAATAAAAAACACCTATTAGGATTTGCTCTCACGGCGCTCACTGCGCTCGGGTCCAACGCGATGGCGGAAGATGTCACCATCACGGTGTGGTCACTGGACAAGGACGGCCAGCCTGCGCACAAGTTAGCGCAAGAGTTCAGCGACATGGACAACGGCATTAAGATCGATTATCGACTCATTCAGTTTGATGATGTGGTGTCTGAATCCATGCGCGCCTTTGCCACTGGGCATGCCCCCGATATCATCGCAGTAGACAACCCAGAGCACGCCCTGTTCGCGGCGCGCGGTGCCTTTCTGGACATCACCGATCAGCTCGCGGCATCCGACACCATCAACACCGACAGCTATTTCCCCGGCCCGCTCAATTCCGTCACCTGGGATGATCGCTACTACGGCGTGCCCAAGGCCACCAATACTATTGCGCTCTACTACAACGTTGACATGTTCAAAGCCAAGGGCCTCGATCCTGACGCCCCACCCGCGACTTGGGACGAACTGGTGACAATGGCGCAAACGCTGAACGACCCGGACAACAACGTCTACGGCCTGGCCTTCTCGGCCAAAGCCAGCGAAGAAGGCACTTTTCAGTTTCTGCCCTGGGCACAGATGGGCGGCGGTGGCTACGAGCAGATCAACACTGACGGCGCCGTGCAAGCCCTCGACATCTGGAAGAGCCTGCTCGATCAAAAGCTCGCATCCCCAGACACCCTGACCCGCGGCCAGTGGGATTCCACCGGTACCTTCAACGCGGGCAACGCGGCGATGGTGATATCCGGCCCGTGGGAGCTGAACCGCATGATCGACGAAGCGAAGTTTGAGTGGCGTGTCGCGCTGCTGCCTGTGCCTGAGGTGGGCGCGGAGCGCGCATCGGCCATGGGTGACTTCAATTGGGCGATATTCAACAACTCCAAGCACCCAGAGCAAGCTTTCGCCGCTATCGAATATTTCGCCAGCCAAGATGACCGCCTGTTCCCCGAGTTCGGCCAGCTTCCCGCTCGTTCAGATATCGAGCTGCCCGCCACGGGCAACGCCGCCAAAGACGCTGCACTGGTCGTTTTCAAAGAACAGCTGGGATACGCCCGCGCACGTGGTCCACACCCCGAGTGGCCCAAGATATCCAAGGCCATCCAAGACGCCATCCAGTTGGCGCTCACCGGCAAGCTGAGCTCTAAAGAGGCATTGGATCAGGCGCAAGCCAAAATAGAAGCAACACTCAAGTAAACTTGACCACCCGGATGGCTCACTCTGAGCCATTCGGCATCAAGCACCGAGTTATACGCAGCAGCCACCCCGCCCTGTTTTGTCGTTTTATTGTGCTGCCCTTCAGGCTGGCGCTGAAGGAAGCGATACGTTTGATCCATTCGCCCTCGTTCATCGGGCTTGTATTGACCATGCCAAGTCACCGCTCTGGGAGTACTCATGCGCCGCATCATTTCTAGTATTTTGGACGGACGGGGCTTCGACATCCTGCTGATCGGCGTTCCCCTGATCTTCTTGCTGCTGTTCTCCGGCCTGCCGCTTGTCTACAACGTGCTGATGAGCTTCCAAGAAGTCGACCTCTTCAGCCTCGGGCAGATCATCCGCCCCTTCGTCGGCCTGGACAATTACCGAGACCTCTTCGCTCAGCCCGAATTTCTGCCCATCATGTGGAACACGGTTGTCTTTGTTTTCTGCTCCATCGCAGGACAGTTCGTGCTCGGCTTTGCACTGGCCATGTTCCTCAGTCTGCGCTTCATCGGTTCTACCTACATCCGCGGGCTGTTTCTGGTCTCCTGGGTCATGCCCGGGCTGGTAGTCGGCGCCATCTGGAATTGGATACTCGCCGGGGATTTCGGCGTGCTCAACTACATACTCAACAGCGTGGGGTTGATCGATGAGAACATCTTCTGGCGCAGCGACATCGACTACTCGCTCTGGGCCGTGATCATCACCAACATTTGGCTCGGTACTGCCTTCAACATGATCTTGTTATCCGTTGGGCTGGCAGCCATACCCGGTGATCTCTACGAAGCGGCCGAGCTCGACGGCGCCAACGCGATGCAACGCTTCTGGACCATCACCCTGCCGATGATGCGCTCTACCATGGGCGCCGTAATCTCGCTCGGGCTTATCTTCACCCTGCAGCAGTTCGATCTCTTTGCCTCCATCACCAGTGGCGGCCCGGCCAACTCGTCCAACGTGGCGCAGTACTGGGCTTGGGAGCTCTCCTTCCGCCAGTACGACTTCGCCAAGGGATCGACCATTTCAACCATCATGATCATATTCGTCATGGTCGCCGCCACCTTCTACGTGCGATCCACCAAGAGCGAGGTACGCAGCTGATGTCTATCCGCCTGCAATACACCCTCTGCATCACAGCCCTGGCCCTGGCCGCGGTGTACCTGTTCCCGCTTTACTGGATGTACGTCACCAGTTTGAAAACCGGCTCGGAGATATTCGCCAGCCCACCCAGCTTTACGCCTGAAGAAGCACAGTGGGCGGTCTTCAGCCACGTCTGGGAAAGCCGCAACATGGGCCGCTACATCTGGAATTCCCTCGTCATCGCGAGCGGCACCATGGTCTTGACCGCAGCCCTGGGCACCGGGTGTTCCTACGTGCTGGCGCGCTACCGCAACATCTGGATCGACATCGCCCTGTTCCTGGTACTGATGTTACAAGTACTGCCCGCCTCCTTGATGATCACCCCGCTGTTTGTGGGCTTCTCCCAGGTCGGGCTGCTGGACTACCCCCGCCTAGCGGTCATGCTCGCCATCACGGCCAAATCCATGCCCTTCTACGTCATCCTGGTGCGCGCGACGTTTATGTCCGTGCCCCTGGAGCTAGAGGAAGCGGCCCTTGTGGAAGGCAACTCCCGTGTCGGCGCCTTTCTCTATATCGTCATCCCGCTGGCCCGCAATGGCGTGCTGGTGGCGGCGATATTGATCTTCATGCAGGCCTTCGGTGAGTTCGTCTACAGCAAGTCCATCATCCAAGACGTCAATCTGCAGCCCGCCTCCGTTGGCCTCAACTCTTTCATGGGGCCCAACACCGTCGAGTGGAACAACATCATGGCCTACGCCTCTATCTACGTCACGCCGATCCTCGCCGCCTTTGTCTTGCTGCAACAACGCATCGTGTCAGGCTTGACATCAGGAGCCCTGAAATGAACACTCCCCTGCAAATTGAATTGAACAGCATCAACAAACACTACGGCACCATCCACGTGCTGAAAAACATCGAGCTCGCCGTGCCCCCCGGCACCTTTGTCGCCCTGGTCGGCCCCTCGGGCTGCGGCAAATCCACCCTGCTGCGTTCACTGGCCGGGCTGGAGAAAATAACCGATGGCGAGATGAAAATTGCTGGCGAGAGTGTGATCGGCATGCCACCGCGCAAACGCGACGTGGCCATGGTGTTTCAGTCCTACGCACTCTACCCACACATGACCGTGATGCAAAACCTCACCTATTCATTGCGCATCAAGAAGGTGCCCAAAATTGATGCCGAACGGGCCGCCACCGAGATCGCCAAAACCACTGGCCTGAGCGATCTGCTGACGCGCTATCCCAAGGAGCTCTCCGGCGGACAGCGCCAGCGGGTCGCCATGGGCCGCGCCATCATCCGAGACCCGAAAGTGTTCTTGTTTGACGAGCCGCTATCAAACTTAGATGCGGCCCTGCGCGTGCACATGCGCAAGGAGATACGCGCCCTGCACGAACGCTTGAAGGCCACCACGGTGTACGTCACTCATGATCAAATCGAAGCCATGACCATGGCCGATCACGTGGTGGTAATGCGCGATGGGGTGATAGAGCAGCAGGACTCGCCAATGGGCCTGTACGACAACCCCGCCTCGGTGTTTGTCGCTGGGTTCATCGGCTCACCCGCCATGAATCTGGTCGCCGGCACCGTGGGCAATGATGGCCAAAGTGTGGCGCTGGTGCTGGAGGGATCACCGGTTCTCAAGACCCCTTTCGCCGTGGAACCAAACCGAAAAGTCACTGTGGGTTTCAGGCCAGAGCACATCGAGCTGGGCGACCACCCTGACAGCTTCCCGCTACCCGTCACTGCGGTGGAGACCACCGGTTCACAGACCTATTTAAGCGCAGGCAATAAAGCTGAACTGTCACTGGCTCTCAAAGGCAAATCATCTTTCAGTGTGGGGGATTCTATCCAGCTGTCGATCAAGCCAGCGCAGCTGCACTTGTTTGACCCGGAGACACAGCTGTCGCTCAAGGCGAAATGATCGGGCAACTCGATCGATGTAGCGGATCACCTGGAAACAGGCACTAAAAACGACTGTTCCACAGGACAATAGGAACAATAGGAACAATAGGAACAATAGGAACAATTTTCCGTTATTCAGTCGATGTTGATTTCTCGACAACGGTATAAACCCTGCAACGTTCGGCAGATCCTTTCGAAATGAGCCTGCTGAGGAAGATCGCCTTGACACGAAGCGACCTGTGGCTGAATTCACCACACACGGAAGCAGCCTGAAATCCTTATGAAGAAAATGAATACCTATTTCAGGCTCATGCGCACCCGCAACTACGCCTTCGCCTTGGCAATTGCCACAGCCATGACAGCAGCAATTTTCATCATCCCTACTTTTGGCCCAAAAATGTTGAGTGGGGGCTTCCGTACGATAGTTCTTGAGGGAGGAACTAGGTCCGACTCTTTATTTTTTTTCGGATTGTCAGCCATCTGCTGCATAGTAGGGCTGGCTGTATCTTACAAAATGCAAAAAATCACACCATCAGAGTAACTAAACAGATTGCAGCTCTTCCAGAAATGTCGACAGGGTAGATTTCTGGCTTTCATACTGTTTGTCATCAATCAGGTGTTTGAAATACTCCAGCGCGTCGAGTCGCTGCTCAACGAACTCGGTAAAAGAGAAGCCGGCTTTGGCGTAGGGATTGTTCGCTTTAGAGCGTTCTACCTCAGACACCCCGCCAGAATCATTCAGCCTGATCATCGAGGGCAAAAACATGCCCTCTGCCATCAGCCTGTCCCTGTCAGACATGCCTTCAGTTGTTTCGGCCCAGGCCTCGTGCACGGATTGCGGCGCATTGGGCGGTGGGAAGGTCCAGCTGACGGAATGCCCCAGGTCCAAAAAACCGTCGTTGTCGATGTCTTTACGCTGGTTCATCGGCAGCAGTAGATTCAGTGCACCTTCTTCCGAAAGCCCACCAGCACTGATCGGCGCCGCAAAAGAATGCATCACACGCAGCGTCTCCAGCTCCTCGTCCGAGAGCCCTTGCACAAAAGCAATGGGGTCTGAATAGCCGCCCTCCTGCACAGCTTTTTCCATGATGCTCAAGAAGGGATCGGCCTCGGATTCGACAGCCTCAAAACGCGGACGATTCAAAGGGTGAACCCTGTCGAGTCCACCCTGCCACTCTGCAAAGCCATCACGCAAAGCGGAAAATTCATCCGCCTGCTGCCCCGTCATGGCGGCATTGTTTGCCGCCACCATCACAGCGCCAAATGAGACGGACTGCTCTTGCGCAGCAACAGCCCTTGTACCTGAAGAAATCGTTTGTGCACTGAGCGCTGTGTCTATTTTCATGGACAATTATCAGGCACGTCATGTGCCGATCAGGGCCAAAATCCGATCATTATTACAACCGCGGGCTACACGATTAATTGTACAATATTCGCGCGCAGTACCTACACATACAGTACTGCGGCCTGCACATGCCTTTAGAAAGTTCGACATCCTGCCGGTCATAAAAGCCGTATTTAAAACCGTGAACGCACAGCCAATTCAGCAGAACCAGGAATCCGCTTGAGCACTAAGTACAGTCGGTAAACCGTGACAATGAACCCTCTGACCAACTAAGTACTGACCTAACACCGACGTCGAAAATGCAGGGCTTTGAGGCCGCCGTTTTTGGTTTCTACAAATGCTCCGGGAAGCGGCAGCCTTTCTACAAATTCAAAATCGGGGGCGTCGCTGCGCATCGCATCGATGAGAAAACCCTCCCCCAGCAACGGCGCGTTTAAACACATCAACAGCTCGCACTCCCGCGCCATGAACTGATCGAGCCGACGGATGATCTTGCAGTAATCCCGTTCAATGTCCACGCTACCATCTTGCAGTGTCGGTGGATCACACACGAGTAAGTCGAAAGGCCCTGCACGTTTGAGTCGGCCAAAAGAACGAAATATGTCCAGCTTGTCGAAACGAACCTTTGCCGTGTTTTGCGCGTTGAGCTGATGGTTCTTACGACCAACGGTAAGCGCCGGGCTGCTCATATCCACGTTCATCACCGCAGCGGCTCCCCCGTCGATAGCGCCTACAGAGAAACCACAGGTGTAGGCGAAGAGGTTCAAGACCCGCTTGCCATGGGCACGCTCGCGCAGCCACTCTCGGCCGTGCCGGATATCCAGAAACAATCCCGTGTTGCGGTTACGGCCCAGAGACATCTGGTACTTCAGTCCGGCCTCCTCAACCACGTGCATCTCGGGCATCTCGCCCTGCTGCACCACTATCGGGCCACCGCGCAGGTAGCGCTGTTGAAACAACAGCGTCTCGCAGGCGGGATTATCAGTGAGCAACCGCTCGCTGATGCGCTGCTGATCTTCGCCGCTGATCTCGGCGTAGAGTGTCACCAATATAATGGGCGGCAGCCAATCCACGACAATGTGCTCAAGACCCGGCCAAGCACCGCCGCGGCCATGGAAGAGCCTTTGGGCTTCATGTTCGGGAAGTGCGTAAGGAGGTTTGATGTGTGGCAGCAAGGTCTTGCTCGGATAGATGAGAATTTCAGAAGTGAGATGTCGCAACACCCGGTGCAGCTGTCCGAGGATGTGGGCACCGCGTTCGATAGCTGATGGTATCAGATGCGGGACCACAGCCGGTGACAGCTGCCAAGCATTGTCAGAGCCATAGCGAGTACCCCCACTGATATACTGCCTGCCTCCCCTTGCTGACTGCCTGCCTGAGACTCTATGCCCTTTGTAAAACTTGGATTGTGTGATCCCCTCCTAAAAGCGATTGAAGGTCTGGGCTATACAACGCCTACCCCCATTCAAAAGCAAGCGATCCCGGTGGTCCTGTCGGGCCGCGACCTCATTGCGACGGCCCAGACCGGCACCGGGAAAACAGCGGCTTTTGTGCTGCCCATCCTGGAGAGGTTCAACAAAGATCGCCGTGAGCTGCGCGGCAAGAGCATACGCGCACTGATCTTAGCGCCCACCCGCGAGCTGGCGGTGCAGGTCGAGGCCAATGTCGCAGCCTACGGCAAACATTTAGGCCTGAGCTCATTGGTCGTCTACGGCGGTGTGGATGCGGAGCCTCAGATGCAGCGCCTCAGCCAAGGCATCGACATCCTCGTCGCCACCCCAGGGCGGCTGCTCGATCTGTCTTATCAACGCGCGCTGTTTTTCGATGAGCTCGAAGTTCTGGTGATCGACGAAGCCGACCGCATGCTGGACATGGGTTTTGGCCGTGACATCGACAAGATCATTGAGCGCCTGCCAACCGCGCGTCAGAATTTGCTGTTCTCGGCGACCATGAACGACGAAGTGCGGGACCTCGTCGCTGACTTTTCTGAATGCAGCGCGAGCGAGAAAGCGGTTGAGATATCAGTCACCCCCACCAAGAAAGCAGCCCCCGGCATTAATCAATGGTTGATCACCGTGGACAAAGACACCAAATCAGCGCTGCTCAGCCACTTGATCAAGGAACAAGTCTGGGATCAGGCGCTCATCTTTATCGAAAAGAAACACGGCGCCGCCAAGCTGGTCAGCCAGCTGGCCAAGCGTGGCATTGAGGCAGACTCGATTCACGGGGACAGAAGCCAGGCGATGCGGGAGAAAGTACTGGCTGATTTCAAATCGGGCAAGTTGAAATATTTGGTCGCTACAGGAGTCGCTGCGCGCGGCATCGATATCGGCAATTTGAGCCGCGTGGTCAACTACGACCTACCCTTCAAGCCAGAGGAATACATCCACCGCATTGGCCGAACAGGCCGTGCCGGCACACCGGGCGAAGCCATCTCATTTGTTGCACTGGCGGATTTCAAGAACCTCTGCGCCATTGAAAGCACACTCAACAACCTGATCGCCAGAAAAGAGATCGAAGGTTTTCCGGTGCGCAAAGTTGTCCCGGTCTCCATTCTGAACTACGTTCGCAAGCGATAGGCTGGGCAAATGCTGGGCTGAGAGGCGAATCTTCGATCCTTGAGTCCGCATGCCATCACCGAGAACTGGGCGCGCCACTTGATGGACCCCCCGCCTGCTCTTTCCAACTACCCCTGACGACAGCGCCATGCCGGATATCAAACAATACCTCAATGGCTACGGCCCCAACGTGTTATCTCAAGTGGAGCAGCTCGTGGCGCAGAAACGCTTGGGCGAGGTATTGATAAAACGCTACCCAGAGCCGCACGCTCTGGCATCCAACAAAGCCCTGTACGACTATGTGCTGGACTTGAAAAACACCTACATCAAGAAGTCTTCACCTCTGAGCAAGGTTGTCTACGACGACAAAATCCATGTGATCAACCAGGCGCTGGGGCTGCACACGCAAATTTCACGCGTGCACGGCAGCAAGCTGAAATCCAAAGTCGAAATCCGCATCGGCTCAGCTTTCAAGAAAATGCCACTGCCGCTGCTGCGCATGATCTGCGTGCACGAGCTGGCCCATCTCAAAGAAAAAGACCACAACAAAGCCTTCTACAAACTCTGCCAACACATGGAGCCGGACTACCATCAGCTCGAGTTTGATACCCGTTTGCATTTGACCCATCAAGCGTTTTTTGGGGATTTGTATGATTGATTTTTGCTCCGTGTATTAGACCAGCCCCCCCCTAAGGCCAATAAGCCCCAGGTGCATCGGCGGCATGCCCGCAGCAATCGCCAAATACGGCTTAAGCTTGGTGCATGACCTGAGATCAAGTTGCTTCGCAACCCGGATACCACTGCGCAACGATTTGGCGACACCTCACCCGAAATCACCGAGGCGACAACGCTCTTCAGGCCATGCATCGGCGACATAACCCAAGATCGAGTTCCCCCACCCACGACACTGACGGGCTGATACCCGGACCACAAGTTGTGGCTCAACTCTCGCGCCTTATTTGCTGAAACCATCAATTATTTTGGCAGTCAACACCGCAAGAGAAATTCCTCGTTTCGATATGTCGTGGCCAAGTTGAAGCGCCGAGCAACCCACGCCGAAAACTAGGTCAATCCCAACATTCACGCGGGTGAATGCGCTCTAAGATTTTTGCCATTCCGAATCCGTATATGCAACATAACTGAAACACTTGCCGCCGCTGCAATCGGAATTTAGGGCCGTGCCTGCAATACAAGCGGACTTATGATAACTGAATTCGTACTCGGCCCGCAGTCACTATTGCTGTAAATCATGCAGCATCTAAGCAGCAAAAGCCTTGGTTTATCAAGGACTCCCTAACAATTCTTAAAATTAGAAAACTTCACAGCGAATCCAAATAATTAGTCAGTGACATTTATAATTATCAAAAATTGAATTATATCTACCTTTTTCGCCTTGATTCATAGATACTACTTTTCGTAACACTGAATTAATCGCATTTTACTACGCCCTAGTAAATGACGACGCTTTCAGCAGCCGCTCAACACACGTTAAATCTCTGGCTGTTAGAGCTCTATACTTTCCAGCGGCAATAAAATCCTAGCAGGAGACACCATGGATTATCGACGTATAAAGGACAAACTACACTTTGGGTCCAAGCAAAAATTGTTTGTGAAAACCGTTCTTCTCGCCAGCCTGATGACCAGTAACACGGGATTTTCCCAAGAGTTACTTTATTCGATGACAGCGGCGTCTGGCAGCTCCGGCCAGCCCAGAGTGAGCTTTGCTTCCACCGATATTGACGCCTACCCCATCGGTACACACGTCAGTGTGCCGCTGCCTGATGGCAGCACTGCCAACGGTATTATCACGTCGGAGCACAGCGGAGATCCGCTCAATTCGAACACCATGCTCGAAACAACGTCCAACAGACTTGTGTCACTCGAGGGCGGAGGCTCTGTCGAGCTGCACATATATAACAACGGCATTGTTGGTATCACCGTTACTGATCTTATCAATCAGACATTTCACCGCAGCGCCTTGGATTCACTTGGCACCGGCGTACTGATTGAAGAAGATGCCAACCAGTATGTCTGTACAAGCTACCCCGTTGAAAACAGTCCCAGCGAAATCCCCCTATTTCTCGATCCTGCAAATATCCCGTCGCTTTCAACAATTCAAAACCTGCAGAGCAAACCGGGCGCAACCAAAATACTCTACATAGACCCGTGGGGTGGCACGCTGACAGGCTCAGCGTGGAATAGTACCTCAGGCAATCCAACCATCACCTATGACGCCTACACCCAAGACGCGAGCGCGAGCTTCAATGATACAGAGCGGTATGAAATCTACCATGCCTGGCTTGAGGCTACTGAAGACTATGCGCCCTTCGACATTAATGTCACAACCAAGACATCTGTGTTTACTGCGGCCAGTAACGCGAACAAATCACGCATCATTTCCACCACGAACGCCACAAGAGACTCTCAGGGCATATGCGGATCTTGTGGAGGCGTCGCCTATGTGGGTCAATACGGCGGCAATATTCTCTACCAAACGGGCTGGACATTTAACAGCTCCATAGGCTCGACGGGCATGACGCACTCGCACGAGGCGGGACACCAAATGGGACTCGGGCACGACGGTGGCAGCGCAAACCCCAGCTACTACTCCGGCCACGGCGTGTGGGGCCCCATCATGGGCGCACCTTTTGGAAAACAATATGTGCAATGGAGCAAAGGTGACTACCCAGGCGCCAATAACTTCCAAGATGACTTCGCTGTCATTGCAGGCAAACTAAACGTATCGCCTGACTTGGAAGGCTGGAATACAGGGGCCGGCGATAACCAGCTCGGATTGACTGATAATTACTATGCCATGCACAAGGTCGTCCCAAAAGGTGTTCCAGGATTTGCACCTCTCGATGGATTATCAGATGACGGTGACGCCTTTTTCTTCACGGTCCCACCAGCAGGCGGCGACATAGACCTCAAAATTACACCGAGGGCTGGTGCAGACACAATGAACAGCCCCATCGGTGAAGCGCGAGCTTCCAACCTGAGTTTCAACTTGGGCCTCCACGCCCATCCCTACCCCGGCTTTAGTATTGCCAGTGTCAGCTCCAGCACTTTTAGTCCACTGCGCCCAAACACCAACAAGCTGGACTACACCGGCTCTTTAGACGGCGGGGAATATCTATTTAAAGTCTACCCAACATCACCTGACTCCTCCTGGACAACGGGTTTTGACAACTGGGGCAACGGCGGTGAATACGTCGTGGACTTCAACTTGGATTTCCAGCACCCCTTTGCCGAATGCGGCAATATCACTGGTGCGAACCACACGTTCATATTCAACAACAACGGCTTTGATAGCACTGAGCGAGATCTGTTCATTGGCACAACCTCAGGTACCAGTGATCTGTACAGCTCTGCAATATTGCGTGGCGACGCTGCAAATGACACTCGCCACCACGTGACTAACCTTCCTGTAGATGGCAGCAATCTCTATCTGACCCTGTACAGCAAAATAGATGGCTTACTGAAAAGCGAGCAGACAACCTGTGTGGCGGCTTCAGGCGGAGAACCCGCGGTATACGCACCACTACCAGGGTCTATTATCACCGGAAGCTACTCAACGTCGGGGACTTCAGAATTTATTAAGTGGAAAAGTAATGGTCTCACAGTCACCAATTACTGGCTCTACGCAGGCTCCGGACTAGGTGGTCGCAATCACTTCAACAGCGGCGATCTGGGCACTGATCTAGAGGACTACGTGACAGGTATTCCCTCGGACGGACGCACAGTGTATGTACGATTATGGTACAGCACTAATAACGGCGTGGACTGGAACTACAACGACGTCACTTACCGCTCCCGTAACAACGACAACGGCCCCTATTTGACTGATCCAGCACCTGGTGCAGCACTGGGTGAAGGTATTCATGTCAATTGGACTGACGCAGGCCCGAACGCTACCAGCGACCGTTACCGTGTCTATGCCGGCCCAACTAAAGGATCGGCTGCCTGGACCTATTCCGGCAACATTCTCTCCGACAAACGCAGCTTCTATATCGGCGGGTGGGCTCCAGCAGACTACGGCAAGACCATTTGGGTGAGGTTCCTTTGGAGGAAAGACGGTGTATGGCGCCGTCAAAACTACAGCTATGTCGCGGGATTTGGCCCCGCAACTATTGATGCTGAAAATACACGCCCTGTGCCTGTTGGCCAGTAACACGAACGAGCGCTGAACGACCAAAGCGTGTTAGCGATACCCGGTAAGTGACACTCACTTACCGGGTTTTCCTCCAAGTGCAGCGGATGTACTAACATCCCACACCAGCTCAACGTCCAGATCCTCTTCCGCATCAGTCGCGCAGTGCAGGACCACCCTCAAGCGCAATTTCCAAGTCCCGCCCGCCGAACACGACTCAAGCATGCTGCGACTTTTTCGCCAATACCCCCTGCCCCTCAGGTCGGTAATGCCATGCGCTTAGCTTAAATGTTCTTTGAAAAACCCCAAGGTTCTGCCCCAGGCAAGCTCGGCATCTTCCTCACTGTAACGGGCGGTGGAATCATTGTGAAAGCCATGGTTGACCCCCTCGTAGATAAAGGCCTGATAGTTCGCGCCCATTGTTTTCAGTTGAGCCTCATAATCCGGCCACGAGCCATTGACGCGCTTATCCAGCCCTGCAAATTGCAGCATCAAGGGCGCCCTAATATCAGCGATAAATTCAGCTTTTGCCGGGGTGCCATAAAAAGGCACAGCCGCGTCGATCAGTGATGGCTCACGAGCCGCCAACATGTTTGAAATATATCCGCCAAAACAAAAGCCGACAACACCGAGCTTGTCACCCGTCTGCTCATGCCCCTTGAGAAACCGTGCCGCGTTAATAAAATCACGCTCCACCGTCGCGCGGTCGAGGGATTTCTGCATCGACCTACCCTCGTCGTCGTTGCCGGGGTACCCGCCGAGCGAGTGCAAAATATCCGGGGCAAAGGCCACAAAACCCTGTTTGGCTAAACGCCGTGCAACATCTTTGATATAGGGGTTCAGCCCGCGGTTCTCGTGCACTACCAGCACCGCGGGCGCATCTGCTGGCAGCGGCTGCGGCACAACCCAATAGCCCCGGCCAGTGCCGAAAGCCCCCGGCGAGGGGTACTCTACAAATTGTGCCTTGATGTCTGAGTCATTGAACGACACTTGTTCTGCCAGCGCATAATCGGGCACCAAGGCCCCTGCAACCGCAGCGGCGGTCAAGCCGATCGCGGCCAGTCGCGCCAGAAATGTGCGTCGATCGATGTCACCGTGTGCGTACTCATCGTACCAATCAAATGCTTCTTGCGGAATCTCATGCCCAACAGGTACGTCTACTGTTAGTGAACTCATGGCTTTCTCCTCAATGGATTCGATAGATCAAAAACACAGTTTGCCGGACTTGTGTAGTGTGGAATCTGCACGTCCAGAGCTGCCACCAGTGCGTGGCAATACACAGGAGCCCAACCTTTAAACTGATCCAATGGCTGAGAGATAGTTCGAATATTTGACAAATTTTTACAAAATCCCAATCAGCAGCCCATTTTAGAAATCGCAAACAGCGATGATTTATTTCGCCACACTTCACGCCGGCAACTCCCTTTGTAGGGCTGATAAGCCGCAGGCGCATCGGCGGCATGCCCGCAACGAATCCTGCAATCTCTGCTTGGCATCGGTGCGCGGTGCGAGCAATCATGTTTGCTGCGCAAACCCGGATACCGCTCAGCTATTTCCGGGCTACACCAGATCCAACACCGCGGCAGCCCGCCCGGTATCACCGCACCTGTAGCCCGTCATGGAGCGAAGCGCAATGCGGGAAGCGCCGCGGAGCAAGCTTCAAAACGAAGACGCGGGCGCGCCTTTTTGCTTACTTTTTGGGCACCTAAAAAGTGACTCGCCGCCTGGCGACAAAGGGCATCGGGGCCACCGCCTGTAAGGCTGAAGCCTCACCCACATAAAACACCCTCGCCCAGCAGGGCCAATAAGCCGCATGCGGATCGGCGGCATGCCTCACAATTAGTCACCGAGCACGACTTGGGCTCGGTGTATGGCGCGAGGTTAAGTTTGCTGCGCAAACCCGGATACCGCTGGGGCTCCATCCAGACCACGACCTCCACAGTGCTACCAACCCGTAGCTCGTCATGAAGCAAAGCGTAATGCGGAGAACACTAGAAGTACGCGAGAAACCACTTTGATCCCTTAATAATTTCGCTACGAATGCCGCCGTGGCTTGTAAAAAAACCACCTATTTCCCGCCCAATATTGCCATAAATGTACTTACCATCAGTTGAGAACTCCTGCATCTTGACTACGATGCCACTCGGGGAGACTCGAAAATCACCGAGAGAGCGCATAGCGATTTTTCCGCCTCTACGATCGTATTCAATGTCCTTAACGGCATTCACAAAATCGAACAGCTCGTCACCCACGACGAATATAAAATCACCTTCAGCTCGAACACTGACAACCACAGCATCCGATGACGCTAAGGATTTCAGCACA
>JAWSVD010000393.1:0-2949 GCA_033852095.1 Granulosicoccaceae bacterium | reverse complement strand
CTAGCTGCAGGTTGCCGTCGCCACTTCTCGACAGATAAGGACACAAGGGATCCGCCAGGGATAATCGCGCAAATTGCAACTCCAGAGCAGTAGGCCCAGATCCCTCTCAATGATTCACGTTCTTGTCGCCGTACGAGCGTCTGGTGAAGCGCCCAGTGAGCTGCTGATGACAAGCGACAAAGTATGTACACTGATCACAGAGTGTTTTTTGTTGTCAATATCACTGTCTCAATTTTGTTGTCGGAGCCCCGCATGCACAACTTTGTCTTTAATACCTGCCAGCGCATCGTCTGCGAGACGGGTGCGCTGCAACAACTGGGGCAATTGTGCCAGTCGGCGGGCATCAGCAAGGCGTTGGTGGTCACCGACGCCGGCATCGTCTCCGCCGGATTACTGGAGCAACTGGAAGCGGCCCTGCAGCAGGCTCAGCTCCCCTTTGAGTGTTTCACTGAGATTGTCGCGGACCCGCCCGAAGCAGTGGTGGAATCAGCTCTGGCGGCCGCCCTGGCCTGCGGCGCGGACGGCATCATCGGCTTCGGCGGCGGCTCATCATTGGATACAGCAAAACTGGTTGCCTTAATGGCCCGCTCGGGGGAGACGCTCGCCAACATCTACGGCGTGGAGCAAGTCATAGGGCAGCGCCTGCCCCTGGTGCTGGTGCCCACCACCGCGGGCACCGGCTCGGAAGTTACGCCCGTGGCCATCGTCACCACCGGCGAACACACCAAGATGGGCGTGGTCTCGGCCAAGTTGCTGCCGGACATCGCCCTGCTTGACGCGGAGCTCACCCTGGGCTTGCCACAACACATCACGGCGGCCACTGGTATCGACGCGATGGTGCACGCCATCGAGGCCTACACCAGCGTGCATCGCAAGAACCTCTACAGCGACATGCTCGCCCGCCAGGCACTACAACTGCTGTGCGCCAACATACGCACAGCGGCACAGCAGGGGGACAATCTCGAAGCGCGCCAGGCGATGTTGTTGGGCGCTTGCCTTGCGGGCCAGGCTTTTGCCAATGCGCCGGTAGCGGCGGTGCACGCCCTGGCCTACCCGCTCGGTGGCCGATACCACATACCGCACGGCCTGAGTAACGCGCTGGTGCTGCCGGAAGTGATGCGCTTCAATACCCCCGCCGCCGCCCATTGGTACGCCGAGCTCGCGCCGCACATCCTCGGCGACTGCTATCAAGCCGGCGATGACGCGCAGCTGAGCGCACAACTGGTGGATTATTTCTTGGACCTGAGCAAGGAGCTCGGCGTGGCCACGCGGCTGCGTGACATGGATATCCCGCGGGACATCTTGCCCACCCTCGCCGAGGACGCCATGCTGCAGCAACGGCTGCTGATCAACAACCCGCGGCCGGTGCAGCAAGCGGACGCACTCGCCATCTACCAAGCCGCTTGGTAATTGCCGCCAAAACAACTAAACCCCAGGAGGTCACAGGAAGCCATATGCCACAGAGCCCACTAGACACATCCGCAAGCGCCAGTGTTTCAGCCGCCATCGAGAGTCGCCGCTCAGTCAGGGCCTTTCAAGACACGCCTGTTGCAGCGCCGCTATTGCAAGACATGATCAGCCGCGCCGCTCGCGCCCCCAGCGGCACCAACATACAGCCCTGGCACAGCCATCTGCTACTGGGCGACAGCCTGAAAGCGGTGATCGCGGCAGTGCAGCAGGACTATGATGCAGGTGTGCCCTTTGAGGAAGAGAGCAAATATTACCCCGATGTCTTTGAGGAACCCTACCTAGCGCGCCGGCGCGCCGTGGGCTGGGGCCTGTACGAACTGCTCGGCATCGGCAGAAAAGACCGCGATAAAATGGCGGCGCAGCACCGCCGGAACTTCCAATTTTTCGACGCCCCTGCGGCCTTTGTTTTTACCATCCACCGCGACATGAACGTGGGCAGCTGGCTGGACTACGGCATGTTCCTGCAGAACATCATGCTGCTCGCGCGCGAGCAGGGCTTGCACACTTGCCCGCAGGCAGCGTGGTGTGGCTATCACCAGGCCATTCGCCGAGCGATCGATCTGCCGGAAGAGCATCTCGTGGTCTGCGGCATGGCCATAGGCTACGCCCTGCCCGACAGCATCGAGAACACGCTGCTCACCGAGCGCGCCTCCCTCGATCAGAACTTCAGCCTCCACACATGAGCCCACAGCCATGAACCAGCCCTGCCACCGCCCCCTGCTCAGCAAGGCGGGACGCCAGCCAACCCACGCCGTGGCCGCCGTCAACGAATACGGCGACACGGTGGATGTTTCCATCCCCGGCGAACTGGCGCTGACCATTCACCTGGAAGACCGGGAGATCGTGACCCTGATGACGCTGGGCACCCGCCCCGAAGAATTGGCGCTGGGTTACATCTATAACCAGCGCCTGATCGAGGACATCAGCGTGGTGAAGTCGGTGCAGGTGGATTGGGACAAGCAGCTGGTGATGATCGAGACCCACAGCGACCGCGTGGTGAAGGATTGGCGCGACAAGCTGTTCAAGCGCATCGTCACCAGCGGCTGCGGCCAGGGCACCATATTCGCCAGCACCCTCGATGAGCTGGCTGAAACAAAACTGGCCAAAGCCTCACTGAGCCAGGCGGATATCTACACCCTGATCAAAAACATCAGCGAGCACAACGCCGTCTACAAAACCGCAGGCGCGGTGCACGGCTGCGCCCTGTGCTGCGGCACACAGATGCTGATCCACGTGGAGGACGTGGGGCGGCACAACGCCGCCGACGCAATCGCCGGCCACATGTGGTTAGAGGGCCTCTGTGGCGATGACAAGATCTTCTACACCACCGGGCGCCTGACCTCCGAGATGGTGATGAAGGCGGCCTTTATGGGCATACCCGCGATATTGTCGCGGTCCGGCATCACGCAGATGGGCTTGCAGCTGGCACAACAGCTGGGCATGACCTTGATAGCCCGTGCCAAAGGCAAGCATTTTCTG
>JAWSVD010000392.1:0-1720 GCA_033852095.1 Granulosicoccaceae bacterium | reverse complement strand
CAACCAACCCCGCCTCGCAAATAGCGGTCATGTCGACAGTGGACACCGACTTTTCACTACTGCACTGGCCCAGCAAACGGGGCCGTAACTCGGCTGCGGAGGATTTAGTAAACCCTGCCAATGAAGACGACGCCACAAACGAATGGTGGGTCGCCAATAAAAGCGCGCTGATCTGGGTGCCGGATTCAGACATCAGCCTCAATACCACCGAATTTATGACCCTAGATGCTGCACTGGTGGGAACATCCATCACAGGCCAAACGAACACCGAGCCCAACGGCAGCGACAACCAACTCATCACCGGTGCAAGACGCAGAACGGCGGGTGGCCTGTATCAAATTCATTCCCCCCCCGTGTGGAGCAACCCCTTTGGACTCGACTACAGCGTCCGAGATCCTGTTATTACGGGTGACAGTCATGTCAACCAAGTGGCCCCCAACCAAGTTCTGGCGGCTCGCCTATCTGCCTCAAATCGCGGCACCGGTGCGCTACCTGCTGGCTACATCTGCGATCGCATCGACAATACACGCTTAAGCCTTTTCGATACGCGAGACCCAGCCTATACCTCGTCGACATCGAATATAAAAGACCCCGCCACGGGTGTTTTTGTCCGTCACTTGTCCGGACCCGAGTTCCCGGTCACATGGCAACTCGGGGTCAGCACCCCCTGGAGCAGCTACAACACCCATGACTCCGAGTACGCACGCCCCGCCACAGCAGGGTCACAGCAATCAGACACTGGCTGCAGTGACACAGACGCGATCTGGTACGACAGCATCGACGCCCTGCAGGCAGCCGAGGGCAGCGATGCACTGCAGCGCGTGACGCACGTCCGCGGCAGTTACGACAGCTACCCCGCCGGCAGCAGGCTACTGGTATACATCCCACAGCAAGCACGATCTGACTACGCTTACAGCGGCATGGACAACCCTGGCGGCACTGATCCTGGGGGCGTATTCGCCGCCGGAGACACTACTGTAGGCTCGATGGCAGTGCACCAGATGCTGTGGCAGACCAACGAACCAGCGCTCTTCAGCACAGGCCTCGGCAAATCATCTGACGCTGTGCGAATTTTTCAGACGGAATACGCCCGGATCGCCAAAGTATCGGCCAGCCACCTGCCCAGCGGATCGCTCGCCGGTGCTGGAGCCGTTATCGACTACGCGCTCACGGTTAACCTGAGCACCTCCGGCAGCACACACCAATCCGACACAGTGGTCTGGGATGTGACGCCCCCACACCTCAACTACCAACCAAACAGCACTACGTTTGGCGGTGCAAGCATGCCAGATCCGGTCTGCAGCAGCACGGGCCTTCCGGTAGCGCTGTTCCCCGCCGCAGATGGCGAAGCTGCTGGCAGCCTTGCCGCGGGTTATAGAGCATGTCGCTGGATTCTCAGCAATCAGCAAGTGCGCAAAGCCACCATTGGGCACGCCTCCGCAAACCTGCCCACTCTCGAGTACTCTGCTGCTGTTGCATTGAGTACGCCGGGCTCCACACAAATACTGACAAGCGCAATCGCCACCTCGAGCAACAACCTTATCCCTTTGCCCGAATACACCGGTGCGGGAAACGGTTTTGGCTGCCTTCCCCGCGAAGCGTGTAGCTTCAGTAATTGGCTGACCAACATTCAAGCAACCCCAGGCGTCGTATTGAACAAACAGGTTTCTTCCGCGACCATTGAGCCTGAGCAGACGCTTGACTTCAGCTTGTCATACGG
>JAWSVD010000391.1:0-15118 GCA_033852095.1 Granulosicoccaceae bacterium | reverse complement strand
AATCAGAAGCGGATTCTCCTTATACTGCATGATGATCAACCGGATTCGATCAGCTACCAATTTTCTTGGCGCAACAAAGACCCCAGCGACGACTTCATGGAGATGCCCTTCGATGATCTTGCGGCAGATTTGGTCTTGGGGTGGATGAAGAACTACATGGCGGTAGATTGATAGTTATATGAATCCAAGTCAGCCTGCATCTGGAATTGCGGAGCATTAATAAAGACAGGCACTGCTAAGGGCATAATAATATACGCAGCCGTGCTGCAGCGGTGTGACAGGGCGACTGGATGGTGCAAGCGAATTGCTGTTTTTTGCCTGGGCGGCTGGTGCCGCTTCACGAAGCCTTAGCTACTACTGGAGAATTATCATGACTGGCGAAGAATCTAAAAAGACTTCTGGTGGTTGTTTTTGTGGTGCTGTGCGGTATGAGGTAAAAGGTAGGCTAAGGGGCGTGGTCAATTGCCACTGCAGTCAGTGCACGAAGCTTAACGGTAATTTTGGATCCCATTCTAAAGCCCTTAAATCTAAGGTTACTATTACAAGAGATGACGGCCTCAGTTGGTACAAAATATCGGAAGTAGCGCGAAGAGGGTTTTGTCGAGAATGCGGCTCGGGATTGTTTTGGGATCAGATTGAACACAAGGCACTTGGCATTATCGCGGGTTCTCTTGACAGTCCGACTGACTTAAAGACGATCGGGCAT
The DNA here is from genome assembly GCA_033852095.1 of Granulosicoccaceae bacterium. Lineage (GTDB taxonomy): Bacteria > Pseudomonadota > Gammaproteobacteria > CALCKW01 > CALCKW01 > CALCKW01. The sequence goes on along the minus strand of JAWSVD010000391.1, from coordinate 14,412 downwards.
ATCTTTGTTGAAGAAAAATCGGATTTTTACGAAATCGTAGACGGCATTCAGCAGTTTAAGGGCTCATCGAGTGGAGAGCTTGAAGGCGATTATATGTAGCAGGGGCTGGGCTGCACTGGTCATAGGGTCGGGTTCGAAAGATTTTTCGGCTCTCGATGGGAAAAGAAGGCTGGCCCTGAACATGATCCGAAATCTGTGTGCTGGTCTTGGCATTTCGGCTGGAGTGCTAGAGAGGACCGCTACGGCCAGTCGTTCTCCCGCGGTTGGCCGTCTGAGTCGCGCTGAGCCTGTTTTCTGCTTTGGCCGGCGTAGCGGGTATTGCGCATGTAGCTATAGGCAAAGCGGCAAGGGCGTAGTGAGCCGGTGGTGCAGCGCAAGCTGGTAAAGGCTTGCCCAGGCCCCTGAGCCTCTCAGCCGCTTAGCAACGCCTTAGATCGGTGAATCCCTTGACGGTGCAGCGCACGGGTGCGAGCCTAAGCGCTGATGTGCAATCCATGTGGTCAACCGCATAGCGCCACAGTCCGCGTTATTTGTAGGCGACAACTCGTCTGTGCATATCACGGTAATACACGCTGAGGGGGCATCACCACGCAGGTCGTGGTAGTGGCACCCTGAACTCCGGGAGATACATTGCACCAGGACAGGCAAGACAGTTTTTTTGTGGGGGATTACCACGTTCATCCGGCCAGCAATGAATTGAGCCACGAGGGCTTGATAGTGCAGCTGGAGCCGAAGGTCATGTCGCTCCTGGTATTGCTGGCGGCGTCGCCCGGTGACACTCTTTCTCGTGATGAGATATTTGATGCGCTGTGGCCTGGCCTCATCGTTTCGGACGATACGCTGACCCAGGTGGTCATCAAACTGCGCAAGGCATTTGGAGAGACGGCAAAACAATCGAAGTATATCCAGACGGTGACAAAGCGCGGGTACAAACTGCACACTGACATCGTGGTGCGTTCAAACGGCGTTGATAGCCCCGCCAAACTCGGACCAGGATTCAGGTGGCGCAGCGCAATCGTTGTCGCGATAGTGCTGCTCATCGCGTGCGTCATCTTTGTAATGACGGGTTCACCCACAAGTAGCACCATGCAGCCTGCCAGCCGAATAGACCCACAGCAAAACGCTATTCCCACCCTGACGGTCGAACCCTTTTCGTTATTGGCCAAAGACACCGCCCAGGCGTATCTGGCCGCTGGCCTGACCCACGATTTGATCACTGACCTGTCCAAACTCTCGGCGCTCTGGGTCGTCAGTGCGCGTTCGGTGATGGGCCAAAACACCGGCTCAAGCACAAAGGCATTAACCGGCTACGCGGTGTCAGGAGAGGTGCAGCGCTGGGAAGATCAAATTCGTATTAATGTCCACCTCAGAGAACTCGCCTCGGGGCGCCAGCTCTGGTCTGAACGTTTTCAACGCTCTTTCAAGGATTTGTTTCTGATTCAGGAGGAGATCAGTACAGAGATCGCGTCCAGTCTCTCTATCCGCATCAGCGAGGCAGAGCAACGTCGCTTGTCGCAGCCCTATACTCAGAACATCCAGGCTTACGAGTATTTTCTGCAGGCGCAGTCTCTGTTGTTGATGCGGCTTAAGTCCGAAAATGAACGCGCGCGCCACTACTATCAACGCGCGGTTGCATTGGACCCCTCATTCGCCAGAGCCTACGCAGGCTTAGCCCTGAGTTACAGCGCGGACTACAGGAATCAATGGCATGAGGATGGCCAGCAGGCGCTAAAACAAGCCCGTGCGATGGCGCAAACCGCGCTGCAGATTGACCCGGAAGTGCCGGAGATATATTGGGTACTGGCCTACGTCAGCGTGCAAAACAAGCAGCATCAAAGCGCCATTGAATTATTGCAAAAAGCGATAACAATCGATCACTCCTTTGCCGACGCGTATGCGCTGCTGGGGGGGATTTATACCTACGTCGGTCAGCCGGAACTGAGCCCTGAACTGTTGCGCACTGCGATTCGCTTGAACCCGGAGGCGGGTAACCTGTATTTTCTACTGCTCGGCCGCGCCTATGTCTTTGAGCGGGATTGGGAGCAGGCGCTGATCAATCTGCGCGAGGCGCTGCTGCGCAATCCCGTGAATCTGGAGGCGCGCATTTACCTGGCCATCGCCCTGGCATCAATCGGTGCCACTGAGGACGCGGCATGGGAGGCCGCTGAGATATTATCGCTTCAAGCCAACTTCAACGCACGCGCTTGGCTTGATACCTACCCGATGAGTGATCAAAAACAACGGCAGTTTCTCAGCTCAGCTCTCGCCCAGTTAGGCCTGGCACGCTGACTCTGCTAGCCACCGATCCAACTGTATCTCATTGATTTATTGCATCTTCGTTTTGTCTTAGTGTATTACTCGTCGGGATTTCGCCACAAATCCGATGCCATTGGCCAATACTGAAATCCTCCCAAAAAGAAGGACAAAGGCCATGAGCACCCCAGCGTCAGAAGCCGTGTTTGACCCTGTTCAGTATAAAAAAACGACCAAACAACAATGGGACAAGGCGGCCCGAGCATGGTCTGACTGGGACCCGCTTCTCGCCAAATGGCTGGGACCGGTGACCGAACAAATGCTGGACAAGGCCGGTATCGTCAGCGGCTCTCGGGTGCTGGATGTCGCCGCCGGAGCTGGCGGTCAAACCATGAGCATTGCAAAGCGTATTGGGCCAGCAGGGTATGTTCTCGCCACCGATATCTCTGCGACCATCCTGAGCTATGTGGGCAACACCGCAACAAAAGCAGGTTTCGACACTGTCCAGGTGCAAGAACTGGATGGCGAGCAACTGGGTGATCTGCCGGCCGAATCGTTTGATGCGGTGGTGTCACGTGTTGGCCTGATCTATTTTCCCGATCAGCAAAGGGCGATCCGGGGCATGCTGCACGCGCTGAAACCCGGTGGCAAAGTCGCCGCAGTCGTCTATTCCACCGCGGACAAAAATCAATTTTTCTCAGTGCCCGTCGCCATTATTCGCCGCCGTGCGGCACTTCCACCCCCGCTTCCTGGTCAGCCTGGCCCCTTCAGCCTCGGAGCCGATGGTGTGCTGGAAAAGAGTTTTACTGCAGCGGGCTTAACCGACATCGAGACAATCAAGGTCGATGCACCGGTGATCGTCGCCTCCGCCGCAGAGTGCCTACGCTTTGAAAAAGAATCATTTGGCGCATTGCATCAGATGTTGTCCGGACTCTCAGCGCCCGAACAGGAGGCCGCGTGGGATGAAATCGAGACAGCGCTCACGGCGTACCAAAGCCCCGCCGGATTTTCGGGCCCCTGTGAGATGTTACTCGTCGTAGGCACAAAACCGTGAACTCTACACACGGTGTTTCCCCGCTAACGTGAGCCCTGACATGAAAAAAATAGCCATTGTACAAGCGCCCCCTGCTTTTCTGGATCTCGAAAAAACACTGGAGCGAGCCCTCACCTATGTCGAACAAGCGGTATCGCAAGGCGCAGCGTTGATCGCCTTTCCGGAAGCCTTCCTGCCGGGGTACCCCGCGTGGATCTGGCGGCTCAGACCCGGTGGCGACTGGGGGCTTAACGAGAAACTGCACGCGCGCCTGTTTGAGCAATCCGTCGACATCGAGCGCGGAGATCTCGCGCCCCTCTGCGACGCCGCACGCCAACACGGCGTCACCATTCTTTGCGGCGTGAATGAGCGCGACAACAAGCTGAGCCGGACAACGCTGTATAACAGTTACGTCACTATCGGCACCGATGGCCACATACAGAACCGGCACCGCAAGCTCATGCCGACCAATCCAGAACGTATGGTGTGGGGCTTCGGCGACGGTTCGGGCTTAAAGGCAGTAGACACGCCTTGCGGACGCATAGGTTCCCTGATCTGCTGGGAAAACTACATGCCCCTGGCGCGCTACGCGCTGTACGCGCAAGGGTTGGAAATCTACTTCGCCCCCACCTACGACAGCGGCGATGACTGGATAGAAACCTTGCGGCATATCGCCCGAGAGGCTCGCTGCTGGGTGGTAGGCAGCGGCAGCTTGCTGCGCGGAAGCGACATGTTGCTGGACATCGACGAAGCAAACGCTCTCTACCCCGATCCCGACGAATGGGTAAACCCCGGAGACTCGGTGGTCATAGCGCCCACTGGAGAAGTGACGGCAGGGCCCATGCGCAATGAACAAGGCATACTCTATGCTGACATTGACCTGTCCTTAATCTCAAGTGCACGGCGCCCCTTGGATGTAACCGGGCATTATTCCAGACCCGATATCTTCCAACTCAACGTCAATCGCGAAGCACAAAGCCCTGTGAAATTTCGACAGTGAACTTATCAAAAATGGACAAAAGGGTCAGCCATATTTGATCAAGTCAACGTTGGAAGAAACGACTGCTATGCCTAGACCAGACAGGGCTTAGTACGAGCATGTGTTCTACCGTGTCATGAACCGTGGTCGTCGGCGGCAATAGATATTTCACGGGGAAAACTGTTGCGGAGATTTGCTGGGATTATGAGTGGGTTAACCCAGTGCCTTGCCAGTGTGGGCCTCGTAGAATGCGCTTGCGTCCATTTCACTCACGTAGACAGTGACGCATTCCACGGTGCTCGGTTTACATGCATAGCCGCTTAGGCTAGCTTGACGGGCAGGTTCAAAGGCCCACGAAAACCGAAACCACGCCATTGTACAGCTACGGCACTGGGCAGTGTCATGTTGGGAAAGCGCTCGAACAGCAAGGGCAGCATGATGTCGGCGATGGCGCGGCGTGCGACGTGGGTGCCCATGCAAAAATGCGGTCCGTTGCCAAACGCTTGGTGGGGTTTTTTGTCGCGATACACTTGAAACAGTTCGCCGTCCGCGTAGATGGACTCATCGCGGTTTGCCGATGCTTGTATCGTCATGACGGTGTCGCCCTTGGGAATTCGGTAGCCGCCTATCTCGGTGTCTTCGACCACGTGACGCGAGCTGACTTGTATGGGCGCGACCCAGCGCACACCTTCTTCAAATGCGCGACCCCAATCCTGGTTGGTTTTTACTGCTTCGAGTTGCTCGGGGTTTTCCAGCAGGCCAAATAGGATGGTGCACAGGGCGTCTCGAGGCTCGTTGATGCCGCCGCCAATCGCTATTTTGATGTTGGCTAAGATTTGGGTCCAGGGGATGGGGTTTTCAGCATTCACCATCGCGGACAGGGCGCTGCTGTTTGGCGCGGCGCGAAGTTCAGCGGCGCGTTGTTCCATCATCGCATCCATCTCTAGATGGGCTTGATCACAGAGCGCGAAGGGCTTGTCTAGCCAGCCAAAATTACCTGCGCCATCTATGAGCACTTGTGACCAGCGTTGCATTTCATCATCGTCAGCCTGTTCTATGCCCAGCAGGTGGGCCAGTCCGCGTGCTGCGTAAGGCGCCGCCAAGGCGGAGAACAAATCGACGGTTTCGCCTCTGGGTAATTTTGAGACATAGTCTTCAGCGATGCTCTGATAGAGCGGCATCCATTCGTCGCGAATAACCAGGGGGTCAAAAGCGGGCGCCATCGCCTGTCGCTCGCAGCGGTGCTCTTCTCCATCTTTGCGCATGAGTGTGTGCGCTTGAAATGCGCGTTTCATGGGCGTGTTGGGGTCGTCAGAGCTGAAGATCTCGGGCGTCATCTTGACCTTTTTGGTGTCTGCTGCCCGGGTAATAAAGGTGCGGTTGGTCGCCTTGACCCTCACCACGGGTTTCTCCGCTCGCAGCTTCTTATAGAGGGGGTAGGGGTCCACATAGAGCTGTTCTAAGGTGATGCTGTTGTCTTCGGGTGCTTCTTCCAGGTGATTGCTCACAGATACTATCTCCTTAGATCGGATTACGGCTCTTTAGCTCAGTCCTCGCCCAGCCTCCTGGCCGCTAAGCGCTACTGGCGCGGCTCGGGGTGTTCAGTTTGAGTCAAAACTTGGAAAAACAAGTTGATTGAAACTAAGACTTTGACGATACTGTTCTGCATTAGAACTATATTTCAGGTCGAATGCAAATTGTGGCAAAGTTGTCGGAAAAGACAGAGGTGCTAAACCGAGCTCGTTCATCCAGTGACGGAGGCTCATCGGGCTTGCAGTTGAGTGGGCTTGAGTCCCTGGTGGGCTACAACCTGAAGCGTGCCTTTATGGTTGTGCACAAGCAATTTAAAGCGACGCTTGAAGAGTTTGAGCTGACGCAGCGCACATTTTCCGTCTTGTCGGTGGTGGTCGAGAACCCGGGTGTTAGCCAGAGCGAAGTAGCCCGTTGCTTGGCCATAGAGCGTTCGGGTGCGGTTGTGATCGTCGATGAATTGGAGCAGCGACAGTTCATCAGCAGGGAAAAGGTTCCGACGGATAGACGCGCCTATGCGCTGCGAGTGACGGAGAGTGGTTTGGCCTTCTACCAACGCGCATTTAAGGAAGTGCAGCGATATGAAGAGCGCTTGATGGAGGGCATAAGCGAGCAAGAGCAGCGTGCACTCTCTACTTTTTTAGAGAGCATTCAACGGCAGCAGTGAGTCTGCATGCGAATAGGCGATTGACCCGTCGCTGGGTATCTGGGGCGCTTGGTGTTTTGAGGCTGCTGTTGCGTGTGGAACTGGCCGCTTGCGACAAGTCACGAGTACTCCACATGTTGCTCAATTGGTCTGTATAGGCTCCGCTGCTAAATCGGTGACATGCGGCAAGGCACACGCCTGTCTATTTTAACTGTGCGCCACTTTGTTGAAAAATCCCCGCTCAACGGTGAAATTATCCGACTCGATGGTGCCATTCGCATGGCCCCGCGTAAACAAAGGTGTGTTCCATGCTTGATAAATCATCTACGGCCTTTTGGTCCCCCGAATTTGACGTAGAGCGACGTGAAGACGGCAGTATCTTGATGCAGCAGCGAGGGGAGCTGCCCGATTACCTACGTGCGCTGCCAGATAGGCTGCATCATTGGGCTAAGGAGCGAGCTGATCAGATCTACCTTGCCCAGCGTGATGCATCGGGGCGGTGGGAAGAGCTCAGTTACGCCGATGTGTTGAGCCGTGTCCAGCGCCTCGGCAGTGCCCTGCTGGCGCAGGGTTTGGGCCCCGCCAGGCCGCTGTTGATCTTGTCGGAAAATAGCCTTGAGCATGCTTTGTTGGGCCTGGCAGCGCAGTATGTGGGTGTGCCGTATGCGCCCTTGTCACCCGCCTATTCCTTGCTTTCGCGAGATCACGCCAAGCTTCGCGCGATTGTGGCGCTGCTCAAACCAGGGTTGATATTTGCGCAAAGTGGTGCGCGTTATCAACAGGCGCTGACAGCCGTGTGCTCCGATGATTGCGAGGTGCTAGTGGTTGAAAAGGCGACGGATGCAAAGACCTTGCTGTTTACTGATTTTCTGGAATATGAATGTTCTGATGAGGCGCACTGCGCCTATGAGCTTCTCGGTGCAAGCACAATAGCGAAGTATTTGTTCACCTCCGGGTCAACGGGGGTTCCCAAGGCCGTGATCAATACACAGCAAATGCTCTGCAGCAATCAGGCGATGATCGCAGATTGCTTTCGGTTCATGGAAAAACGTTCCCCTGTTGTGCTTGATTGGAGTCCGTGGAACCACACCGCAGGCGGTAACAAAGTGTTCAACATGGTTTTATACAACGGCGGTACATTCTTCATTGATGAGGGTAAGCCGACGCCCGATGGTATAAAACAAACCATTGCCAATCTGCGGGAGATTTCACCGACTTGGTATTTTAATGTCCCCACTGGTTGGGATATGTTACTGGCGCAATTTGATCAAGATATAGCGCTGCGAGAGCGGTTTTTTGCCCGCCTCGACATGATGATGTACGCGGGGGCTGGCATGGCCCAGCATACTTGGGACGGTTTGCTGGGGTATGCGCAGCAGTCGGCGCATGCAGCGCCTGTATTGGTTTCAGGGCTAGGCGCGACTGAGACAGGCCCGTTCACGCTTATGTGCACCGATCAGCAAACACAGGCGGGCAATATTGGTGTGCCCGCCAAAGGCGTCTCACTCAAGCTGGTGCCCAGCGGTGATAGCTTTGAGGCGCGGCTCAAGAGTCCGTCAATAACGCCTGGGTATTATGGCGATGCAGAGGCGAGTGCCTTGGCCTTTGATGCGGAGGGCTATTTTAGGCTTGGCGACGCATTGCGGCCAGCGGATCTCAATAACCTCAGTCGTGGCTTCTTTTTTGATGGGCGCACGGCTGAGAATTTCAAGCTAGCAACCGGTACCTGGGTTGCGGTAGGAAGCCTGCGTGCAGCGCTGATTAATCATTGTGCAGGCTTGATCCGCGATGCGATAGTCGTCGGGGAAAACAGGCCGTATCTAGGGGCGCTGGTGGTGCCGACCGTAGCACTCGCCGATCAAACGGAAGATCAGATCGAGTTTCTGAGGGAGCAGCTGCAAACCGCTTTGAGTCGTTTTGCAGCGCTTGCCACGGGATCTTCGATGCGCATAAGCAGAATGATCGTATTGGCGGATGCGCTCGATATGGACAAGGGCGAAGTGACCGATAAGGGCTCTATCAATCAACGGGCTGTTTGCCTGAATCGCGCGGCATTGATCGACGAGCTTTATGCCGGTGAACCCTCCGTCTTGCAAGCGTAACTGCAGATGTGCCTGATGCATTGAATCGCTGGGTGTTTGCACCGAACCGTCAATTTAGAGTTGAGCCGAGTCCGTACCAGTTTTCAGACCCTTGAAATTAAGGGTCGATTATCGCTTTCAATCCGCAACTGAGTCTGTCCTCTCTTAAGTTCTGCCTAATAGATAAACCAAACCAAGGCCAGCGTTATCGATGGAAATGCCATCAGTATGAACACCCGGATAATGTCTGTAAGTACAAAGGGCAGAGCGCCTAAGAATGTTTCGCGAATAGGGACATCTTTGGCCATTTTATTGATGACAAAGAGGTTCATCCCGACGGGCGGGGTAATGAGCCCGACCTCGACCACAATGAGCACCAAGATTCCGAACCACAGGCCAAAATCATCTGCGGGCAGACCGAAATCTAAGACAGACATGATGGGATAGAAAATAGGAACCGTCAAAAGTACCATTGACAGACTGTCCATCACGCAGCCAAAGATCAAATACAACAACAAAACCACGGACAATATAAGCCAAGGGCTCATGTCTTGTGCGGCGACCCAGATAGCAGAGCTCTGAGGTAGCTGTGTCAGGGCCAAGAAGCTGTTGTAGACACCCGCGCCTAGAATGATCAGGAAAATCATGGCGGTTGTATTGGCGGTGCTGAGAAATGCCTCTCGAATGCTGTGCAGGCTGAGCGTTTTTGCCATGATGGCAACTACCGCCGTGCACGCAGCCCCAACAGCAGCGGCCTCTGTGGGGGTGAAAAACCCCAAGTAGATACCGCCCACTACCAGGCTGAAAATGGCAATGACCGGCCACACTTGCAGTAGTTTCCTGAACCGTTCGGGGTAGGGCATGGGGGCAAGTGTGGTGCCAGCGCTGGGCGACACGCGCACGATAATGGCGATGGTCAGCATGTACCCAAGAGCGGCGAGTAAACCTGGGATCATCGCCGCGATGAAGAGCTTGGCGATGTTCTGTTCAGCCAGGATCGCATAGATAACCAGAATAACGGACGGTGGGATCAGGATGCCTAAGGTTCCGCCTGCCGCGAGTGCGCCGGTGGCCAGCCTGTCGGAATAGCCGTAGCGCTTGAGTTCGGGCAGTGCGACTTGGCCCATGGTGGCAGCGGTTGCAAGTGATGAGCCGCAGATAGCGCCGAAGCCAGCACATGCACCTATCGCAGACATAGCGACACCGCCCTTGCGGTGACCTAGCCATGCTTCAGAGGCTTTGAAGAGGCCGCGCGACATGCCGCTCAAGGTTGCGAATTGGCCCATCAATAAGAATAACGGAATGATTGACAGTGAATAGCTGGAGAAGGTGCCGAAGACGAGGTGTTTGAACTGTCCGGTTATCATGACAGTTGTACCCATAACGGCATAGGTCCCGCCTAAGCCAACAACCAGCATGGCCAGTCCAATGGGTATACGCAGAAATATCAAAAGTATCAGCACGGGGAAGGAATAGATCCCGATTTCCAAATTAGTCAACTGCTTGTGCTCCTAAACCGACACATGCTGCGATAGACACAGAACAGGCAAGTCAAAACTAAACCCACAGCCCCGATCATTGCAGCGGCGTAGGCGTACCACAGTGGTATCTGTAAAATAAAGGTGGTTTCGGTGTAAGATTTTTTGTCCAGCATGCCGGCCCACAATCGCCACGCGATTAACAGCGAGAGCAGCAGCATCAACACCTCGGAGATAGTATTGATCGAGTGATTGATCTTTTCGCTCATGCGGTGTTTTAAAAGGTCTACCCGCGCGTGCTCGCGGTTGAATTGGCACCAGGGCAGAAAGCAAAAGATTGAAAATGCGATGCCCATTTCGATAAGTTCAAAATCACCCGGTACAGGTCCCAGCCCGAGTGCGCTGAGGCTGCGGCCCGTGATGCTGATGCAGCTGAGTAGAATGAGTATCAGTAAGACACAGCCGCCCAGCAGCGCTAGCGATCGAGCTAAAAATTCTGTGGCTTTGTTGATGGTTGTATACATAGCGGAGGTGATCCAGTGAAAATAGGTCTTTCGCGCTCGTTGAAATTATTGAGGCTCTAAGGAGTCTTTGGGTGATTTTGAACAGTGCCTTCGACTTGCTAAATAGGGCTTCGCCCCGTTGCGTATCTGGACACCAACGGGGCTACCCCGGAGGCTGCGAATTTATACAGCATCGGGACGCCTTTTTAAGAAACTCTCGGAAACTAAACTCCGAGAGCTAGAGGTCTCCCACTGTCCAGCGATTTACTTGTAGCCTAAATTGACAGCCTCATTGCCACTGTTTTTGTTGACCGGCCGGGAGGTATCCCGGCCGTACGAGCTCAATTTTGCCACATCAAAAGCGCTGTTCCTGAAGGCAGTGTGCGAAGGCGTGGTGCTCTAGTTCTGCGCGTGTTTCGCGATGGATGCACTGGCGGCATCTATAAGCGCTTGTCCGTCAATGTCGAGTTTATCCATGTCCTCTACCCAGCGGGCTATCACTGGTTTGGAGGCGCTTTTCCAGCGGGCGACTTCGGCACTGTCGAGTACAACAATGTTATTGCCTTTGGACTCAGCAATGTCTTTACCGGGTTTGTCATGAGCTAGCATGACCTCCGCTGCAAAGCCGCTGAGTTTGGCGCCTGACTCGCTGTCTAGGGCTGCACGTGCCTCTTCTGGCAATGATTCGTATTTGTTCTTGTTCATCACCAATACAATCGCGGCTGTGTATAGTGCTTCTTCACCACTGAACTCAGTGTGATTGCTGACCAGCTCGCTCAATTTAATGGCGGGTGTGACTTCCCAGGGAATAACGGTTCCGTCGATCACGCCTTTGGAAAGTGATCCAGGGATAGCGGGCAATGGCATGCCTACTGGGATGGCTCCCAACTCAGTCAACATGTTGTTGATCACCCGGGTAGGGCCACGCATTTTTTTTCCTTTCATGTCCTCGAGTTTAGCAACGCCGTCCTTGGTGTGTATCACACCAGGGCCGTGCACCCATGCGCCCAGAACTTTGACGTCCTTATATTCATTGGATTGGAAGTCGGATTCAACCATCTCCCAAAAGGCCAGCGAAGTGCCTACGGGGTCTGTCATCATAAACGGGAGTTCAAAAACTTCTGTGCGGGGGAAACGCCCGGGGGTATAGCCTACGACTGTCATGATGATGTCGGCGACACCGTCGCGTGCTTGATCCATCAATGCCGGTGGCCTGCCTCCTAGAGACATGGCGTCGAAATGATTGATTTTTATCGTGCCCCCACTGGCTTCTTCAACACGAGTCGCCCAAGGTTTTAAGATCAGCTTTGGCACTGTAGCCACTGGGGGTAGAAACTGATGCAGTATTAAGCTGGTTTCGGCCGCCTGTGCTTGGGTGGTGCCGACAATAATGCTGATTCCAGCCAAGAAAAATGCAAGTTTGGATTTCTTGAAAATGTGTCGCATGTTGCCTCCGGTGTGGTGCTTAAAGTGCGAGAAATTTCTCTATAGTTCAGGGGGGGTTGTACGGCCCTAGCTGTCGCGATTTTCCTAGGCGATGCGCACCTGTGTAGCGCAGGCTGGCTGTAGCCCGCCACGTATTACTGCAGTTGTCAAAGCAGAGACAACTACAAATACAGAAAATCGGATTGAATTCATGACACCTTGCCAGTGCAGGGAAGGGCTCCGTGTTTGCTCCAGGCTGCGGATTAGATGTGACAAGTTGAGGCTGGAGCGATGGTGCGCTACGAGCCCGCGCAGAGCCACTGCGTTGAAGTCTTCGGGCACTGCGCGAAAAAAGTCGTGCAATGCCGCTAACAGTCGGCCATTCATTGCGTTGCGCTTCAGCGGTCGGGTGATCCTCTGGGAGGTAATCGCACCATCTTGGTATGCAGCAAGTTTAGAAAGCTGCTCAAGCGAATTTGCCATACAAGAGGGCTCATGTTTATTCAAAGGTCCGATTGATTCTATTGCAAAATAGTTCTGTTGTATACCTAAAGTGCAGTGAGTCTGCTGGGCTAGGAGCGTTCATTTGATCGATTTGATATGGTGTTTGCCGCAGATTTCCATACCCATGCGGGAGGCGCATCGCGGTTGTCGAAGGGTTACGACAGGGGGTCAGAGATGGCAGAGCGTCGACTCATGTCGAAACACCGAAGCATGCTTGGACAGGCTATCAGCCGAACAAATCAACAGTGTTGCGCTTGACGCCTGAGTCCGGGCGGTATGGAGACACTCTTCGGAGTACGCTCGAGCTCGTTGTTCTATTGTTGGGCCAGGGCCTGTTTTTGTACGCCGATTGAAATCATAAGAATGTCGGAATAATCACCATGCAGAAACTTGATGTTGTAGCTCGACTTTTTCCTCTGGTTGTTAGCGGAGTGAAAACTTCGACTATTAGGTTTAGCGAACAACAGATAGTGATAGGGCCAATGTTCTACTGGTGCGAAGGGTGCGCTGAAAGATCAACAGAGGTCTGGGTTCACAGCTGTACATCTATGCCGTTGTTTGAGGCAGCAGCATTTTTGGGAAAAGCAAAGACGTGGCCTGACGACGTCATGCTTGAAGGCATGCGTGAACATTACCCTCGTATCCAACTATCAGATATTGTGCAGGTAATTGAACATTACAATCCCAAAGAGTCATCGCGATATCTGAGCGAAAAAGGTACTGCCAGATAGTTGCTCGGGCAAGAGTGTCCACTAATGCTGTTATCGAGTATTTTATCCCCATCTGGTAGAGCGCGAAAACAGAGGCGGGGATTTTTTGAACTCTATTCCTGTCCCTGCAGCTCGAACGACCGGGTGCTTAGCCCTGATCGCTCGAGAGAGACTAGCGCTGTTACTTCATCGAGCTGAGGCCAATCATATTGCCCTCTGGGTCCATGCAGAGGCTGATCCAGCCGAATTTTCCGATCGACATTTTGGGCTGGATTACTTGGCCGCCGGCATCATTGACCCGTGATTCTTCGGCGCTGCAGTCTTCGGTGCCGAAATACACGGTGGTGCCGCCGATGCCTGGGTTTGAGCCCTCTCGCTGCACCAGTGCGCCGCCCGCGCCGTAGCTGGTCATATCGGTGGGAAAAGCTTTCATCTGCACTTTTTCATCGGTAGGGTCTGAGATGACTTCCAATGTTTTGCCAAACACTGTCTCGTAGAAAGCGGTTGCTCTGCTCATGTCGCTCACGTAGATATCGAACCATCCGATTGCATTCTGTGTCATGTCTTTTACCTTTTTGGATTGAAGTCGTGACCGATTGTGCGCGAGCTTCAGGCGTGGGTATTGTAGATATCAGACATCAAACTTACGGAAGTACTGGGCGGGTGTGTAGCCGGTGATTTTGCGGAATGAATGGATAAAGTGCGATTGGTCCGTGTAGGTGTCCAGGTAGTGCTGTTTGAACGATTGCTGCAGTCGCAGCACCTTCAGGAAATCGTGGGGCGAGAAACCCGTTGATTTTTTGAGGGTTCGCTGCAGCTGGCGCGGCGACATGTTTGTCTCGGCGGCCATGTCGGCCACTGTCTGGATGCTGTCGAGGTGGGACAGTATCTTCGCGGTCACGGGGTTGAGTTCCACCAGCCGCCGATCGCTCAGTTGCTGCGCGAGCGCGGCGAAAATAAGTCGTTTGCCTGCGTAGTCGGCTTGCGAGAGTGCTTTGTTTGTTTGCACTAGCGGTAAATTGCCGCGGTAAGGTGCGCCAACAAAACGGTCGCTGGTCTCAGCGGGGTCGCCCTGCCACATGCCGGGCAGAATCTGAATGCCGGCGTAGTGGAATTCTCTGCCCAGGTTGAGCACTTCGTAGGTGGTGCGCAAAGCGGTGATGCCGGCGATTTCTGTGTCGGCCAGGTTAAACAGGATGTTCACACAGGCGTCGGGCAGGGCGTGCAGGCAGAAGTCTTCGGGGAGTTTTTCTTCGGTCTTCATTTCCCA
>JAWSVD010000390.1:0-2272 GCA_033852095.1 Granulosicoccaceae bacterium | reverse complement strand
CGCGGCTGCAGACTTCAATCAATTGCTCGGCCAAGGCAATATCGCGCTCAACGTCAATACCAGCGGCGAAAGCGTCAGCCAACTCACTGAAGCACTGGGCGGCAATTTCAGCTTCAACTTCAGTGACGGCGCCATCGACGGCATCAACCTCGCCGCCGAAGGCCGCAAGCTGATGAGCCTGCTCGGCAAGAGCTCCGGGGACGAGCCCGCGGAATCCACCCGCAAGACCGATTTCAGTGCGCTCGGCGCCAGTGCAAAAATCGTCAACGGCGTGATCGAGAGCACTGACTTGGAAATGCTCTCCCCGCTGTTGCGCGTGGGCGGCGAAGGCAGGGTCGCACTGCCAGCTGAAATGGTTGACTACACCGTGAAGCTGCTGCTGACCGGCACCTTAGAAGGCCAGGGCGGCACAGCACTGGACGACGCCAAGGGCCTGCGCATCCCGCTGCGCATCAAGGGCAGCTTCACTGATCTATCCAATGACTTTGTAGGCACCGTGCGCAAGGGCATGAAAGACGCGCTAAAGGCGGATCTAAAAGCCCAGGCCGATGAAAAGATCGCCGCGGCAAAAGCCCAACTGAACGCCAAAAAAGCCGAGCTCAAAGCCGAACTTGACGCCAAGAAGGCAGAGGCCAAAGCCAAGCTGGACGCGGAGCGCAGCGCCAAAGAAGCCGAACTGAAAGCCAAGGCCAACGAGGAAAAAGCGCGTTTGATAGAAAAGGCTGAAAAGGAAAAAGAGCGACTGAAAAAGAAAGCCAGCGATGCCCTCAAGAAACTGTTTTGAGGCCTGCAGCGCAAGCCCCGACTCTGGCCCACTCTGTACTGAATTGGTGGGACACCCACGGCCGTAAAGACCTGCCCTGGCAACACGACCCCACACCCTACCGGGTGTGGGTCTCTGAAATCATGCTGCAACAGACCCAAGTGTCGACCGTGCTGCGATATTTCGATAATTTCATCAGCCGTTTCCCCGACGTCGAGTCACTGGCCAAGGCCGACCAAGACGCCGTGCTGGCGCAGTGGACAGGCCTCGGTTATTACAGCCGCGCACGCAACCTGCACAAGGCGGCGCGCGAGGTGGTCACCCGCTTCGAAGGGGACTTCCCCAGTGACCTGCTGCAGCTGCAGACACTGCCGGGCATAGGCCGCTCGACCGCGGGCGCCATCGCCAGCCTGGCCTACGGCAAGCGCGCCGCTATATTGGACGGCAACGTCAAACGCGTGCTCGCCAGAGCGCACGCCGTGGAGGGCCCACCCACCAAGGCCAGCACCCTAAAAGCACTTTGGGAACTGGCCGAGAGCCACACCCCGGACGACCGCTTTGGCCACTACACTCAGGCGATGATGGACCTGGGTGCAACCCTCTGCACTCGCAGCAAGCCCCAGTGCCTGATCTGCCCCATTCAATCGAGTTGCGTCGCCTGCCACCAGGGCAACCCGGCCGCCTACCCACAGCGCGCACCGCGCAAAGACATGCCCAGCAAGCAGGTCGTTCTGCTGATTGCCAGAGCGCCGGACGGCAGCATTCTGCTGGAAAAACGCCCCGCCAGCGGCGTTTGGGCCAGCCTCTGGAGCCTGCCCGAGTTCGCCGACAAAGCTGCACTGTGCAATTGGTTGGCGCATCGACACATGGGGCTGCGGGCCGATCTGCAGCAACAAAAAACCTTCAGGCACACCTTCAGCCACTTCCACCTGGACATCACACCGGTGCAGGCGCAGCTCGATTCGCGCGGCATGGTGATGGATGACAATCGACAGGTCTGGTATAAAGGCGGGCCACCACCGGGTGGTTTCGCCGCACCGGTGAAACGCATACTCAACAGCTATCTAGAGGAAACAGCTCCATGAGCCGCATGGTCAATTGCATCAAACTTGGACGCGAAGCAGAGGGCCTGAAAAAGCCCCCGTACCCAGGCGATCTGGGACAGCGCATCTTCGACGCTGTCTCCCAAGAGGGCTGGAAAACATGGATCTCTCACCAGACCATGCTGATCAACGAATACCGTCTGACACCCATCGACCCCAAATCGCGAAAATTTCTTGAAGAAGAAATGGAGAAGTTTTTCTTCGGCGGCGGATCCGACGTACCAACGCAATTCACGCCCTCAGGCGACTAACTTTTCATCAAGATGCTTGACACTCTGACTCGCAGAGTGTCTAATAGTCTGCTTCGGACTGAACACTACAGTCCAATTGCCCAGATAGCTCAGTCGGTAGAGCAGAGGACTGAAAATCCTCGTGTCGGCGGTTCGATTCCGTCTCTGGGCACCAT
>JAWSVD010000043.1:0-6610 GCA_033852095.1 Granulosicoccaceae bacterium | reverse complement strand
CCGATTGGATGCTCAGGGAACTGGAGATCGAGCACGAGCAGATTGTGGTTGATTTTCCGGCAGGTGAGAACAACACGCCGGAATTCAGAGCAATCAACCCGATGGAGAAGATTCCGGCGCTGGTGGACGGTGATGTAGTTGTCACGGAGACTGCCGCGATATGTGCCTATCTGGCTGACCGATACCCGGAAAAAGGCTACGCCCCAGCTGTTGGTTCTGAGCTGCGTGGTCGCTACTACCGCTACCTGTTTATTCCCGGCACGACGCTTGAGCCGATGTTTACGGTTAAACAGCTTGGAAAAGACGAGTTTTCTCCGCAGTCGGTAGGGTGGGGTGACTTTGAACGGTGCATAACGACGGTCGAGTCCATGACGCCAGAGAGCGATTGGGTATTGGGTGCCCAGTTCTCTGCAGCTGACGTGGTGTTCGGTGGTTTTCTAGATTTTGCAGTTCAGTTTCAGTGGCTGAAATCACCGAGTGAAAAGCTTGCTGCCTACATCAAACGTATCAAAGCGCGGCCCGCTTATCGCTTGAGTCACGATCCTTCGTGGCACTAGATTAGCGCTGATGGAGTTGAGACCAAGAGGCGCCCCACGGTTAAGCACCTAGATCAGGTCCAACGACCAAGGCGACTGTACAGACTGACGCTCTGCAGCAGTAAAAATAATACAGCTGTGTGCAGTGTGTTGTTCTGTTAGGAAGATACTCGCGCTATAAAACTCCAAAGACCTTTATGGCGCGAGTTGTACTTTCTTTCACAGAGCGGTGGAAAAATATTCTAGCGAGGCTAGATTACTCGCCGACTGTTCCGCCTATGTCGCCGCAAGCTTTTTCAGAAACCGCGACAAAGCCTAAACCCTTGCAGGATGATTGGCCTTTGCACGCGTTGCTGGCAGTTTTACAGTCGTTGTGGCCCGCACAGGTATTCACGCCGTAACAATGAACGTTGGCTACAGCTGATCCTGCAAAGGTAGGGCTAGCGGTCAACATCAGTCCTGCAGCTGCCAGAGCCATCGCGGCGCCCTTTGCTGTTTTTGAATTGATCATGGTGTATCTCCAGAGTGTCGTATTGCGATAGAGGTATTTTACTTTTGGGATTATAAGCAGCGTCAAATCATTTGTTGGCGCTGATCGCTTATTCCGGAATTGACAATATCACCGGGAGCGCAGGTGCAAAATATGTGCAACTACCTATCGGGCAGGGTGACGACGCGGATCGAGCGCTGCTTAAGATAGTTCAGTGAAATACAAGGGAGGGTCTACTAGGTACTAATGCGTAGTTTCTAAGCGCAGGGGCGGTGATTTGTTCAGAATGCGATCCAGTAGATCGAAAATATTAGCGCAAGGTTTGTTGATCTGGCCGGGAATTGCCGGCGCTACTCAGGATCGGCTGGACAGAATCAATGCGTCGAGAGAGCTGTAAAAAAGGTCTTTGGCCTTGTCGCGGCCGTAGAGGTTTTTACTGATGTTATAACCCAAATAGTAGCTATAGGACCGGGACGCAAACTGTTTCGGGTTTGTCTTATTGTCGAAGGTTCCGGCGTCCACGCAACGATCGGCCAGTTTTTCGATGTAGTGCATTAGCCCGATTTGACGCTCTGTAATTTGAGCTTGTATGGGGCAGTCTTCTCTGTCTTGATATTCGAGCAAGGCTTTGATAAAAGGGCAGCTGCCGCCTGCGTAGCTGTCCTCCAGTTCCTGTATCCACTCCTGCCAACAGCGGAAAAAACCCTCCAGACGTTGGAGAGGTTCAGGGTGACGCGAGCGGATTATCACTTTCTCTATGAAGCACTCATCCATGAAATTTAGGATCGCGAGCTGCATGTCTTCTTTGTTCTTGAAATGCGAAATCACCCCCGTTCTCGACAGCCCAGTGATCTTCGCGACTTCGCCAATGGTCACGTTCCCGAGGCCGTGTAAGCTGGTATAGCCCATCGCTTTGTTCAAGATGGCCGTGCGGGTGCGTTCGCCTTTGCTATTTGTCATGCAAAAAATCCGACAGCTCGTCCAGCACGGCAAGGTCGATCAGAAGTTTCCGGTGGCCCAACTCGGGTGATATAAACGTCTTCGCGGCGGTGCCTCGGGCGAAATTTTCGAGATCAGCGACAGGGGCCTGGCGGTCGCGCTCACCGTGGATTAACAGAACATTTGCCATCAATTTATCTCTGTGTTTCTCGGGGCTGAGATCATTCCAATCTTGTTGGAATTCAGTGGAGACCGCTTGCAGCATCAGGGGCAATACGCGCTTTGAGATACCGAAATTGTTCATCAATTTGCCCATGCTCTCGAAAAGACGAACCGGTAGGCCCATCAGCACCAGTTTTTTGTTGGCCAGCTCGCTCGGGTCTAAGTTTAACACCGCTACGCCGCCCATCGAGTGTGCCACGATGCCGTCGATTTGTATTTCTTTGCTGGCTAAAAAGTCCAGGGTGGATTTCAAACCGTCGATAAAAGCAAAGAGGTGCGTGGTTTTTCCGTCGCTCCTGCCGTGACCAATGTGATCAAAGGCCCATACGCAGTGGCCCTGGCTAAGCAAGGTGTTTATCACTGTTTCCATGCCTTGGGTGGAGTCCGCCCAACCGTGGGTGACAAGCACATGATTGTTTCCCTCGCCGAACTGATACAGCTGTACATTGCCCAGTTTTGTGGGCGCTGTGAATTCGGCCACAGGTGTTGTCTGCTCAAATAAAACGCGCCGTTTGCCGTAGGCATTGGCCAAGAACTTTTTGGCGGCTCGAGCACTGAGTTGCGGCAGCGTGGTGGCGGCCACTGCCGTGATCGCGCGCATCAAGCCCCTTGAAAAGCGGCGTTTCGCACTGGGTGTGTTGTTAAAAAATACGCTTTGGCTGTTCAATTGAAACCCCTAAAAGTACAGTTGTTCTATTTAAAATAGAACAACTGTACTAAAAATACAAATCTCTTCTTGCTACCTAGATTGGTGGGGTGTATTCGCACTTGGGGGTGCCGGTGTATTGAAGCAGGCGCTTAGTGCCGTTTGGACAGCTCGCGGTACAGCGCTTCTGCGCTGACGCCAATCTCTGTCGCCAGCGCCTGCCACTGGCCACGCGCGGGCAACTGATCGCCGTGGCCGGCCAGCCAGGCATCGAGGCGTTCCGCCACGGTGCGCAGGCCCAGTATCGCGGTCTGTTCGCGTGCGGTCCGTACCTCAAGAGCCAAATGTTCGGCCCACAGCGTGGTCAAAGACTCGTGGCCCGAGAGCGTAGAGAGAAAGCGCTGTTTGTCGACCACCAACAACTCGCTGCTGACGTGTGCGCTGCTGTGGCAGTGGTAGTTGTGTGCGTACAGAGAGGCTTCTGCCAACACCTTGCCGGTGGTCGCTCGCTGCAGCAGCAGCTCGCGGCCATTGCTGTCGCGCCGCAATAGCTGCACTTCCCCCGACAACACAAGGTACATAGAGCGCACCGCATCACCGGCAACAAACAACATTTGTCCGGCGTCCACTGTGCGCTTGCCGCTGGCGCACTCTGCCAAGCGGTCCATTAATTGGATCAACATGATCTCTATCATGTTCCGCTTTGGAGCGCTGTGCAACAATCTGCCACGGATCCTTAATAAAGACACCCCTATGATGAAGACAGCGCTATTCATTGGCCTGCTGGCCCTGAGCGGTTACAGCAGCTTGCCCATCAACAATGCCAACGCGGGATCGATGCAGCCGTCCGTCCACGCGGGCCATGATATGTCCGGTGATATGGCGGGCCACGATATGAGCAGCAGCTCAGCCGCAGCGACCCAGCCCAGCGAAGTGGGTCAATCGGCCTTTGCCGTCATCGCTGAGATTGTGGCGATGCTGGAAGCCGACGCCAACACCGATTGGGAGAGGGTCGATATCGAGGTTTTGCGTCAGCACTTGATCGACATGAGCCGGGTAACGCTGCGGGCCAAGGTGGAGAGCACCGCCATCACGGACGGCCAGCTGTTCACGGTCAGCAGCAAGGATGCCCAGGTCATTGCCTCCATCCAGGCGATGGTGTTGGCGCACGCGAGCATCATGGATGGCAAGACTGGCCGGACAATGGTCGCCGAGAAGACATCTACAGGCGCGACCCTACAAGTCACTTCTGCTGATGCTAAGCAAAGCGCGGTGATCAAGGGATTGGGATTTGCGGGCATCATGGCGAGCGGCATGCACCACCAGTCGCATCACTGGGCAATGGCGCGGGGCTTGTCGCCGCATCGCTAGGCAGCGCATCTGCCACCTTGCATGGGGGCAGCGAGCTTCGCGGATGCGCTGCGCTAATGCCGCCCTACGGTTTTGCGTGGGGGCTTGTTTGTTGCACAAGCCCGGGTACCGCTGTGCTATTTCCGGGTTACAGCGGACCCGGAATCTCCGACATCTCCGGCCTCCTAGCCGCCGCTGTGTCGATCACAAAAGCTGATCTGCGCTTGGTTGAACCCATCGGCCTGTTCGATGTTGATCTCGTGCCCGCCCGCGAGATCTACCACTTCCAAAGACGGCAGCAGCTGCTGGGCCAATGGGCGCATCGGCTGGAATTTCCTCTCTAGCCGGCCATTGGTCGACAGGCTTAGCGTGTTGGTTTTGCCAATAGCGCTGCGCATTGGCATGCGGCAGGCAATGGCGTATCAGCGCGGCGATCGTGGCCAGGTCGCAGCCATCGGCATCGCGGCTCAACTGTTCGCGCAGCTGCGGCGGGAAATTTATCCCGTGGCGAGGATGAAAACGCTCGCGGCGCAATGCCTCTACACCGTCAACTTCCAGCGCTCGGCTGCGGGCCTCAAATTGCTCGAGATCGCTGGCATCGGGATCTGCTGCTAACACGCGATTGCCATTAGTCCAGACCCGCGCGATCACCGCCTCTGGGTGGCGGATTGTGTGCCGCAAGGTGATGCCCGCGGCAAAACTCTGTCCGCAGACAAACCATCGATCAATGCTGAGGATCTGCCGTGCCCGGGCAGCTCGGCAATGACGAGCCGAAATCGGCTGCGCAATGCATCTGTGTTTGGCAGCCAGTGATTGCGACTCGACAAAAGCCCCTGAACCAACAGCAGCGGCGGCAAGTCACTTAAGACCGCGTGGACGCCAAAGCTCAGGTTTTTGACTCGTATCATCGCAGTTGTTTCCCTGGGCTGGTGTCAGAATGCGCAGCCGGTACAGTAAGAAAAATTGCTGGTGGCAAGGTGTCGTGAATCAGCAATTGATGATCTTGTGGAAGACCTGAAGTTAGAGTTGATTCTGTCTGTTTGGCCAACGATGGGTCAATGCCGTCAGCGGATTTCTATTGGCCTGCAGCGGAAAATCAATCACCAACGCGGCACTCTCTGCTCTGCTCTGCTCTGCAATTCGATGAGTTGCACATGATGTGTTGCTGTTAGGATTAAGATACTGATTTTAGGAACAGTGAGCTGGGTTCGTAAATTTATTGCAACCGTGCCGTGGATTGCAGATAAAGCGGCACTAAATATTCTACAAATATGAGGCCTTAAGTGCCTTGTATTGCAAGCACGACGTGTCCGTTGTTCGCCAGTTAGCCGGATCGGTTTGATGGTAACGATAGATGAGTAAACACTGATCTCGGTAGGTACCGTTCGTAGGCGAGGTGAGCGTAAGTGCAGCGAAAATTCGAGTACTTGCCTGCGGATTGCATCGCATGAATATTAGATGGTCTGATGCCGTTCACTCGGTTATCGGAGTGGGGGATTTCGAGTAAGTTGATTCGATCTTGAATTATACGTGCGCACATAGCGATAAATAAAGCTGCCGGCATGGATTTTATGCGGGACTATTTTGGTTTGAGCGCTTTGCCAGGGCAGTGATTAGCCCGTTTGAGGTGTGCAACTGACAAACGCTTATTTGGTTTGTACACGTCGATGTTGAATTAAGAGTATTTGGATACTAATATGGTGTAATCGCAGCGGAAGGGTCTGACAGCTATGTTATACACCTATGACCCCATTCTTGTTGTTGTTTCAGTAGTAGTGGCTGTTGTGGGGGCCTACAGTTGCTTTGATCTGATCTCCCAGATTCGAAAGCACCCCTTGGCGTCGCACGAGTTTTTATTGATCGGTGCATCTTTCGCCATTGGCGGCAGCATTTGGTCCATGCATTTTCTCGCCATGCTCGCTGTCAATCTTCCCGTGGAAATACGCTACGACTTTTTCACCACTCTGGTTTCCGGGCTTGCTTCAGTTTTGGTGACAGCAGTGGCATTGCTCATCGTGCTGCCAGCGAATAATCAGAATAAGCGCATTGCGGCAGCGGGCGTTCTGATGGGGCTTGGTATAGCGTGTATGCACTATATAGGCATGTCTGCCATCCGCGGAAATTGTTTGGCAACCTATTCATCTGTTTGGGTGATTGCTTCCCTTCTGGTTGCCATCGTGGCTTCAACTGTAGCGCTGTGGGCAGCAGTGACCGTACAGAGGACTTGGAAGCGATTTGTGGCCGCGCTGATAATGGGCTTGTCGATTTCGGGTATGCATTTCACAGCCATGCTCGGGACGACTTTTCTGTCTATCGACAACGCGGTTGCCTTTGCTCAGCCTGTTATCAGCACACACCGTCTTGGCTCCGCGATTGCGCTGATGACCTTCGTTATCGTTGGCTGGGCAGTCCAGTTTGCGGGAGATG
>JAWSVD010000389.1:0-703 GCA_033852095.1 Granulosicoccaceae bacterium | reverse complement strand
GCTTCGCGATCACCGGCGAGGAAGAGATCGATGACGGGTTTGATCTGATCGGGGATCATGGCGGACGTCATCGCGCCACGGGCGCCGGCGTCCAGGTCGGCCAGCAGGGTGATGGCTTCTTCGCCGTCGAAGGGGCCTTCGATGGCGTCGCCACCGGCGGCGATCAGGGCACGCAGCTTGTCGGCGGCGCGCGGGCATTCGATCTTGAACAGTTTGAGCATCTCGATCTCGCGGGCCATCTCGACCAGCAGCGGCACCGGCAGGTCAACGCCCGAGAGCGGGGCGTCTTGCACCATGATCGGGATGCCGACCTTGCCCACGGCGGCGAATTGCTCGAAGGTGTCCTGCGCCGAGCCCTTGAGCAGGCTGCCGTGGTAGGGAGGCATCATCATGACGATGTCGCCGCCGAGGTCTTTGGCCAGCTGGGCCCGCTCGACCGCGATTTGTGTGGCGTAGTGGCTGATGGTGACGATCACGGGCACGCGGCCGGCGACGTGCTCGAGGCAGAGGCGGGTCAGCGATTCGCGCTCGGCGTCGCTGATCAGGAACTGCTCGGAGAAGTTGGCGAGGATGCACAGGCCGTCCACGCCGCAGTCGATGGTGAAGTCGAGCACACGGCGCATGCCCGGCTCGTCTACGGTGCCGTCATCATGGAACGGGGTGGGCACGACTGGCCAGATTCCCTTGTATTCAAAGCTCATGC
>JAWSVD010000388.1:0-7786 GCA_033852095.1 Granulosicoccaceae bacterium | reverse complement strand
CTAGGCTTATCTCCAGACCATCACCAAGGCCGTCGGCGTCGGAGTCGGCGTTGCCGGGCGCGGTGCCTGCTTCCAGCTCTGCTGCGTTGCTGAGGCCATCGCCGTCGCTGTCTTCGTCGGCGTCCAGGGTGCCGTTTCCGTCGCTGTCGCTGCTGGTAGGGTTGAGTGCCAGTGATATTTCAATGCCGTCTGACAGGCCGTCGTTGTCGCTGTCGGCATCACGGGGGTTGGTGCCGTGGATCAGCAGCTCTGATTTGTTGCTCAAACCGTCGCCGTCGCTGTCCTGCGCGGCGTCGGTGGCGTCGGCGGGGTTCAGGCCGTGCGCCAGCTCTAGCGCATTGGCCAAGCCATCGCCGTCGTGGTCTTCCTGGCCGTCGGCTGTGCCGTTGCCATCAGTGTCTTGTTTTGTAGGGTCCAGGCCCAGCTGGACTTCGAGGCCATCTTGCAAGCCGTCGTCGTCGCTGTCTGTGTCGATCGCGGAGCTGCCAAGGCTCAGCTCATGGCCGTTGCTGAGGCCGTCACCGTCGAGGTCTTCATCGGCATCGGCAATGCCGTTTGCGTCGCTGTCTGCCGCTGTGGGGCTGAGCCCTATGTCGAGCTCATGGCCGTCGGGCAGGCCATCGCCGTCGCTGTCAGCGTTGAGCGGGTGGGTACCGTGCAGCAGCACTTCGGCGACGTTTAACAAGCCGTCTCCGTCACTGTCAGTGGTGAGATCTAAACTGGAGACGGGGTCTAGGCCGAGTTGTATTTCAAGTAGATTGGCAATGCCGTCGCTGTCACTGTCCTCAGCACCGTCGGCCACGCCATCGCCGTCTGTGTCATTGAGCAGCGGGTTGAGCGAGAGGGCTACTTCGATCAGGTCGGACAAGCCGTCGTTGTCGTCGTCCAGATCTGCGTTGTTGCCGACACCATCAGCGTCAGTGTCGATGGATTCGTAGGGGTCATCAGCAAAGGCGTCTTCGGCGTCGACCACGCCGTCGCCGTCGCGGTCCTGCGGCACTTCTAAGCAACCTAGGCAGAAGAGCTTGATGCTGTCTATCAACGCCGGCCGCTGAGCTGTGGCGCCGAGCGAACGAAGACTGAGCAGGGAGAGGGATTTTGTCGCGGTAAACTCCACGGCGTGCTCAGACCAGCGATCACCGCGGGGCTCAAGGTGCAGCAATAGTGTGTCGTCGAGCCCAAGGCTGACTGCGCCTCCGGCGCCCTCGCCGGGGGCACTGTGCGAGACCTCTAGGCGGTAGCGCTGCCCCGGCTGCAGGGCGAGATGGCGGAATACAAAGGCCGTATCATCGAGGGGGAGTTGAATTTTACTGCGCCCGTCTGCGGCTGCACCGCCGCCGGATACCCCGTCGTGCAACAGGGCTGTTCCGCCCTGCACTCTCCAGCCTTGTATGGTCTGAAATTCAAGGCTTTGATCTGCTGCAACAGGTGGGTGAGCTTCAAAAGATCCGTTGCTGATGAGGTCGGCGATCGGAAACACGGAGACGTCATCAATAAAGCCTCCGAGGCCATCGCTGCGACCGGCGGCTTTGAAGATCAGCTGCGTCTCTGATTGACTGGCAGTGACAGTGTACTGTTGGTATTGCCATGCGCGTCGATTGCCGCTCAGGGTGTCGAGCTTTTGCTCACCCCACCACACTTCTACATCGTTGGTGTTTGACTGCCACCAGCTGATTCGCGGGCTGTAGGCAAATTGAATTCGATACTGCTGGCCCTGCTGAGTTGGCAGGGTGCTCTGCACTACGCTGTTGCGATAGGCATCTAGCTCGAGCTTTGTGCTGCCTGTCGCTGCGGATATCCCTCCGCTGTAGTAGGCGTGTAGCTCCAACAGCCCGCTGCTGGCGCGCCAGGAAGGTATCGCATTGAAAACGCCTGTGTGCCGCCGATTTAGGCGGCCGTGGGTTTCAAAGGAACCGTTGTCTTGTATGTTGGCCCAAGGTCGAACCGTGACCGCATCAATGAGGGCACCGTAGCCGTCACTGCGGCCAGTCGCTTTGAGCGTGAGGCGTGTTGTTGCACTTTTGGCGGTGACTTCAAAACGAAGGTGCTGCCAGGCGCGACGATGGCCACGTAGCGTGGCTATGCGCTCATCCCCCCACCACACTTCGGCGCCGTTGGTGCTGCTGCCCCACCATCGCATGCGCGGGCTGTAGGAGAAACCAAGGCGATAATGCCGGCCTGGCTCGGTCGCTACGTCTTGGTAGACGACACTGTTTCCACTGGCGTCTAGCTCGAGCTTTTTGCTGCCGTCTGGCGCTGAAATCCCGCCGATTGCATTGTTCTGGATCTCGATCTGATCCCGTTCTGCCCGCCATCCGTCTATGCTGTCGAAATAGCCCCAGCTGCCTTGACTGAGCTCACCGTGCTGTTCAAATGATCCGTTCACTAGCAGCTCTGCGCCGGCGGCGGTTTCTCGTTCTACTAGCAGCGCAGCGCGGAGTGATATATGGCGGTACCAGCTTTGCGGCATGATTCTGATAGCGGTTGTGCCGATGGGCACGGTGAAGGCGTGGCTGACCTTGGTGTCGCTGTCGGTATTGGCGGTGAATGTTTTTCCGTGCTGTACATCCACCAGCCCGCCGCCGAGCACACGCGCTTGTAGGCGGTAGCTTTTGAGCCATTGAGAGGATCGATGCCGACCCTGGGTGATGATGCCGACCACGCGCTGATGGGCCTGCACCGGGATCTCAAGCCACTGGGATCGGCTGTTCCGGCCGGCGGACCAGGCTTGCGATGAATCCAGTCGGCTGCGCGCGTATCCCGTTCCAGGGCTGTCGTACCGCCAGATACTGGAGAAAGATCGCTGCTGATCTAAGGGGTTGTGAACCTGCTGAGCGTCTTCGGCTGTTGCTGGTCTAATAGCTATCAGACTCAATACAACGAGCAGCATCGACCACCGTTTCAGATGGCCTAACAATCCAGTGCTGGTATTCATCAACGCTTTCAGCTTCCCTGTTTATCACCTCTACGGTGAAGGAGTAATAGTCATGGCAAAGCCGCTTTGCCACATAGAGCTATATATCAGTTAAGATTTTTCAAGATGAGTTTCAGCCTTGAGACTCATCTCCGTGAACAGTTTTTTGGATATCGGATAGAGATCTAGATCTATCAGTTCTGGGGGGGTTCTAGAATTTTCACTTCCGCGGTCGCGAGGACTTCAGCCGAAACTTTTTTCACCGCTTCTTTTATTCGAGCCGGAAGTAGCTTTCTGGATATTTCGGCACGTGCCTCGTCAAAGCTTTTTGCAGGTGTTTTTTCTACTTTCAGTAGCTTGGCGATATAGGGCGCACCGTTTTCGAACACCACTTTAGACAGCTTCATGGGTGCGAGCCCTAACACCGCTTTTTCGATTGCGCTGCCACTGCCGTCGCCGGTGAATGACTGTGTGTTGCGCAGCAAGCTTATGCCGCTTGTTTTATTTTTTTCAGCGGATAGCTTTGCCCAGTCGCTTTCTGTTTTGGCTGATGCGATCAAGGCCATGGCGGCCGCTGGATCGGCCTTGTACTGTTCTGGTGATACGGTTAGAAATTCGTAGAGCCGTTCTTCCTCGCCGGAGAACTCTCCGATATTCTGCTCATAGTAAGCTCTGATGTCCTCATTGCTGATGGCATCAGGGGTGACGTTTTCTAGCAGGTAGCGCTTGACCAACAACTCTTCGCGAAATTGCGCGACGTGTTTTTCCAGCATCACGCGTTCATCGTCTGACATGTTTTGCAGCGATTTTTGGGCAATGGCCCGGCTGGCAATAAAGCTCTGCAATACATTTTTCTCTAAGTTGGCGTCCGTGAAGGCGCTGTAGTCAGATCCAATGGTTCGCGCTATGTAGACAGACAAATCCTCACTGCCAATGACACTGCCGTTGACACTTGCCAATCCCACTTCTCCGGGTCGCATCGTGTCGAGGCTTATCTGCTGTTGCTCGGCTGCTTCTATCTTGGCTGTTTCGGTGGTGTCTACTTTACTGCAGGCGGTTAAGCCAAGCAGTGAGAGGCTCAGTAGTAGGTGCCCTGCTTTGCTAGACATAAAATCTCCTAGGAATTCTTTTCAGCGATGTGCAGATTCATTTCGGCCTGCTTAACATCCGCCCTGAGCTGCTTTTCTATGCGAGGTTTGACCCGCTCGATCGGTAGCTGGCGCTGGCGTGTATCACTGATTTTTTTGATGATATGAATGCCGTAGGAGGCATGAATGGGATCGGAGACATCGCCGGCTGCAAGCGGTTCAGCCGCACTGTAGATCGCCTCTGCCGCGGTGCCGTTGGAGACCCATCCGAGTCTTCCGCCCTGGTCCACCGTGTGTGTGTCTTGCGAGTATTGCTCTGCTAGCTGCTCGAACTGCTCACCGCGGTGTAATTTCCCCAGTATTTCCTGTGCCTCTGTCTGCGCTGCGGCACGTTCTGCGTCGCTGGCACTGGAGGAGATTTTTATTAGGATATGGGCGAGCTCTTGCTCTTCGACGGTGTATTGACTGGCGTGATTTTCATAGTACGAGGCGATGGCCTGGGACGAGACTTTCTCGGCGTAGAGGCTTTCGAAGTACTGCGTCAAAACCATGTCATCGCGGATTCGATCGATGTTGAGGTCAATATCTTTGATGTTGACTCGAGGTGATTTTTCGGCGCTTTTTAGCAGTGCTGTGCGCTGTTCAAAACTGGCTGCAGCTGCTGCTCTTTTTTCAGCCGATAGTTTTGATTGGCCTGTAGCACTGAGATACTGTTTGAATTCCACACTTTCAGGGCTGAGCGCTTTGCTTTGCGGTTCGCTGTGTTTGGCCGAACAACCGCCGAGTGTCAGCGCTAAACTCGCGCACAATATAGTAGAAAACTTACTTACCGAGGCCATGCGATCATCCCTTAAATTCCTCAACGGAATAGTCGACTATCTATATGATTCCCGGAGGAAATTTAAGAGCACAGTCCTTTTCGGATTATGATCTTTAGCGACTATTGTTTTCTGGAATGATGCATGTAGCGGGCCAGTGGAGGCGGATTGTATTATTACAATATTCGAGTTTGGCGGGCTTTCTCTTTGTTCATTTACCGAATGTGTCTAGAGCGGCATCTTGAGGAAAAAACCGTTATCGCGAGGGCTGGCGGCGATCCTTTAATCCGCCGCCCGCGCTCATTGAGGCCTTCGCCCATATTTGCTGCCAGCCCAAAGTCCTCAAAACCCAGCGTACATAGAGGTGATTCGCTGTGCGCTCGCTGCGCCCATTGATAAGCCACAACTTCTTGGCATGCCGATGTAGGCGAAGGGCTTATTGCTCCCTGTTTCGGGTTTCTGCTGAAGGGACAGCGCGGCGCTGAGCGGTATATCCGCCGAAATGCCGTCCGCCACTATTTCGACTTCAATCTCCATTGGATGGGATTGCAGAATAAGGCCTGGGATCTCCGCGCCGTATTGCTCGATGGTGCGGCTTGTATCGCTGTCAAAGCTTCCCACTGAGAGCGTGGAACCAGCCCCCACCACAGGTGGTCGCCCATATGCCATAAGCACTCGGTCGCTGCCAAAATCAAGATAAGCACCGCCCTGCACTTCCAGCTGATCAAAATAGTGAATGCCGACCATATTTCTCACTGCTCCTGCTCCTGCTCCTGCTCCTGATTCAGTTTCTGTTTCTGTTTCTGTTATAGGCCCTATTATGATTCCACTGCCTATTTGAACTCCAAGAACTGCTTCTTCGCCCAATAGTTGAATATATTCGGCTTCAACAATGAAGCTCTGACCGCTGTTGGACAAAATCCTATAGTGACGCCCATAGGGATTTGCAGCGTCCAGCGATACATACATTCCACTTATACCCGACTCACTCTTGTTGAGCTCACTTTCTTGCCAATAGTCAGTGGCTGAAATATCGGTTCCGTAGTACGAGTACACCTGTTGTTCTGACAATACAGTGCCCGAGACTAGCGCCGAGATTGGCGTACTGATGTCTGCTAGCGTCAGCTTGTAGTTTCCAGCTGGAAGCTCCAGTGTCCGGGCGGCTCTGTCCAGACCGAAATCCCAGCTGCGAAGCAGATCACTGCTGTCCAAGGCTCCGTCATCACTGAAGAGGAACAGGCCCTCGTGCCCCGAGTGTGATTCATACTGGAGGGAGAATGTGAGCTCCTGTTGCTCGGCGACTTGGAAATCTAGAAATTGGGCCGCTCGGCCTTCAACACCGTTCCACGCTAGGCTTCGCTCCACAAAGTGCTTTCTTGTGATTTTATACCGAAAATCCCCCACTTTAGTGATCGACGCAATTTCGTGTTGCCCGACGGTATTAATTGAGGTGCCCTTGAGCACTGACGGTGCGCCACCGTTGTTGACCGATAAGGATTCCTCTAAGTATTGGCCTGGGATTTCTGTGGCTGGTGCTTCAATCCAGCTAATCGTGCCGGCGCCAGGGGATATATCCGTTTCAAACTCGCTGAAAAGATCGCCTGCCTGCGCATAACTTTGTCCTGAGAAGCGGGCTCCTCCGGTGCTGCTAAAGACAATACGACCACCCGCCCCAGGATGTTCACCACTGCCGCCATTCGCAACGACAGAGCCTAGGCCCGAAATAGTTGTCTCGCTGAAGATATCAACACCACCACCCGCCGCAGCAAAGTCGCCTTGAAAACCATCGTCACCGTTGGCCCGGATCTCGCCGTTGAGCACAATAGACTGAGCTTTGATGGTGGCTAGTCCGCCGCCAGCGACATTGGAACCCAGGCCACCGCTACCCGCGGCGATCACTTGCTTGTACGAGCCGTACTCACATTCAACAAGCTCGTCAATACGCCCTCCGTGGCACCTCATATCCGGGCTTTCAAATACGCTGAAATCTGGGCCGGTGAAGCCTGCAGGGTACCCTTTCCCGTCGAGATCGATGCGAGCACCCGCCGATATTTCAAGCTCTCCCGCTACAGTTAACACCAGTTCATGAACGGTTTGAGTTTCAACATTTGCGTCAGCAACTGTGATGACGGCACCTGCCCCCAGGAACACATCGCCAGAGACTTGGATGTTTGAGCTGATCAAGGTCGCGTTTGCTTCGAGCCTTAGATTTTCGACAACGACACTTTCCAGCTGAAGCTGCTCCCCCTGCCCAATAACAAGGCCAGTAGGCTCCGGACTACGGCTCTGCACGATAGAGCCCATTTGCGGGTAAATACTGAGAACAGTGGTTGTATCTGCATCAAAGTCTCCCACTTGCAGCTCACTGCCCAGCCCTATCTCGCTGTTCGCCACGTCCTCAATACTGACCCGATCCTCACCAAAGCTCAGCTTGGCACCGTTGAGTACCTTCAACTTCTCCAGCTTGTGCACACCGACCATCTGCATGCCCGCGTAGGCACTCAGGTCCGCCGCACTCTTTACCACCAGGCTGTGCTCGTCGTTCGACACCACTGTGTACAGCTGCCCCTCGTCTTCCGAGGCGTCCAGATCAAGCAACATGCCCTGCAAACCATACCCTCCGTTTGACTCTGTGCTTGGCGTCCATGCAGCTTGCTCTACCAGCGTGAGGCTGTAGCTGCCCCCGTCTCCGTAGGGTGCAATGCCGTCTATGGATTGCTGTTCGCTTGTTCGGTAGTCCGCTATCGCAACCACGTAGTTGCCCGGCTCCAGTGACAGCTGACCCACCAGCTCAACACCAGACCCAGCAGTACTGAATCGGATCACATGCTCGTCGTCTGCATCCAGCTGACCGTCCTCGTCCTTAAACACTCGCACGCCCTTGTGGTAGAGCAGCTCTGTGCTTAAGCGCACTTCCAGATCCGTTGCCTCAGCCAAGGTGAAACGCTCATACGCCACCGAGCCCA
>JAWSVD010000387.1:0-983 GCA_033852095.1 Granulosicoccaceae bacterium | reverse complement strand
TACTGCTTTGTTCTAACAAAATCACGCCCAATGCTTGACATATATTGGGTAGCTCTTTATTATGTGTAAATCAGTTGCGGGGTGGAGCAGTCTGGCAGCTCGTCGGGCTCATAACCCGAAGGTCGTAGGTTCGAATCCTACCCCCGCTACCAATTTTTACGCACGAACGTCCAGTTCGGCGCGTTTAAACGCTAGGTTCCCTGGCGTCAAAATCAAATTTCTATTTTCATCTGTTACTTCCCTGTGTTCCCTGCGTTTTTCTAGCGACAGTTCTACCGTTGTGTTTGGCTCTGCCCATTGCTCTGCCCATCGACTTGGGCTTGCCGTATTTCCCTTTGCATTGAATTTTTAGCCTGGTCATTTTAGGGTGGCTGTGATCCCTGTGAAATGCAGTCGCAATACTACTTTTTCTCCACTGTGTACTGTTCGGTGCCGGTGTGAGCACGGTCGGTGACTATTTTCTGCTGTTCGAAGCCTTGATCAACACCGTCCATGAACATGCACCGACAGCCAAAATCGTTTTAACACCGGGTCTTTTGATTCCGTAGGCGCGGTTCAGCGATGGCTTTGGTGTTTATCTTGTTGGCTGTTAGGATGCTGCTCCGCTGCATCGGCGGCAGAGAGCAGGATTGCACAGTGTTTGAAGTCGTATTGTTTTTGTTGGCGCTGTTGAACGGCGGCTGGATGCTGTTCGATGGGCTGCATGTCCTGAGAAAGGGCAAGTACTTTGGCCCGGAGAAGCCGGGAGCTTGGAGCAAGATTGTTGCGCGGCTTGGCATTGATCCCTTCGCTATCGGACCGGTATTTGTGGTCCTGGGCCTGATTTGGCTGATTGCAGGCGTGGGCCTGTTGGTCTCTGAGTCATGGGCTTGGTTGGCGTTGATGTTAACCGCTGTTGCAACGCTGTGGTATGTGAAGGTCGGCACCGTGATCTCATTGTTGGTCATCGGCTTGCTGCTGTTGTTTAAGGCTTCGCTGGGTTA
>JAWSVD010000386.1:0-625 GCA_033852095.1 Granulosicoccaceae bacterium | reverse complement strand
GCGGAATCGTTTAAAAAGGTGAACGTGGTTCGCCTTGAAATTGGTCCCCTGGCTGGGGTCGAACTGGCGGCGTTGCGCTTCAGCTTTGATGCGGTGACGCGCGGCAGCGTGGCGCAAGGTGCGTGCCTTGAGGTGATTGAATTGCCGGTAAAGGCGTGGTGCATCGCTTGTGCGAAGTCGGTGTCGGTAAAAGAGCGGTTTGACGCCTGTCCGACATGCGCTGGTTATCAGGTGCAGATCACCGGTGGCGACGAGCTCCGGATAAAAGAGATGGAGGTGGATTAGATGTGTGCAGTCTGTGGATGTGCTGAGGGTGACGACAAGCAGATCAAATACCCCGATATGTTCGGTGCGTCGGATGTGATGTTGCTGACCAAGATAGGCTTGTTGCCTCATCTCGATTTTGCTGTGAAAAAATGTATGGATTACGCCCGTCGGGTGAGCCCTAAAATGGAAATTCCGCAACTGTCTGCCAAGTCGGGCGACGGTATGGGCAATTGTTCTAGTACTCAGACAGCATGATAAATTGGGATGCAGTGTATATCCGAATACTTTTTGATTGGCTGAGAAGCTGGGTGCTAAGCAGAACTTCAGCCCTCAACAACCACCCTGCGGGAGCGCCTCT
>JAWSVD010000385.1:0-676 GCA_033852095.1 Granulosicoccaceae bacterium | reverse complement strand
CCCTGTGTGTCAACCTGACTTCGAACCATCGCGTTCTGAGTTAACATATCTTTCAGGGCACACAGAGATACTACCGCCATGCCAAAACCAAGCGACACCGTCGAGACCCACGTGAAGCCCGATCCTGCTCTCGAGAAACGCACCAGACGCACCTTCACGGCGGACTACAAACTGAAGGTCATTGCCCTAGCCGATGCCTGTCAGCACGGCGAACTCGGCCCTTTGCTTCGTCGCGAAAAACTCTACGCCAACCAGCTATCGCAGTGGCGTCGAGAGTTCGCTGAACACGGGATTGAGGGGCTGAAGAAAAGCGCCCCCGGCCCTCAACCTCAGTTCACCCCAGATCAGCGACGTATCGCTCAGCTGGAGCGTAAAATCATCAGTCTGAATAAGCAAATTGCCGTTAAGGACGGCTGCCTGGGACTCCAAAAAAAAGCCTTGGATATGCTCGATCAGTGGAACAGCGAGCATTCTTCATGAATTTAGTTAACGAAGAACGACCCGCAGGAGCCTCTGAACGCATGGCCTGCGATGCCTTGGGTCTCTCTCGGGGCACTGTGCGATCAGAGCGCTGTAGGCGTGTGTTCTGCGGCCCACCGGCCCCGCGCCAATACAGCCGCGCTGCGTCGCTTCAGCCGCGTGCTTTAAGGCAACCAGAGCGCCAGCTGGTGGTGCG
>JAWSVD010000384.1:8788-9087 GCA_033852095.1 Granulosicoccaceae bacterium | reverse complement strand
TTGGGCACCGAAAAAGTGACACGCCCGTGGGACCAACGTGGCCCGGGCGTACTCCACATAGAAATCACAGAAAAAGGCCGCTCCACGAAATCCAGCCAAAGCTAGCTGTTTTTGTCCTTTGCAATATGTTCTACCCAAAGGAACAGTTGACAGTGACGTTAGTCTACGAACAGTGGGGATCGCATTGCTGTGCGGCGACAAATCCAACATCGCTTGTAAGCATAAATGCTCACCCACCATGACCGAGGCATGCTCGGCCGAAACGAAATCGCTGTTTTGCCTGTAACCCCCTTGTGGCC
>JAWSVD010000384.1:0-8738 GCA_033852095.1 Granulosicoccaceae bacterium | reverse complement strand
CACCGAAAAAGTGACACGCCCGCCGGGGCGTTTCCCGGCATCAAAGCCATAAATCTGAACGCTAAACTATTCGGCCAAAATACTGCGAAACAAAGGGTGCGGATTGTAGCCTGCTATCAATAATTCCGGCTACGCGCCCCGGGCCGAAGCCAAAGGCCCGACCAAATCTACAACTCCTGCACCAACCGAAACCCCCGATTAGTATCCGCATACAAGGCTGTCCCTCGATAAGCCACCCGTGTCTGCGAGGGCCGGCTATACCAAGAACCACCACGCAGCACCCGCGTGCTGCTCTCGGCCTCGGACTGGCACCTCTGCTCGTTCTTGCCACCGTAATCACGGCTATAGGTCGAACAAGTCCACTCCCATACATTGCCGTGCACATCAAACAGGCCCCAGCGATTGGCCGGGAAACGGCCCACCGGCTGGGTTTTTCCGCGCGGGGCGTAGTTGTGATTATCGGCGTTGATATTGGCCTGGCGGCGGGTCAATTTATCGCCCGTGTGAAAGGCGAAATCGCTGTTGGCACGCGCCGCGTATTCCCACTCGGCCTCGGTGGGCAAGCGGTACTGGGCGCCTGTCTGCGTGCTCAACCACTTGGCGTAACCGCTGGCCTGTTGCCAGCTGATGCTGCTGACCGGGCGGTTGCGGCGGCCCCAACCCTGATCGGGCAATCGGGGCAGGCCAGTGGCGTCGCTGTAGCGATCAAACTGGGCGTAGGTGACCTCGTGTTTGCCGATGGCAAAGCTGCCCAGGCAGACATCATGCTGGCGCTCGCCGGCGCTGCGGTGTTGTTCCTGCTCGGGGCTGCCCATGCGAAAACAACCCGCCGGGATCGGCACCATGCCGTTGCCCAGTTTTGCCAACTGCTGTGGGCTGGGCAGAGACAGCTGCGCCTGCAGCTGCAGCGCCTGGCTGTGTTTGGGGTCGAAGCTCAGCGCCTTGTCAGTGTATTTCTGGGCCGCAGCGCGCCGTGCCTTTTGCAGGGATTTTTTCGCCAGGGCGACGTAGCGCGCGGCGATGAGCTTGGGGCCGCGCTGCAGCAAGCGGTGATTGGGGCTCACGGCTTTCAGTGCTTGCAGTGTGCGCTGGGCATTGTCCTTCGCCGGGCTGGTGAGGAAGTAGGCGTTGATCTGACGCTCAAACTGCTTTTCCAGAGAGCGCACCGACGCGGACGGGGCAGCCGCTGCGGCCACACTGCAACACAGGAGCAGGGCAATCATGGAGCGTCGAATCATCAAAAGCATCGGGGCTTTATCCCAGAGTTGCTGCCTTGTCTATGAAGGCAGGTTAAATGGTGTCACTGTTGTCAGAGCGAGTCGGGCTGGATCGGCACCGCCGTGTGCAGGCGTCGCGTTTTACAAGCTGTACGGACGGTCTCAGTGTGCCTGCATTGCCGTATTTGGCATATGCGCGCAGCCGCAAGTGTTGCGTCGTGACGAGCAGGCGGAGGTGATTTATGCCGGCCCGATGCTCGATCCTTTAGCGGCATGCAGTTAGCACACTGATGTTTTTCTGTGCGTCCATTATGCGGCTGTGGGAACTGCGCTTCTGCGCATTGGTGCACGCTCTGGAAGACGTTCGGGCACTGTTTTCAAGCTGGGTGTAACAGCGATGGAACAGATAGCGCGGATTGTGCTGTGGGCGGCGAATGTCTGATTGCAGCGGTGCTGCTTGCGCCGCTTGCAGATTGGGCCATTGGCGTGATGGCCAGCGGGTTGTTGGCTAGGACCTGTTAAGGCTTGCACCGCCGTGTTCAGGGCTTTCTGTGGTGCTCGTATCTGCCGGTGTATTTGAGTGCCTCAGGCGCTGTTTTTCAAATCAATGATGGGGCTGATCAAACGAATTACTAAGGCCCAATGGGCGCGGCACTGGGTGGTCTGGGGCGGAATTGGGCAGCCCGCGCTGCAGCGGATATCTCAAGGCGTGACCGAGTGCGCATGGCTTCTCTTCGCACGCCGCCAAACAGTAGGGTACAATGCCAGCTTTTATTGACCGTGACGGCCCGCATGAACCCCAATTTCCTCGAATTTGAACAGCCCATTGCTGAGCTGGAAGCCAAGATTCGCGAGCTCAAACTCGCCACGGCTGATGTGGACATCAACCTCACCGAGGAAATTGCCAAGCTGCAGGGCAAGTTGCAGTCCTTGACTGAAAATATTTTCAGCAAGTTGACGCCCTGGCAGGTCAGTCAACTGGCGCGCCACCCGCAGCGCCCCTACACGCTGGATTACATCGCACGCATCTTCACCGATTTCGAAGAGCTGCACGGCGACCGCCACTTTGGCGACGACGCAGCTATCGTCGCGGGCATGGCCCGTTTTGATGATCGCCCGGTGATGATCATCGGCCAGCAAAAGGGCCGTGAGACCAAAGAAAAGCTGCGCCGTAACTTCGGCATGCCGCGCCCCGAAGGTTACCGCAAAGCGCTGCGCATGTTGAAGATGGCGGAGCGTTTCAACATGCCCGTCATCACCTTGATCGACACCACCGGTGCCTGGCCCGGCATCGACGCGGAAGAGCGCAACCAATCTGAAGCCATCGCTCGCAATTTGATGGTCATGGCCGAGCTCAAGGTGCCGATCATCGCCACCGTGATCGGCGAGGGTGGCTCCGGCGGAGCTCTGGCCATCGGTGTAGCGGACCGCGTCAACATGCTGCAACACAGCACCTATTCGGTGATCAGCCCAGAGGGCTGCGCCTCTATCTTGTGGAAGAACTCTGACAAGGCCGCCGATGCCGCAGCCGCCATGGGCATCACCGCAGCGCGCCTGAAAGAGCTGGAGCTGGTGGACACCATCATCGAAGAGCCACTCGGCGGCGCGCACCGGGATTTTGATGCGATCGCTCAATCACTGCGCACCGCACTGCAGGATTCGCTCAACGAAGTGGTCGACTTAGAAACCAAAGAGCTGATCGCCCAGCGCCGTGCGCGGCTGCGCGCCTACGGCCGCTTCAGCGAGGCCTGATGCCGCTCGGCGAAGCGCTCTCGACTCTTCGACAGCGCTTCCCCGACGCCAGAAAAGCGCTCATCGCCTACAGCGGTGGGCGCGACTCCCACGCCCTTTTACACGCAGCCTCACAGCAGCTCGACATGCCCTTGCGTGCGCTGCACGTGGCGCACGGCTTGCAATCAGCCGCCGCTGATTGGCCGGCCCATTGCGCCGCCCAGTGTGCGCAGCTCTCGATACCCCTGAAAACAGTGCACGCCGACGTCAGGGACACCGGGCAGGGCCTGGAAGCCTCCGCCCGCAACGCGCGTTACACCGTATTCGAGGCAGAGCTCGCAGCCGATGAAGTGCTGTTGCTGGCGCACCACGCTCATGACCAAGCCGAAACCCTGTTGCTGCGGCTGATGCGCGGCACTGGCCTGCGCGGCATGGCGGCCATGCCCGAGTCCAGGTCGCTGGGAGCAGGGCATTTGTGGCGTCCCTTATTGGCGCTGTCCGTTGACGCTATCGCCGACTACGCCCGCGAGCAACAGCTGCGCTGGGTCGAAGACCCGAGCAACAGCGACACCCGCTTTGACCGCAACTACCTGCGGAAAAACGTGCTGCCGTTGCTGCGCGAGCGCTGGCCGCAGGCCGATAAGCAACTGGCCGCTGCCGCCCGGCGTGCGGCGCAGGCCGAGCAACTGCTGAGCAGCTTGATCGAACCCCTGGTCAACGCGGGCTGCGCGGCGGATGGCAGCTTGGATGGCTTGTATCTCTATAACTTGGCGTCAGCGCAGCAGGCGGCGGTGCTGCGGGCCTGGTTGCAGCGCTATTGCCCGCTGGCTCCCTCGGAGCCACAGCTGCGTGCGATCTTGCGCGACGTGGTGGGTGCGCGCGCCGACGCCTCGCCTGTTTTTTTGCTGTCCGGCGGCTCGCTGCGGCGCCACCGCGGTCAGCTGCACTGGGTCTCGGCCGATCTGCCCGTATTGCCGCCGCGCAGCGATTGGCGCAACCCGGAGCTACCGCTGCAGGTGGGCGAGCACCAGCTCAATCTGCGCAGTGATTTCGGTCGCCGCCTGGCGCT
This sequence comes from Granulosicoccaceae bacterium, assembly GCA_033852095.1. Lineage (GTDB taxonomy): Bacteria > Pseudomonadota > Gammaproteobacteria > CALCKW01 > CALCKW01 > CALCKW01. The sequence continues at coordinate 4,721 of JAWSVD010000384.1, read as the reverse complement.
GCCGCCCTTCGAAAGTTTGCAGATAAGGTTCAGAACAGGCGGCGAGCGCATCCGCCTGCGCGGTGGCGAACGGTCGCTGAAAAAGCTCTTACAGGACAGCGGTGTACCGCCCTGGCTGCGCGATCGTACGCCCTTGCTCTACGCCGACGATCAGCTGGTCGCGGTGTGGAATATTTCTATCGCAGCGAATTTCGACAAAAGCATTGCGAATCAATGACATGAGCTATTTTACAAGTCATCACCCCATTGTGGCTTTTGGCAGAGCTTGGTACTCTGGGGCGCCATCAGCGACGGCAATCGTCCGGCGCGCTGACATTGCACATTTTTTGGGTCCTCTTTCGGTGCGGCCCAGCAACACAACCCTATTTTTTGGATGGTTCTAGCATGACTCGGTTTATATTCGTCACGGGCGGCGTGGTTTCGTCGTTGGGCAAAGGTCTGGCGGCCGCTTCCCTCGGCGCTCTCTTGGAGGCCCGTGGCCTGACTGTCAGCATGATGAAGCTGGATCCCTACATCAACGTCGACCCCGGCACCATGAGCCCCTACCAGCACGGCGAGGTGTTTGTCACCGAAGACGGCGCCGAGACGGACCTGGATTTGGGGCACTACGAGCGTTTTCTGCGTTTCAAGGCCAGCCAGGCGAACAACTTCACGACGGGGCGGGTCTACGAGAACGTCATCCGCGCTGAGCGCAAGGGCGAGTACCTCGGCAAGACGGTGCAGGTCATCCCGCACATCACCGACGAGATCACCCGTCTGGTGATGGCCGGGGCGGGCGGCACCGACATCTGTCTGGTCGAGATCGGCGGCACCGTGGGCGACATCGAGTCACTGCCCTTCCTCGAGGCGATCCGCCAGATGGGCGTCACCCTGGGGCCGGAGCACACCATGTTCATGCACCTCACCCTGGTGCCCTACATTGCGACCGCCGGCGAGCTCAAGACCAAGCCCACCCAGCACTCGGTCAAGGAGATGCGCTCCATCGGTATCCAGCCCGATGTGCTGTTGTGCCGCTGTGACCGCGACATCCCCGCGGACGAAAAGCGCAAGATCGCACTCTTCACCAACGTGCCTGAGCGCGCCGTCATCACCGGCCGCGACGTCGATTGCATTTACAAAATGCCCGACGAACTGCACCGCGAGGGCCTGGACGAGCTGGTGGTCAACAAATTCCGCCTCGACGTGCCGCCCGCCGATCTCACCGAGTGGCGCGCCGTGGTCGACGCCGTGCTCAACCCCTCTTATAAAGTCCAGATCGGCATGGTGGGCAAGTACACCGAGCTGACCGAATCCTACAAATCCCTGAACGAGGCGCTCAGCCACGCCGGCATCCACACCCGCTGCAAGGTGAAGATCAACTACATCGACAGCGAGGAGTTGGAACACGGCGATCTGTCGCTACTGGAAGGCCTGGACGCGATCCTGGTGCCCGGTGGCTTTGGCACCCGCGGTGTCGAGGGCAAGATCCTCGCGGTCGAATACGCGCGCAAAAACAAAGTGCCGTACTTGGGTATCTGCCTCGGCATGCAGGTGGCTATTATCGAGCACGCGCGCAACGCGGCGGGCCTGGGCGGCGCCAACTCCACTGAGTTCAATGCCGACACCGCGCACCCCGTGGTGGCACTGGTCACCGAGTGGCAGAGCATCGACGGCGAAGTCGAAAAACGCAGCGAGGGCACCGACCTCGGTGGCTCCATGCGCTTGGGCGGGCAGGTCTGCCAGCTCGCCCCCGACAGCCACGCCCGCGAAGTCTACGGCAGCGACAGCATCGTCGAGCGCCACCGCCACCGCTACGAGGTCAACAACACCTACGTCAAGCAGTTGACCGACTCCGGGCTGGTGTTCTCCTCCTTCTCCGACGACGAAGAGCCGCTGGTGGAAATGGTCGAACTGGAAGATCACCCCTGGTTTATCGCCAGCCAGTTTCACCCGGAATACACCTCCAACCCGCGTGACGGCCACCCGCTGTTCACCGGCTACGTCAGCGCGGCGCTGGATTACGCTCGCGAAAACGGCAGGGGCTGAGCCATGAAACTGTGCGGATTTGAAGTCGGTCTCGACAAACCCCTGTTCGTGATCGCAGGCCCCTGCGTGATCGAAAGCGAAGACATGGCCCTGCGCACCGCCGAGACCCTGCGCGAGATGACCGCTCGGCTCGGCATCCCCTTTATCTACAAGTCCTCCTTCGACAAGGCGAATCGCTCGTCGGCTGCGGGCTTCAGAGGCCCGGGCAAGGAAGAGGGGCTGCGCATTCTGTCCAAGGTCAAGGCTGAGTTCGGCGTGCCCGTGCTCACCGACGTGCACGAAGACACGGCGCTGGACGAGGTCGCGGATGTCGTCGACGTGTTGCAGACGCCTGCCTTCCTCTGCAGACAGACCAATTTCATCGAGCGCGTGGCGCGCACCAACATGCCGATCAACATCAAGAAGGGCCAGTTCTTAGCGCCCGCCGAGATGAAAAACGTGGTCGAAAAAGCCCGTGCCGTCGGCAACAATCAGCTCATGGTTTGCGAGCGCGGCGCCAGCTTTGGTTACAACAACCTGGTCTCTGACATGCGTGGCCTGGCCATCATGCGCGATTGTGATTGCCCGGTGGTGTTCGACGCCACGCACTCGGTGCAGTTGCCCGGCGGGCAGGGTGGCAGCAGCGGTGGCACCCGCGAGCACGTGCCGGTGTTGGCGCGCGCCGCAGTGGCCGCCGGTGTGGCGGGTGTGTTCATGGAGACGCACCCCAACCCCGCTGAGGCCCTGTGCGATGGGCCCAACGCTTGGCCGCTACACTTGATGGAAGCCCTGCTGGTGCGCCTGCAGGCCATCGACGCGCAGGTCAAGTCCAGCCCATTTGAAGAACAGCTGCTATAAAGTCAGCAAACTGTCCTGCGAATTAGCGCATAATAGGCAGTTGACTGCGGCAGCCATCGGCTGCGCGCGCAGCATTTTTAAGCAATTGATTTAAGTAACCGCCGCCCACGCAGTTCTCTGCGAGGTGGCAACAACGGAGTACCAATGAGCAAGATCAGCGACATCAAAGCACGCGAAATCATGGATTCACGGGGCAACCCTACGCTCGAGGCAGACATCACCCTCAGCAGCGGCAAGATGGGCCGTGCAATGGTGCCGTCTGGGGCGTCCACCGGAAGCCGCGAAGCGCTGGAGCTGCGCGACGGCGACAAATCTCGCTACTTGGGCAAGGGCGTTCGCAAAGCCGTGTCCCACGTCAACGGCGAACTGCGCGACGCGCTCTTGGGTTTTGATGTGCACGACCAAGCCGGCCTTGACCGCCGCATGATCGAGCTCGACGGCACCGAAAACAAAGACCGCCTCGGCGCCAACGCGCTGCTCGCCGTCTCCCTCGCCAACGCCCAAGCGGGCGCGGCAGACGCCGGAAAAATGTTGTACGAGTACCTGGGCGGCGACCGCGCCGTGACCTTGCCCGTGCCGATGATGAACATCATCAACGGCGGCTCACACGCCGACAACAACGTCGACTTGCAGGAATTTATGGTTGTGCCCGTCGGCGCGCCCACCTTCTCCGAGGCACTGCGTTACGGCGCCGAGATCTTCCACAACCTCAAGAGTGTGCTCTCCAAGCGCGGCCTGAACACAGCTGTCGGTGATGAGGGCGGTTTCGCCCCTGACCTCGAGTCCAATGAAGCGGCCATCGAAGCGATCATGGAAGCGGTTGAACTGGCCGGCTACAGCATGGGCAAGGACATCTTCATCGCCCTTGACGCTGCCAGTTCGGAGTTCTACAAAGACGGCGTCTACGACCTCGCCGGCGAAGGCAAAAAATACAGCAGCGACGAGTTCACCGATTTCCTCACTGGCTGGGTTGATCGCTACCCGATCATCTCCGTCGAAGACGGCATGGACGAGTCCGACTGGGCTGGCTGGAAGACCCTTACCGACAAGGTTGGCGATCGCGTCCAGCTGGTCGGGGACGATCTCTTCGTCACCAACACCAAGATCCTCAAGCGCGGCATCGACGAGAAGATCGGCAACTCCATCCTCATCAAGGTCAACCAGATCGGCACCTTGACCGAAACCCGCGAAGCGATCGAAATGGCGCACGCGGCGGGCTTTACCTCCATCGCCTCGCACCGTTCCGGTGAGACCGAAGACGCCACCATCGCCGACCTGGCCGTGGCTTTCAGCACCGGTCAGATCAAGACGGGCTCCCTGTCGCGCTCCGACCGTGTTGCTAAATACAACCAGCTGCTGCGCATCGAAGAAGCACTTGGCGACCGCGCTGTGTACCCCGGCATGAGCGCTTTCCGCCACAATTTGGCATAATCGAAACGCTCTGCATCGCGGGCTCACGCTGAGTCGGCGGCATGTAATACCGAGGGAACTTGCTTGCGTGTTTTGACTTACATCGCTGTCTTTATCTTTGCCGTGCTGCAGTACCGGCTGTGGCTGGGCGACGGCAGCGCGCAGGATGTGTGGGAGCTGCGCGAGCAGGTCGACACCGCCCGGATACAGACCCAATCGCTGGTCGAGCGCAACCGCGCGCTCTACGCCGAAGTGAACGATCTCAAGTCCGGCCTCGACGCCGTCGAGGAAATCGCCCGCACAGACCTGGGCATGATCCGCGAAGGCGAAGTCTTCTTTCAGGTGGTGGGTGAGGCCGAAGAGCCGGCCGAGCCACTGCCCGCCGCAGTCGATGCCACAGAGTAAACTGCACGCCATCATGCCGGCGGCAGGCATAGGCGCTCGCATGG
>JAWSVD010000383.1:0-17590 GCA_033852095.1 Granulosicoccaceae bacterium | reverse complement strand
AAGCCCGCCGCTTCGATTAACTTGGCAAACTCAAACATCGGGCAAGGCGCCAACTCGGATGCTTTGAGCACCACAGTACAGCCTGCCGCCAGCGCGGGGCCGAGCTTGGTGGCGGTCAAGAACATCTGCGCGTTCCACGGCACCACCGCCGTCACCACACCGATGGGCTCGGGCGTGGTGTAGACGTGCATGTCTACCTTGTCGATGGGCAGGGTTGCGCCCTCTATTTTGTCAGCAAGTCCGGCGTAATAGCGGTAATAATCGGCCACGTAACGTGTCTGCGCGGTTGTCTCGGCGGCCAGCTTGCCGCTGTCGCGGGTCTCCACCTGGCCCAACAGCTCGGCGTTTTCCTCCACCAGATCGGCCAGTTTATACAGCAATTTGCCGCGCGCAGTGGGCAGCATGCCCGCCCACTCGCCCTCGTTCAGGTTACGTCTGGCCGCTGCCACAGCACGCTCTACGTCCGCCGCATTGGCACAGGCAAAGCTGGCCCAGTCCTGCCCCGTCGCCGGGTTTTGGCTCTGCCGCTGTTCGCCGTCGCCGCCCTCGCACCAGACACCGTCAATGAACAGCGAATAGTGTGTATTTTCAGTTTGATTCATTGTCGACTCCCAGATCGATTCAAGAAAATGCAGGCATGACTTCGTTGATGAACCGCGTCAGGGACGCACGTTTGCGCTCGAAGGACATGCCCGAGTCAATCCAAAAGGCGTATTCGTCGTAGCCCATGGCCTCGTAGGATTTCAGCCGCTCAATCACTTCAGCAGGCGTGCCCACCACATTGTCACGGCGCATCATCTCGGGGTTGTACATGGGATGCGCGGCGATTTCTTCGTCGCTGAGCGCTGCGATCAAGCCTTGCTGGACTTCACGTTGATTCCTAAACCAGGCGCCGAAGTAGTTATAAAACACATTCAGCTCCTGCGCGGCCTGCTGCAAATCCGCCTCGCCATCACCCACGTAAGTGTGGTTGAGCAGCATGATCTTGGGACGTGCGATGTCGGCATTGGCCTCGCAGGCCGCGTTGAAGCGGTCCATCAAACTCTGCACCTCGTCATCGCCCAACCACAACGGTGCCACCTGCACATTGCAACCCTGAGCAACCGCAAACTCGTGGCTGCTGGGGTCTCTTGCTGCCACCCAGATCGGCGGCCCGCCCGGCTGCACCGGTTTGGGCGCTGCGGTGGTTTTGGGGAAGGACCAGAACTCGCCGTCGTGGCTGTAGTCCCCCGTCCACAGGGCCTGCACCGCTGGCACCAGCTCGCGCATGCGCTGCCCCGCTTCCCATGCGTCCATGCCCGGCATCAGCCGCTCGTATTCAAAGCTGTAGGCGCCGCGGGCGATGCCGAGATCCAAGCGGCCACCCGTGATCAGGTCGACCATGGCCGCTTCACCGGCGAGCTTGATCGGGTGCCAGAAAGGCGCGATCACGGTGCCTGTGCCCAGCCGCACGTTTTTGGTTCGGTGCGCCAGGTCCACCAGATTGAGCAGTGGATTGGGGGCGATGGTGAAGTTCATGCCGTGGTGCTCACCGGTCCAAATAGCGTGCATGCCCGCGTCATCCGCCAGCTGGCAGAGCTGTAAAAACTCTTCGTACAACTGCTGCTGTTGATCCTGGTCGGAGACGCGCTCCATGTGGGCAAACAATGAAATTTTCACGGTATTTTAGCTCCTGATAAAACAATCACCGACTCGACGCGAGCCACTGCCTAACTTCAGCACACAGTCAGCCGCGGGACACTTCGCCCTGCTCCTGATCGCCAATATAGATTTTGAAAGTATTGAGCGATGCCTCAGCGACAAAACGCTTGAGCAACACCGCCTCTGCGGCGTAGCTGGTTTGCTGAGCGGCCAGCTCCGCGAGGGGCACAAAACTCCCCTGCGCGCTGTCCCGCGATGACGCCTCACAGCGATACACCACGTGGTGCGACTGGGAGCTGCGGTCGTCGTAAAGTGAATAGACGTGGAACTCATGCAACTCGAGCCCCAGCTCCGCCGCAAACGCCTGCTGTGACGCAGTCCCTGAGCCCTTCATCACGGGCAAGCGCCAGCCTTCTTCATCACTGCCAATCAATAACACGCTGTCACCGTGCCGCACCACTGCCGCGATGTAAGTCTGCGCATCGCTCGCTAGTGCGGCCGCCGCCTCGGCCTCCATGCCACGCTTGAAATAACCGCCGTTGGCATAACCCAGGCCACCTCGTTCAAAGGCATCGAAGGCGCCCACGCGGCCTATCAAAATCAGATGATCCCCAGCTTCCACTGTCTGGAACATGCTGCAATCGAACCAGGCGCAGACATTTTCCAGTACAGGCGAGCCCACCGGCCCCGCGGACCAACTGCAGCTGTCGAATCGATCCTCCACCGGGCTGGCAAAGGTATTGGAGACAGCCGTCTGCTCTTCCGAGAGAATGTTCACGGCAAAACCGTTCGCGTTTTTGAAAGCATCAAAGTTGGACGAACTGTTCGCTAGATTCACCAACAACAAGGGCGGATCCAGCGAGACACTGCTGAAGCTGTTGGCGGTAAAACCCAAGGGCTCACCGGCAGCGTCCAAGGCCGTCACCACGGTCACGCCGGTCATGAATTTCCCAAAGGCGCTGCGCAGCGCCCGTGCATCAATCTCTGCCATTTTCTCTCTCCATCCACCGCAATAGGGCTTCGTTCACGGCCTCGGGGGCCGTCAGATTAACCATGTGCCGGTGATCGGTGATCACCACCGCCTCGCCGTCGGCCGCCAGCGCTGCCATGCGCTCAGCCATCGCCGCCGTGGAGTTGGCATCCCCGGCTCCGGTCAAAGATAACAGCGGACAGCACACTTCGCCCAGTCGAGCGGCGTAATGCCGGTCCCCTTCGGCAAAAGCGCGGTAGGCCTGGGCATAACCCGCCGGATCACTCTGCGCCAACAGCTCTGCCGTCAGTTGATAAGCGTCGCCGGCGCGCTGATCCTCGTTGAACCAACGGCTCAAGGGCGCCAAGGGGTCCATATCACCCGCGGTGATCTGATCTGCTCGCGCGATGACGGCGGCACTGGCCTTGGCATCTCGCTGCAATACGCCGTTAAGTAGCGCCACTCGGCTCAGCAGCTCACCGTGCTCTACTGCCATGCCCAGTGCGATCAAGGCGCCCATGGAGTGCCCGGCCAAACTCACCGGCGCCGAGCCCAGCCTCGCAATAACAGCCGCCAACCAAGCGACATAATCTGGTAAGCCCGCGCCCTCGCCCAGGGCCGCACTGCCGCCGTGCCCAGGCAAGTCTAGCAATACCAGCCGATAGCGCTGCGACAGAGCCTCTATCTGCGGTGACCAGGCGTCCAGCGCAAGCCCGACACCGTGCAGCAAAATCAGCTGCGGCGCGCCCTCTACGCCGCAGCGATAACCCTGCGTCGTACCGTCAATCTCAGACCGCGGCAGGGTTGTCCACGTCATGGCCCATCTCCTTGAGGTCTTGGTAGCGGTCGCCTATGCGGTGGTGCGGACGCCCGCCCACCGAGGCACCGAGCGCGATCACAATCTCGTTCGCCGCCGGTGCATCGGCCACCGCGAACTGAATGGTCAAATAGTGCGAGCGCTTGCCCGCGTCGTTCTTGTCCATCAGCGGTATCATCACCGGCGCATTGGCCGGGCCGCGGGTATTGCAGAAGGACAGATAGGATTTTGCGCCCACAGCCTCGCGGTAGAAATTGCCAAAGCGCAGGGTGTGGATCAGCGCCGAGGCGTGCTCTATCTCGCCGTCCAGGCCCACCACAGCGGATTTGCCGTAACCCTCCACGCGCTCGCCCGAACCGACCGTGTCGATGATCATTTGGGTCAACAACTCGCCGAGGCCCGGTGCTGCGTCGAGAATGCCGGGGCGCAAATCTTCGACAAAGCCCTGACCGGCCCAAGGGTTGGTGACCACGGCACAGGCCGCCACCATCAGCAGCGGCTGGGTCGCGGCCTTTCCGCCTTCAATCCGGGTCTCTTCCACGTGCAGCAGTGTTTTACGAATCTCAGCGGGCATGGCTCTCTCTCAAATTGGACGTCATGAACTGATGGTATACCATAAGACCGTCTGTGCAAATACTTTCTTCTTTGCCGCCAGAGTGTTTAAATCACTCACCCAGCCAACCACCGGTGGAGCCGCCTTCGTGCAGTCCTTAAAAATCGAAACGCCCCCGCAGACCCTGCGAGAAATCGCGCAGACAAAGATCCGCGACGCCATCATCAGCGGCTTGTTTGAACCGGGCCAACGCCTGGTGGAGCGCAGCCTGTGTGAGCAGGTGGGAGTCAGCCGCAGCGTGATCCGCGAGGTGATCCGCACCCTGCAGGCGGAGGGATTGGTGGATATGATCCCCAAGCAAGGGCCTATCGTGGCCAAGCTTGACTGGCAACAAGCCGAGCAGATCTACGACATCCGCGCCCTGCTCGAAGCCGCCGCCGCGGCCGACTGCGCCCGCCGCGCCGACAAAACCGCCTGCGCCACGCTGCGAGAGGCACTGGACCAACTGCTGATTCAGCGCGCCAGCGGCGAGGCCAGCGCCGTGCTGATCGATACCAACCGCTTCTACGCCGCCATGTTCAGCGCCGCCGGGCACCAGCTCGCATGGGATGTGGTGCAGCGCCTGAACGGACGCATCAGCCGGCTGCGGGTGCTCACCCTCTCATCCGGTGATCGGCTGCAACAAGCACCCGCTCATCTGGAGAGTATCTACGCCGCCATCGACGCCGGAGATGCCGAGGGCGCGGCCACCGCCTGCCGCACCCACCTGACAGATGCCAAGTCTGTCGCCGAGAGCATACTGGCCAAAACAACAGAAATTTGAGTTCCCCAGCGCAATTGTGGCCAACGTGAAAGTCTGAAAAATACCGATAAGCCCAGCTCGGCACAGCCTTAAGCTGCGGCTGTCGACACACCGTAGCTGCTGCTATTTCAAATTCGCGATGATTTTGTCCAAGCCCTTGGACACGGCTTCTATCTCAGCTTTTGTCATGCCCTCAGTCGCTTGATTCTCGTGCTCACGCCCCGCTTCGCGCAACTGTGCCACCACACGCTCGCCCTCTGCGGTCAGCCACACCTGATTCGCCCGCCGGTCCGTTGGCACCGGCCGCCGCTCCACCAAACCCTCATTTTCCAACTGATCAAGAATGGCCACCAGGCTGGAGCGCCGCAGTGCCACGGCTTCCGCAAGCACGGTTTGCAGCTGCCCGGGGTTGGCGTTTATATAACCGAGCAAACCGAAGTAACGCGCGGCCTTGCCCCCTATTTTTACTTTTTCCTCAAAGGCCCTAAAAGCCAGTATCTGCGCCATGCGGATTTTAAAACCAATCCACTGGTGCTCCTCGCCACTGTTTAGCTCGGTGATTTTTGTCTTCTCCTGCTGCACGCACTTCCCCCTTGACACGGAACGATTAAATGTTAGCCTAACATTTGTTCGAGCTCGAACTATTGGTAATTATTGCATTTGCCGCCGAACAGACACAGATATAACAACTTCAGAACCTGGCTACAACAGTGATTGACCTGAGCGCGCAATAATTTGAGCGCACCGTGATTGCAGTAAAACCGGAGTGAATGAATGGCTTTGTCAGCTCAACTGTCCCACTGGTTGCCTGAAAGCGAAGGCTTTGAGATCCGACAGATAACGCTGGGCGCGCTGTTGTCTGAACAGGCGAAGCGTTTCGGCGATCGCCCCGCGATTATCTTCGACGAGCCCGGCATCAATGTCAGCTGGACCTACGCTGAGCTGAACCGACGCGTCGATCAACTCGGCAAAGGCCTGATGGCGCTAGGCGTTGAAAACGGCGACCGCATTGCTGTGTTATCGCCAAACCGCCCCGAGTGGTTATTGCTCGAATACAGCTTGGCCCGCATCGGAGCCACCTTGGTCACAGTCAACCCGGCCTTCAAGCGCCAAGAGCTCGAATACCTGCTCGCGCAAAGCAAAGTCTCGTGTTTGTTCAGCGTGGGCGCCTACCGCGGTTTTGATCTGGCGGCGATGCTCGCTGAATTGCTGCCCAGTCTTGGCAAATCATCTGAAGGCGCCTGCAGTTCTGAGAGTTACCCCAGTTTAAAACACGTCATCAGCGTGGGTGACGCGCCCATCCCCGGCGCCCTGCTATTCGACAGCCTGCTCGCCAAGTCCAAGCAAACAACACCGGCGGAGCTTGCCAGTCGTGCTGCGGCAGTCAAGCCCGACGACACCGCGCAAATACAATACACCAGCGGCACCACCGGCAAGCCCAAGGGCGCGTTACTGCGCCACATTGGCATCGTCAACAACGGCTACCTGAGTGCTAGACGTGCGGGCTACACCGAGCAGGACGTGCTGGTGTCCGCCATGCCGTTTTTCCACACCGCCGGCTGTGTCTGCAATGTCATCGGCATGGGCTCAGTGGGCGGCTGTCTGGTGGCGATGCAGGATTTCGACGCGGCACAGATGCTGGACCTGATGGAAAAACACCGCGCCACCGCCAACAACGGTGTGCCGACCATGTACCTGCGCTTGCTGCAAGACCCGGCCTTGCAAAATGGCCAGCGCGATCTCTCTTCCATGAAATCATCCTACATCGGCGGCACCTCCATCCCACCCAGTCTGATGCTGGAGCTCAACCAGGTCATGGGGACCCAGCCCGTGATCATCATGGGCATGACCGAATGCAGTCCGATCATCAGCCAGACCGTGCCCACAGAGCCACTAGAGCAAAAGGTACTCACGGCGGGCACGCCTCTGCCCCACGTGGAGATCCGCATTGTCGATCCGGAATCACGGCAGACCCTGCCCCTCGGTCAGGCCGGTGAATTGGAAATAAGAGGCTTTCTGGTGACGTCCGGTTATTTTGATATGCTGGATAAAACGCGGGATGCGATCAGTGCCGACGGTTGGTTGAAGAGCGGCGACTTGGCCACTTTGGCGCAAGGCGGTTACTTGAAAATAGTCGGCCGCATCAAAGACATGTTGATTCGCGGCGGCGAGAACATCTACCCGGTGGAAATTGAAAACACCCTTTTAAATCACCCCGACATCGCAGACGCGCAAGTGGTGGGTGTACCCGACGTGGATCTGGGCGAGGAGATCTTCGCTTTTGTTGTCGCCAGTGAGGGCAAAGACATCGACACAGACGCGCTGCGGCAGTGGTGCCGTCAAGAGACCGCGCGCCACAAGCTGCCCAAATACATCGAAGTGGTGCAGAGCTTTCCGCAGACAGCCAATGGCAAGATCAAAAAAGTCGAGCTGCGCGCGCTGGCGGAAAAAACACTCAAAGAGCAAAACAATGACACTCAGTAATACACCGCTCAGTAATACAGTCCCACACCTCTTAGTCGAGCGACAGGGGCCTATCCTGTTATTGACCCTGAACCGACCAGAAGCCCGCAACGCGCTCAGCCCCGAGCTCTGCTGCCGACTGGCCGATGCCTATCGCGACTTCGCGCTGGATGACAACTTGCGGGTGATGGTACTCACCGGCGCCGGGAACAAGGCCTTCTGCTCCGGCGGTGACCTGGCCCTGACCCTGCCGCTGCTGACCGGCGCACGCAGCCCCGAGAGCGCATGGGATCACAGGCTGCTCGACGAGCCCGACACCATGGACGTGTCGGTGCTGCGCAGCTTCGATATCGACAAGCCGATCATCGCCGCGATCAACGGCAGCTGCCTGGCCGGCGGCATGGAGACCATGCTGGCGACCGACATCCGCATCGCCAGCAGCAGCGCCAAGTTCGGCCTGCCGGAGGCCAAACGCGGTCTCATACCCTTTGCCGGATCACTGGTGCGGCTGCCGCGGCAATTGCCGCACGCCATCGCCATGGAGTTTCTGCTCACCGGCGATCTGATCGACGCCGAACGCGCCCACAGCCTGGGCCTGATCAACCACCTCACTGACCCTGACAATGTGCTGAACATGGCCCTGCAAATGGCCGAACGCATTGCAGCCAATGCACCGATAGCACTGCGCGAGATAAAACGCACAGTGCGGCTCGCCTCTGGCGCCAGCTACGCCGAAGGTTTTGCCTTGGAAGATCAGGCAAAATCTGTTGTGATGGCCACTGAAGACGCCCGCGAAGGGCCCCTAGCATTCATGCAAAAAAGACCAGCAAGGTACATCGGACGATGAGCAACACAGCAATAAAACTCACAGATCGGGTTGTCGTGATCACCGGCGCTGGCAACGGCATCGGCCGCGCGGCCGCGCTCGCCATGGCGAAAGCCGGCGCAGCGGTGGTGGTCAATGACATCAACGAAGCGGCGGCCATGCAGGTGGTGGCCGAGATAAAGGCCCAAGGCGGCAAGGCCGCGGCAGCTGTTGTTGCTATTGGTAGCAGCGAGGCGGCGGATCTCTGCGTCGCCACCGCTGTTGAACATTTTGGTCGCCTGGACGTCATGGTCTGCAACGCGGGCATCCTGCGCGACCGCGTGCTGTGGAACACCACTGACTCGGATTTTGATGCGGTGGTCGAGACCCACCTGCGCGGCGCGTTCACCTGCGCTCGCGCCGCGACGCTGCAGTTTCGCGCGCAGGCCAAGGCCGGCGACGACGCCCCACCAACGGGCGGCCGCATCATATTGATGTCCTCCATCGCGGGCCAGTGCGGGAATTTTGGCCAGACCGCCTACAGTGCCGCCAAATCCGGTATTGCAGCCATGGCCCGCACCTGGTCCATGGAACTGGCGCGCGGCAACATCACCGTCAACGCCATCGTGCCCAACGCGCTGACCGCCATGACAGCAACCGTACCCTCACTGGCGCCTTACTTCGACATGATGCAAGCGGGGGAAACCCTGCCGCCGCAGGTCCGGCAGGATTGGGGCATGGGCGCGGCTGAGGACATCGCGCCGCTGTTTGTCTACCTGGCCAGTGAGCGATCGAAGCACATAACCGGGCAGTGCATCGGCCTCGGTGGGGATCGCTTGTCCATTTGGGCACACCCCACTGAAGCTGCCTTCAGCCTGACTGAGAATGGCTGGAGCAACGAAGGCGTGGCGGAGGCCTTGGAAGGCGAGCTCGCCGAGCAGTACCAATCCGTCGGCATTCACTTTTTATAATGATAAAAACAGCACCACATAAGCACACCATATAAGGGAGTCAACTCAATGAAAAAAGTCATCATCGGCCTGACAGCACTCGCCGCAACAAGCATGGTAAGCGCTGCAGAGCAAAAAACACTGCGCCTCTCACACTGGGTTCCACCGGGGCATTTCATCCAGACCACCGGCATCGAGCCCTGGGCAGAGTCCATCAAACAAGCCAGCGGTGGAACCTTAGACATAGAGATCTACCCCGCTCAGCAACTGGGCTCTGCACCCGATCACTACGACATGGTGGTCAACGGCATCGCCGACATCGGCTACATCAACCCGGGTTACACCGCCGGGCGCTTTCCCATCTTTGAGCTGGTGGGTATACCGATGGAAGCCAGCAGTGGCACCGACGGTGCCAAGGCGATCCACGAATGGTATCAGGGCGAATACCAGCAAACAGAGATGAGCGACACCTACTTCTGCCTGGTCCACCCCCACGCACCGGGGCGCATCCACTCCCTGGAGCCGATCAAAGTGCCGGCAGATCTTGAGGGCAAGACCGTGCGCCCAGCGCATGCAACCATGGCCCGCTTTGTTCGCAGCTTGGGCGGCTCCTCTGTGCAGGTGCCCGCACCTGAGGCACGCGAAGCTCTGTCTCGTGGTTTGGCGAGTGTGATCACCTTCCCCTACGAGTCCATCGAATCCTTCGGCATCGGCAAAATCACCAAGTACCACAACGACCTGCCCTTGTATTTATCGGCGCAGGTGCTGCTCTTCAACAAGGACACCATCGACGGCTTGAGCCCAGATCACAAGACGGTTATCGACGAGCACTGCACACCGGATTGGTCGAAGAAGTTCTCTATCGGTTGGACTGAAGCCGCAGAAAAGACCCGAGAAGACTACATTGCCGACCCCGACCATCATATCTACACCCCCACTGAAGACGAAGTGGCACTGTGGCGCGATGCAGCGACCAGTGTGCTCGAAGACTGGAAAAAAGACGTCACCAGCGTCGACGCTGAGCAAGTTGTCAGTAAATACAGAGAAGCCTTGACACGCAATAACGCCAAGTATTGATCTGCAGTTTGTTGCCCGTGTACTGGCTGGTCAATCACAGCTGGTGCACGGGCAATGCCCGCAGATTATTTTCCATGGAATTGAAGTATGCCTTCGCAAAATCGTACGCGCCAAATCATTCTGCTGATCGAGCGGATATCGGCCATCCTGTTCGGCATCGCCACGCTGGTTGTTTTCGTCTCCGCGGTCGGGCGCTACGCCTTTGCCAGCCCCATCCCCGATGCCTTTGATATCTCACGCTTGGTATTAGCTGTCACCATCGCCTGGGGTTTTGCCTCGCTGGGTTATCGCGGCAGCCACATCAAAGTCGATCTGCTGACCCAATGGCTCAGCCCCGCTAAACAGCGCATCGCCGATCTCTTCGCCTGGACCGTGCTCTTAATCTTCAGCAGCTTGCTCTGCTGGAAACTGGGCGAAAAGGCCTTGTCCAATTTTTCCCATGGCGAAGTCACCATGGATTTACGTATCCCCCACTGGCCCTTTTTGAGCCTTATCGTGCTTGGATTAATCATGGCAGTTATCACCACCCTGATCAGGCTCAGCCGCATCTATCGCTTTGGCGAAGGGCTCGATCACGAGGCGCCGTCCCTGACGGATGAAAGCGGGGCGAAGGATCATGAGTGAGAATGATTTGATCGCGATCGGCGGTTTTGTGGTGCTGTTTTTACTGATGCTGGTGCGGGTGCCGATTGGTGTCGCCATGGGCGTTGTAGGGGTCGGCGGTTTCGGCGCGATCGTGGGCTTAAAACCCGCGCTCAATCTGCTGGCAACTTCCCCCATCCGCACCATCACCGACTTCAACCTCACGCTCATCCCCTTCTTCATATTGATGGGCGTGCTCGCCACCCAATCAGGCATGAGCCGCGAGCTGTTCCGCGCGGCCAACGCCACCCTGGGTTCCTTTCGCGGCGGGCTCAGCCTGGCAACCATTGGCTCCTGCGCCGGTTTTGCCGCTATCTGTGGCTCCTCCGTGGCCACCGCCGCCACCATGACAAAGGTGGCCTACCCAGAGATGAAAAAGGCCGGCTACAGCGATGAGATATCCACCGGAGTGATCGCCGCCGGTGGCACCCTGGGCATCTTGATCCCGCCTTCGGTGGTGCTTGCTGTTTACGGCTATATCACCGAGCTGGACATAGGCACGTTGTTTATTGCTGGGGTAATCCCCGGCCTGCTGGCCCTTGTCATGTACATGATCACTGCGAGGCTGTGGTACGGACGCCAGCTGCCCGCGGGAAAGCCCTTCAGTCTCAAAGAGGCACTGGCGGCACTGAACGGTGTGTGGGCAATCACCACCCTGTTTATACTGATTATCTTGTCGATCTACATGGGCATAGCCACCGCCACCGAGGCCGCCGCCGTGGGTGCGGTGCTGACCGCCATCATCGGCCTGCTGCGAAAACAGCTGAACATGGCGTCCCTGCTGGACAGCCTGGTGGAGGCACTCAGGACCTCAGTCGCCGTCTACACCATTTTGATTGGGGCTATTTTATTCGGTTATTTTCTGGCCATCACCCGCGTACCGCAGAGCGTGACGCAGCAGCTGCTGGAGCTGGGTCTGGGGCCCTACGGCACCCTGTGTTTGATCATGTTGATGTTTATTATCTTGGGCTGTTTTCTGGACGCCATGGCGATGATTATTTTGATGGTGCCCATCGTCTACCCGGTGATCGTGCAATTGGGTTTCGACCCCATCTGGTTCGGCGTGATCATTGTCATGACCGTGGAGCTGGGCTTGATCACCCCGCCGGTGGGCATGAACGTGTTTGTCATCAACGCGATTGCCCGAGACGTGCCGCTGCCGACCATATTCAAAGGCGTGCTACCCTTTGTTGCCACAGACATCGTCAGGCTGGTACTGCTGATCGCGTTCCCCGCGCTGGTGTTGTATTTGCCGGGGACGATGGAATAGCTGCATCACGGCCGATGTTTTGAGCTGCGTTTAAACTGGACATGGCCCTTGAGCAGGGGTCATTGTTCAGCAGTGACTGACCTGATGACAGAGGCCTATGCCCTCATCAAATCCGGTGCTAAAGAACCCTCACTCACCCTCGTCAAACCCGAGTTGATCGCGCTGCAGTAGCTCGCAGCGGACACACGCAAGATCAAGTTGAGCGCAAATCCCAGCCCAGACAGCCATTGCAGGCCCTCGCCCCGTGCGCATCGCTTTGACACACACACTATGATGCACTAGGCTATAAATCACATGCATCATAGTGCGTGCGACGACAAACTTCTGGCCATTGCTATCAGCGCGCAAAGCTGCCTTTAGACACGCACCCTGGGAGGCCGGGCTCAGCATGACAAACACCGAAAAACTGATCGAGTACCGCACGGTCAACTACAGCTCTGCCTCCGAAGCCGCCACCTACATCACCAACCAGCAGGCGGCCGTCGAGCTCTGCTTCAGCAATCCGATCATGGTGCGCATGCAATCGGGCCGCAAGATCATGCGCGTCAACCACTCTGCGCCTTTTAACTTTTTGCGCGGTGAATGCATGATGGTGCCAGCGGGCATGCCACTCGCCATCACCTTCCCCGACGCCAGTTTGCACAACCCGGCCGAGTGCATCTGTGTTGAAGTTCAACGAGACAAGATTGACAACATCGTCGAGAACATCAACCGAGCGCGCTTTCGACATGACAAGTCCGGTGAGGTCGACATCGACTGGAAGCAGTTTGTGGTGTTTTCCGGCGATCACGCTTTCGATCATCAGCTCAGCCAACTCATGTCTCTCTTTGCCGAGACAGACAGCGAATTCCGCGATCTGCTGATCGACACAAAACTCGATGAACTGGTCACGCGTCTGCTGCAGTCACAATCTCGCCGGCTGTTGATCGAGCGCCGCGGCAACGTGGCCAGCAACGGCATTAACGCAGCAGCGGAACATATGATCGCCGCACCCAATACGCGTTTCTCCACGGAGACATTAGCGCAGATCGCCTGCATGAGTGTCTCCAGCTTTTTCCGTCACTTCAGGGCGCGTTTTGGTGTCACCCCCACACACTTTGCCAATCAGGCTCGCATCGGTCAGGCAAAAAAAGCATTAATGCAAAACGACGCGAGCATTTCTGCCTTGTCGCAGGAGCTGGGTTTTGTGAACAGCAGCCACTTTGTGCGGGTCTTTCGCCAGATCGCCGGTGAGACGCCGGGGGATTTCCAAAAGCGGCAGCGCCTGGATGCGGCCGCAAAAACCGATTTTGATATTCTGATGCAATAATCTGGCAATTGCATTGCGCCGTGCCTCTACCTGCCTTGTTAGCCTGTCTACTCCAAGCTAAGGGGATCGGCAATGCACAATGAACAGAAGTCTCGTGGACTCTTTATCAATGGCGAATGGCAGACCCCAGCCGCCGCACGCTATTTTGATGACATAAACCCAGCGACAAGAAAAACCATGGCGTCAGTGATAGACGCCACCGGCGCGGAGCTCGATCAGGCCATCGACGCCGCCGACATCGCGCAAGCAGCCTGGGCCGCCTTGCCGCCCGCCGCGCGCGCCACCTATTTCTACAGCGCCGCGGAGCTCTTCGCCCAACGCCAAGAAGATTTCGCCACCGCACTCATCGACGAGACCGGCTCTGGCCTGGGCAAGGCGATGTTTGAATGCAGCCTGGTGCCCTTGGCACTGCGCGAGGCCGCCGCCCTGTGCTCCCAGCCCACCGGCGAAATACTGCCCTCCAATGTGCCCGGCAAGATCAACACCGTGGTGCGTCAGGCGGCGGGCGTCGTGGGGGCTATATCCCCCTGGAACTTCCCGCTGTATCTGTCCCTGCGCAGCGTTATCTACGCCATGGCACTGGGCAACACCGCCGTGCTCAAACCTTCAGAGGATTCCCCGCTCACCGGCGGCCTGATGATCGCAGAGCTGTTCCAAGACGCGGGCTTCCCAGCGGGAGTGCTCAATGTAGTGACCTGCAGCCGCGACAGCGTGCAGGCACTGGGTGATCAGATGATCGCCGACCCGCGCATCGCGCGCATGAGCTTCACCGGTTCAACCGCCGTCGGCACCCAGATCGCCATGGCCTGTGCGCAGCGCAGCAAGCGCGTGATGCTGGAGATGGGCGGCAAAAACCCCATCATTGTGCTCTCCGACGCGGATGTCGATTACGCGGTCGACGCCGCATTTTTTGGTGCCTTTTTGCACCAGGGTCAGATTTGCATGTCCGCGGATAAAATCATCGTCGCGCGCACGCTGTACGACAGCTTCGTGGAAAAACTCACGGCCAAGGTGCGCAATTTTGTGCCCATGGACCCGCACAGCGAGTACGCCGTCATCGGCCCCATCATCAATGAGCGGCAGCTCGATCGCATCCAAAAACTGGTCAGCGACGCCCAACAAGCGGGCGCGGTGGTGCACACCGGCGGCGACAAAGAGGGGCCCTTCTTTCAGCCCACGGTGATGACCGGCATCCAGCCGGACATGGCCATCTACCAGGACGAGATATTCGGCCCGGTTGCGCTGGTGATGCCCGCCGACAGCGAAGAGCAAGCCATTGCCATCGCCAACGACACGCCCTATGGCCTGTCCGCCGCGATCATTGGCGCCGACAGCCAACACGCCGCAAGCCTGGCACTGAAGATTGACGCGGGCATGATACACATCAATGACTCACCGGTGCACGACGAACCGCACTGCCCCTTCGGCGGCATGAAGGCCTCGGGCGGCAGCGGCAAATGGGGCGGCGCAGGCGCCATAGAGGCCTTCACCGACCAGCGCTGGATATCAACCCAAACCGAAAAGCGCGCGTATCCTTTTTAATCGCATCTGAATAAAGGCCCCCGAATCCACAGGATTCACGGCGCGTGAAAAACAGAACCCACGCGCCGGGTGCTAACTATAGAAATAAACAGCAGAGGATAAGGAAGATGAAAGTAATAATCACCGGCGATCTCGCCTCGGGCGATCACATCAACGCACTGGAGTCCGCGCTCTTTAGCGGCCAGATAGACCGCAGAACATTCTTCAAAATGGCCGTCGCCGGCGGGCTGAGCCTGTCCGCGGCAAGCGCCATGGCCGAGCAAGGTGAGACAGCCGCCATCAACCAGCTCTACAACGCCCAGGCCCTGCAGGACAGCTACGACTACATCGTCGTCGGCAGCGGCACGGCGGGTGCGGTCATCGCCGGACGCCTGGCAGCCGAGACAGACGCCAGCGTGCTCGTCTTAGAAGCCGGAGGCACTGATCAAGTCGACGCGGTGCAGATCCCCGGCATGTGGCCCAGCAACATCATGAGCGAGCGCGACTGGGGCTACCGCGCCGAGGCCAGCGACTCGGTCAATGGGCGCTCGCTCATACTGCCCATGGGCAAGGTGGTCGGCGGCGGTTCATCCATCAACGCCTGTGCCTACGCCCGCGGCCACAAAAACGATTTCGACATGTGGGCCGCAGAGGCCGGCGACGAGGCCTGGAATTACCAGAGCGTGCTCGACATCTACAGACGCATAGAAGACTGGCAGGGCGCCCCCGACGACAAGCGCCGCGGCAAGGGCGGCCGCCTGTGGGTGGAGCCCGCACAGAACCCCAACGTCATCGCCCCGGCCATGCTCGGCGCCGCCGAGTCGGTGGGCATCCCTGTCTTTGAAGATCAAAACGGCGCGATGATGGAGGGCGACGGCGGCGTGGCCATCGCCAACCTGCGCATCAAGGCCGGACGGCGCAAAAACCTGCCCTCCGATTATCTCTACAGTGTGCTGGATAAACCCAACATCACACTACTCACCGGTGCCATGGTTGAAAGACTGGTGTTAAAAGGCACAAAAGTCACCGGCATTCGTTTTGTCAAAGACGGCAAGGCCCACACCGTGAACGCCAACACCCGCGTGGTGTTGTCTGCGGGCGCGATCAACACCCCCAAGATATTGATGCTCTCCGGAATCGGCGGCGCCGACGAGCTGGCCAAGCACGGTATCAAAGCCGTGGTCGATCTGCCCGGTGTGGGCAAGAACTTCCAGGACCACATCCTCGCCGCCGGCTGCGTCTGGGAGTACAAGACCCCGCTGCCACCGCACAACAACGCCGCCGAGGCGACCTTCTTCTGGAAGAGCGACAGCTCGCTGGACACGCCTGATCTGCAACCCTTCCAGATAGAAGTGCCCTACGTCACCGAAGTCACCGGCGCCCAATTTGATGTGGTGCCTGGTGCCTGGTCCATTTCCCCCGGGCTGGTGCGCCCCAAGAGCCGCGGCAGCGTGCGCCTCACTTCCGCCAACCCCGCCGACAACGTCAGCATCGACGGCGGCTTCCTCAAACACCCGGACGACCTCACCGCCCTGGTGCGTGGCATAGAGCTGTGCCGAGAAATAGGCAACTCCGGCCCCATGAAGGAATTCGTCAAGCGCGAAATCATGCCCGGCGCCCTGAACAAAAAGGACATGCAGAACTTCGCCCGCAACGCCACCGGCACCTACTTCCACGAGAGCTGCACCTGCAAAATGGGCCGCGACGACATGTCCGTGGTGAACAACAAGCTCGCCGTCTACGGCATCGAGGGCTTGTCCATCGCCGACGCCTCCATCATGCCGCGGGTGACAACCGGCAACACCATGGCCCCCACCATCATCATCGGTGAACGCATGGCGGATATCCTGATGTCCTGAATGCAGACAGGCGCCGGTGAACACGGCGTGTCAGTGGCACAAGGATGTGCCCTGCTTCCCCTATAGGGGAATATCCCGCCTTAGCGGCATCCGTCACTCCCTCCTAGACGATACCCCTACGGCACGCCGATAGCTCAGCGATTCCGCCCCACCGCAGCAATTAATCGCTGCGGCCAAACACCACAGCCGTCGCCAATACCCCGACAAGCTGCAGCACCCTGACCTCCACGCCCTCGCCCTTCACTGCGCACCTTCCGGCATGAACCCACTGTCGCGTATACTTCCGGTTTTGTGCGTTTAAAGCGACAGACGAAATTCTCGGCGCTTAACAGGAGCGAAGCATTGGAATACTGGCTTGTAGCAGGCTTGGCGGCTTATTTGTTGGGCGTGTCAAAGGGCGGCATTCCCATGATCGCCATGCTCTCGGTGCCGCTGATGGCACTTTATATGGACCCAGCTGCCGCGGCTGGTCTGTTGCTGCCCCTGTACCTTGTGGCCGATTGTTATGCGATCTACCTGTTTCGCCAGGCCTTTTCTGTCAAAAACCTCAAGATCCTCTTGCCCGGCGCTGTGGTGGGCATATTGGTGGGTTACTCCACCGTCGCCATCGTGCCAGGTAACGCAGTCAAGCTGCTGGTGGCGGGGATTGGCTTTTCTTATTGCTTTAACGCCCTGCGCGGGCATCTGGCAAAAGCTGAAATCCCGAGCCGTCCCGCCAACGTGTCACTGGGGCTGTTCTGGGGCGCCGTTGCGGGATTGACCAGTTACATATCTCATGCGGGTGGGCCACCGTACCAGGCCTACGTGCTGCCGCAGCGGCTGGACAAGATGGTCTACCTGGGCACCACCACCATCTTCTTCAGCATTGTCAACCTGATGAAATTGCCGCCCTTCCTGCTCGCCGGGCAAGT
>JAWSVD010000382.1:0-9511 GCA_033852095.1 Granulosicoccaceae bacterium | reverse complement strand
TATCATGCGCCCAAAATTCTGGACTGGCTCGCGGAAGAGAAAAGCACCTGATCGAGCGAGCTGTTTAACAGCCGTGCATGCTTGCAGCAGCCCCTGCAGTGGCAGGGGCTGCAGACTTGTTTAACGCGGCAGCAGTTCCAGCAGAACTTCCACGCGCCTATTGGGCAGCAGGCAGTCAATGAGGTCGTCTCGGGTGTATGACTGACTTTCACAGCTGTCTAATTGCTGTGTGTCGCCGCGGTGTTCAATCGGTGTTGAATCGACATCAATGTTGTGGTCGTGTAAGTACTCAAGCACGGCTTTGGCGCGGCGCTGACTGAGCAGCAAGTTGTAGTTGGGGTCTCCGGTGCCGTTGCTGCGATCGGCATGGCCGGTCAGGCTCAGGCCGAGCAAGGTGTATTGCCCCGAGTTCAGCTGCGCGACAACGCTGGCGAGCTTGTCCATGGAAGGCGTGTAGGTTTGATCCATGCTGTGCTTGTCGAAATTGAACAGCACGTTCACCAGCAGTGATAAGGGTTTGGCCGGGACATCGCAGTGTTGATTGGCGGCAAAGGCTTCGCCCATCAGGTCTTCGGCAATTTGCACATAGGGTTTGGCGTGTCGCCAGCCCTGCTGATTGAATTCATTGCCCGCGTGCACCAGTTCGACCTCGGCGCAGGCGAGTTGTTGTGCGGCACAGTAAAATCCCGGCTGCTGTTTCAGGTTGGCTGCCATGTCCCAGAGGTCGGGCCGCAGTTTTTCCGCGCCGTTGATGAGCGGGGTCTGATGGGCCGGATTGCGGTTGTTATCCGGTGCCGCGCCGCTCGCCAAATAGTGGGTGATCATCTGGCTCTGCTGCAGTGCCTCGGGCACGAAGTCACTGCGGTCTTTGCGCGAGAACTCGTGATAAGACGTGTCGAGCCAGCATTGGGATTTCGCCAGGCTGTAGCTCGCCACGCGGTGTTCGCCGCTGTCATTCAGGGCTTTTATCTGCCCTTGTTGGCGCTCGTAAGCCCGGTGACTGGTGTCAACCTGCTGGTCGCTGATCGGCGCCGAGCTGTCGAGGGTTGAGCAGGCGCTCAGTGTGCCCAGCGCTAGGGCGAGCGCAAGCGAAGGCAAACGCCGGGTCGGTGAGTGAGTTAAACAGTTCATTTTTTGCTTTCCTGCGTATCAGTGCTGCGCGCTAGGCTGCGGTTGGTCGTGGTTGAGGTTGCGGCGAACACGTCCTCATCAAATTTGTATCGCAATCGGATGTACCAGCCGCGCTGGGTGTAGTCAGAGCCGCTGAGGTCTCGGTCGCTGAAACCGCCCCAGTTGTAGCCCAGAGAGAGCCAGAGGTTTGTCTGCACGGCGTAACCCGCTTGCACGCCGGCGGCCCAGTCGCGGGTGTGGCCATCTGGGCTGTACTTGTAATTGGCGATGAAACCCACGTCCGTGCGTTCGCTGATGTCGTGGCCTGCGCGGACGCCGATCAGTGAGGCGCGGTAGCGGTCTCGCACGCCTTCCAGTGACTCGTCCACGTCCTTTGTCGCCAGCCGTGCACCCAGCCACCAGGCACGGGTGGGGTGCCAATTGCTGTTCACACTCGCCACCCACACATCGCGCGATTCGGCTGTGAGCAGCTCCGAGTTGCGTTCGCGTTTGCGCTCCAGCTGGGCCAGCACCGCGACGCGGTTGTTGTCGACGGGGCGGTAGGCGGCGCCCACTTGCACGCGCTGTTGGCTCTGCTTGCCAGCCTGTGCCGCGTCGTCACTGCTCAGGGTGATGTACTTGGCCAGGGCGGTCCAGCTGCTGTCGAGCTTGCGCGCCACACTGATGTTGCCGAGCCAGCTGTCGGCGCTGTCGCGTGTCGCGGTTGCGTCGTTGTCGTGCAGGCGGCGGCCCTCCAGGCGGGCGTTGCCCTTCCAGCGTTCACCGCCGGGGTAGCTCAGGCCCAGTGCCGCGGACGATGCGGTGCGGCCTTCGCCGTCCAGTATCGCTACCTGCTCGGCGCTGGCCATGCCGCGCAGCCCTGCGCCCAGATCAAAGCCGTTGCGGATGCCGTAAGCCAAGTGCGCCTCGCGCCCACCGATGCTGTCGCGCAAGCGGAGCTCGCTGAAGTTGCTGCCGTCGGCGTCGAAATTGCGCGTCAGACCAAAGACAAAGGCGCGCGATGTCTGTCGCCTGTCGACGGCACTGCCGAGGCCTGTTTGGGTTTCGTAGCGGGCGGACAGCTGCTGTGTGTCGTTGAGGCGCCAGCCGGCGGTGGCCGTGGCGCGCCAGCTCTGATCGCCGGCCACGCTGTGCTCCACTTCGGCGCCCAGCGCCAGC
The DNA here is from genome assembly GCA_033852095.1 of Granulosicoccaceae bacterium. Taxonomy (GTDB): domain Bacteria; phylum Pseudomonadota; class Gammaproteobacteria; order CALCKW01; family CALCKW01; genus CALCKW01. The sequence continues at coordinate 7,222 of JAWSVD010000382.1, read as the reverse complement.
TTTTCGCTGACAGCCCAGTCCGATCCCAGCAACAGGGTAGTGGTGTTCAGGGTGTCGCTGTCGACGCTGGATGTCAGTGCCTCGCCGCTGCTGAACAAGCCAGCCCCTGCACTGTTCAGCCCGCTGCCGCTGTACACCGAGCCGTTGCTCTGGATCTCGGCGCTGTTGATCAGGCCGCGGCCGTTGTCACGCACGTGGCGTATGCCCGCGGCCACGGCAAAACCCTCGCGCGGCCGCAGCTTGAGCCCAGCGTAGGCGCTGTCTATCTGCGCACGGGTGCTGTCGTCGGTGCTGCGCTGCAGCTCGGTGTTCAGACTGAAGGACTCGTTGAGCGCGCTGTTCAGACTCAGCCCAATCTCGCCGCGCCCGGTGTCGACGCTGGCGTTGCTGTTGCGAAAGTCCACGTCGCTCTGCACCGCGTGCAGTGCGGCGCTCCAGCTGCCGCTGGGGTGGGCGGTGCTCAGCTCCACGCGCGCCGCGCCGCCGCTGAACTCGCCGCTGCCGTCGGCTGCGAGGGTGGTGGATTGCGCCAGCTCTGCGCGCATGTTCACCCAGTCGTTGAGCGCCACGGCTATGTCCAGGCTGGCGAGCTCGGTCAGCTGGTCCGAGATCGCCTGGTCCAGATCGCTGTGGCTGTAGCTCGCACCTATCCGCATCATCTCGCTGATCTGCGCTTCGGCACGTACGCCAGAGGCCCAGTTGTTGGGGCCACTGCCGTCCTGCTCGTAGCTGACGCGCAGGCTCTGGGGGTGGCCGTTCTCGGCGAAGCGGCTCACGGGGGTTTTGAACAGCAGGCGCCCGGAGAAGGGGTCGAAGCTGTAGTCCACGTGGCGTGTCAGTACTCGGCGCTCGAGGATGCGCGAGCGCAGGTCCCGGTCGCGCACGATCAGCTCAACCCGCTCGGTGTTCTCGACCGCGAGGCCCTTGATGCCATAGGGGCCACTGGTGCCGTTGGGGGTCAGCTCTTCCACCTGTTGGCGCAAGCTGTCATTGGCAGCGTACACGTCCAGCAGCCCGCGCTGATTCTCCAAGTGTAAACGACCCCCGGTCAAGGTGCGAGGGTGCGCGCCCAGATCGCTGTCGCCGCTCTCGCTCTGGAAGTCCCCGTACAGCAGGAAATGTTTGTCGCGCGAGAGCCGTACAAACAGCTTGTGGCTGCTCTGCGCTTCGAAGCCCTTGATGCTGGCGTCACCGAACACCGGGTAGAGCTCGTCCGCTTTGATGTTCTGCAGGATGCGCGCACGGGCTTCCTTTTCGCTGTCGTAGGTGGCGGTCAGCAGGTACTTGCCCTGCACCGTGCCTTTGACAAAAAAGGCGATGCGGCCTGCGGCCTGGGCTTTGTCGTTGTTAAACGCTTGCTGAAACTGCTGCAGCTCGCGCTCGAACAAGCCCTGGCCCTGGGAAGCGCTGAAGCCGCCCTTGTCTGAGAGGCGAACCGTGCCTTCGATCAACCCGGCCGCAATCCAATCGCGCATCACGGGCAGGAAGTCGATCTTGCTCTCTGCGCGGTGATCCGCCGCGGTGACTTTGATGCTCACCTGCTGGGGCTGATCGGGGGCGAGCAGCAGAAAGCGCAGGCTGCCGTTCTCGGCCCAGGCTTGTACACCGGGTGCGGTTGGGTCTAGGTCCTGCGCGCGCGCAGAGTTCTCGTGGGTATCCGCACCGGGCAGCCAGACATGGCCACCAGAGGCGATAACCGTGACGAGCTGGCGGCCGAAGAGTGGCTCACCGTGTTGGTCAAGTAGCCGCACAATGGCGTCCACCGCACTCAGGCCGTCGGCGAGCGCGCTCTGCTCGGGGAGCTGCAGCTCGATGTTATGCAGCGCACTGCTGTCCCAATAGAGATCGGCAGCGGGCGTGGTGTGGACTCTGTCGGCGTAGGGCGCGCCTTGTTGAATGTCTTGCGCGGCGCGCGGGGTGTTCTGGGTGTGGCTCAGCGCGGTGACCGAGTCATTTGTTACCGGCCGCTGTCGCACCAGTGCCTGGTTGGCGCTGACGGTGCCCTGGTGTATGGCGTGAGCGTTGCTGCGCTGGCTCAGGCTGGGTGCGCCGCGAGCCTCGATGTGGGCGCGCAACACCTCGCCATTGGCACGGCGTGCGCGCACTTGTTCGAGCACTGTGTTGCTGCAAGATCCTTCGATGAAATCTGCACGCTGCAACTCGCCGTTGCTCAGGTCGACGAATAAGCTGGTGGCGTCACCGACGTTGCGGCTGGAGCTGGTGGTCAAGCGGCTGCCGCGCGGCAGGGTCATCGGGTCCACCTTCAGCACGTGGCTCTGCGGTGTGAGATCACAGCTGCTGTATTTCCCCTCGACATCGGAGACGAGGCTGCGACCGTCCTCCATGTACAGGCGCACGCCGGGAATTCCCAGTTCTTCGCTGTCTTGGATGTGGTTGTTATTGCAATCCACAAAGACACGGCCAGCCAAGCAGGCTTCAGCGCCCAGCACGCCGCCGCCTACCTCTACACGCGCTGAGGCGCGCTCGGAGCGCAAGGCGCCAGTGAGGCCAGTGGCGTAGTTGATCCCGTCGCCGCGCTCGGCGCCGACACCGATGCGCACGCGGTAGCTCAATTGCAGGTCCGATCCAGCCTCCAAGCTACCGGGGATGGCGAAGACCAGCGCGGGGCCAGGTGCGCCGGCGGGGTCCGCCAGCGCGCTTGGCTCATCGCTGCCGTGTTGTACTTTGGCGGTACCGCCAATGTATTTAAAGCCCAGCGGCAGGATGTCTTCAACGCTCAGGGCAGGGGCCGCGGCCTCGCCGCGGTTGTGCATGCGCACGGTGTATTTGACGCTGTCGCCGAGCTCGGCTTCGCTGCGGTCCGCCTGTTTGCTGACAAACAACACAGGCACAGCGTCTGGGTCCAACGGGATGTGGTTGTGTACCACGCCCGAGCTGCTGCCAGGGGTCAAATTGAAGCGTGTGTAATAGGTGGTGGGTGCGCCTTGCAACGGCGCCAGCTCGCTGGGCACCATGGGGTGCACCGCGGCGGGGTTGTTCGGTGGCGTGAAGCTGCCGGCTTCCGCCGGGATCAGTTGTGATTCAAACTGATAACCTGCGGGCGGGGCGATGCTCAAGCTGTATTCGCCCGCCGGCGCCGTTGCCAGCAGCAGAAACTGGTACTCGCCTGTAGCACCTGTTGTCTGTGCGGACGCGGCAGCGCCGCCGAGCAGGTGCAGGGCAGGGTTGAAGCCTGCGGGGCCGACTAGGCTCACAGCGGTGCCTAGCACGGGGCTGCGCTCGACGCTGTTGTAGATCACGCCACTGGGGTCGAGTGGCAGTGATTGCTCGGCGATGTGTTCATCCGCACGCAAGGTGATGCTACGGATGATGCCGTCTGCAATGTCTGCGTTTGAGTTGGCAACCGGTACGCCACGCTCACCGTTGACCGGGGTGCCCCAGATCGCAGGCGCGCCGTTCGCGTCAGTGGTGGGCGCACGGAAGATGATTTGGTATTCGCCGGGGATTTGTCCGCTGAAATTATAACTGCCGTCTTGGCCGGTCTGCTGTTCTGCCACCAAGGTTGTGCCGCCATCAACAGGGTCGATGTGCAGCAGTTGCACTGTCCAGCCCGGCACAGCCGACTCAGAGTTGGCATAAGTGCGGTCGCTGTCGCGGTCACGCCAGACTGAGCCGGACACAGACGCGGTGGCGGGCAGCTCTGAAAAGTCAAAATCGCTGCCAGCGCCGCCGGGCACTAGATGAATGCCGGTGATGGTGTCTGGGTTGCTGGCTGATCCGGTGCTGCTATTTGTATTGTCCTCTGCGTCCAGTGTGTCGCCGGGCAGCGCTCTGCCGTCGCGGGTGTCGGCGGGTTCTCCGCTCTCGCTCAGGGTGAAACCCGCCGCATTGGCGGCGGGCAGGTCGACAAAACGATAGCTGCCATTCATGTCTGTGAGGGTGCTGAGTGCAATGGTATTGCCGTCAATGTCAGTACCTGTCAGGGTAATCGTAGTACCTGCAATACCGGGCTCGGAGCTGTTGATCCCATCCGCGTTGTTGTCTCGGAAGACGGTCCCAGTGAGAGCGCCTGCACGGTCCAGAAAGTTCAGTTTCGTCAGCGCTGTCACGCCCACGGCTGCAGGGATGCTGTCAGTCGCGTCCGGTCCGTTACCCAGTGCTGTGGGTTGTTCTTCGATGACCCAGTAGCTGCCGGGAACCACTTGATCAAATTGGTAGCTGCCGTCTGTGGCGGACGTTGTGCTGGCAACAAGGTCTGAGGCAGGGCAAGGGCTGTTGTCGCTGCGGCACAGCGTTAAGGTTACACCGACTTGGGGTAAATCGTCTGAGTCTGTGCTTGTATTGCCGCTGTTGTCACGGTCGATGTCGCGCATGACGTGACCACCCAAGGTGACGCCTGACATGACGCTGAAGTCGTAGCCCAGGCCCGTAGCGACAGGCGTGGTCGTGATGTCGCTGTCCGTCACCCAGTTCAGTGCTGTGATGGCAAAGACGTCAACACTGCCGTAGTTTCCATTGCTGCCATTGGCGAGCAGTAAGGCCCCTAAGTGTGCACGACTGACATAATAAGGATCGGTGACAGATGCACTGTCGATGCTCAGGGTGTAGCCCGCTGCATCAGGTGCCATCAAACCATCGAAGCTGTAGCGACCCAGCGCATCCACCGTTTGTGTCATCGCAACAGCTAGCCCGTTGGCGCTTGTGCCGGAGAGTGAAATGACGGCGTCGGCGCCCGTGTAGTTGGCGTCATCGATGTCACGAGCGCCGGATCGGTTTTGATCGATGAATACCTGGCCCGAAACGACAGCGCCGCGCTCGCCAAAATCCACGTCATTCGCTGCGATGTCGCCGTTTCGTGTGATGGGCAGCGCATTGGCTGTGACTGAGCCATAGCCCAGAGGCTGTAGCTGTTGCACAAAAAAGCTACCGGCCGGGACAGCGTTGAACAGATAGCCACCGTCTGGCGCCGTCTGCACGGTATCCACCGTGTTTGCCGCGCTGCACGGTAATTCGTTCACCGCGCACAGCACCATCGACACACCTTCGATACCGGGGTCGGAGCTGCTTTTCAGGCCATCGTAGTTGTTGTCCAAATAGACGCGACCGCTGATACCCGCCTGGGGGAGCTCGCCAAAGTTGTAGTTTTGACCATCAATTGTGGGCGTATGAACAGCTGTTGTTGCTGGGCGAAAGCCGATGTGGGTGATTTCGCTGCTGGCTGATACTGCTAGGCCCGCTAGTACATTGTCCGAGCCAGCGGATGCGTTGATTGTACCTGCGCCGGTGTTGCCGTTTGAATAGCCAGCAACTGTCTGTGGGCTTTGTTGCAGGCGATAGTGGGTGCCGGCCTTGGGGGCCGGGATGTTGTCAATAACGTAGGCGCCAGTTGTCGGGTCGGCGCTCGCGCGCAGTTCCAGCGCTGTGTCCAATCCACTAATCGGATCGACAATTGTGCCGCTCAGCACAATCTCCACCACGGCGCCGGTGCCGTTTTCGCCTGTGGAGGCCCTGCTGCCAGTCTGATCGACGTCCACATAGACGTAGCCGCTGATGCGCCCTAGGGTCTCGCCGAAGTCGACATTGCTAACGGGGGCGTTGGCAGTGCGTAGAACAGCGACTGTATTGTCGGTTGAAGAGCCAAAACCTGCTGCTTGAGTTTGGATGATATAAAACGAGCCGCTGGCGATGTTTTCAAACAGGTAGTTGCCGTCGGTGTCCGTGGTCGCGGTATCGACGGTGTTGGCGACATCGCACGGGGCCGTCGGTACGCGGCACAGTGTCAGTGTTTGGCTCTGCAAGCCTTGCTCGCCAGGGTTGGCTGTGGCATCTGTGTTGCTGTCGATGAACACCCTGCCAGTGATATTGGCCAGTGAGGGTAGGATTTCTAAAGTCGCGCTTGCGGTGTTGTTGCTGGTGTCTGACTCGCCCGGCGTCGCAACTGTGGCGGTATTAGTCACGGGCCCAACAGGGGCTGCGTCTGCAATGCGTGCACTGACAGAGATGTCGCCGCCAATGGTGGTGCCCAAGGCAACGGGGTAGCTGCCAATGTATTCACATTGCACATGCCTCGGCAAGGTGCTTGCGCTGCAATCCCAATCGCTGCCTGCTATGTCGCTGCTGTTTTGCAGTGACAGGCTGACGGGTAAAACGTCTGTCACGATAATCGGGCCGTTCAGGGCGCGGCCGCTATCTGGTCCAAGGAGAGCTGTCAGGGTGTATTGCACCGACTCTGTTTGCGTGGCGGTGCTTAGGTTGGCTGATTTGCTCAGGCTGATATCGACGGCCCTGCGTGCTCGAACCCAAGCTTCAGAGCTGTTGTTACTGGTGTCAGTCTCTGTGCCCCCAATGAGAGTCACGGTTGCGTGGTTTTTAAGCCAGGCGTTGTCCACGACATCGTTGTCGAGGCGCGCGTTGACAACAATGGGTGCGCCAATGGCCGCGCCTATGCCGATCGGGTAGGGCCCTGTGTAGCTACAATCTACGGTGTTTGACGCTGTGGCAGAGCAATCCCAGTCTGTGGCAAAGGGGGAGGCTGTCAACAAAGTCATCCCGGTGGGCAGCGCATCGATAACTCGGATGCTCTGACCCGCCTTCTGGTAGAGCGGACTGGAATCCGAGTTGTTGTGGTTGCTCACCGTGATTTCGAAGCTCACGTCGCTGCCCGCCTCAGCGGTGTCGGGTGTGACGGTTTTGTTGATTGACAAGTCCGGGGCCTTGACCCTGCTAGTGACGGTGTTAGAGCTGGGGCGGCGTGCCGTCAGGCTGGGGGAGTCAGCAGTGAAGTGGTTGCTGTAACGGTTCCCGAGCCCATTGCCTGCAGCGTCAAAAAACATCTCGATGCGGTACGAGCGGCCTTCGCTGATGTTTGCCGCTGCACCGTTTACACCATCGGGTAAAAACATTGCTGCGGTGGTGTCGTTGATGTTAGCGGGGCAGTTTGTACTTCCGAACTGTGCAGTATTGCACCAGTTGGTGGTGCTGCTTGTATTGTTTGCCGTTCCGCTGAGCTGGTGTCCAGCAGCGTAGGGGTCGGGATTTACCCAAGTGGCTGTTTGATTTGTGTAGAGCGCGATGAAGTTTGCATCGCTGGATGTGCCCAGTGCCGCATTGGCTGCTGGGGCTGCAACTGGTGACTGAAGACTTAAAGTGCCATTGTATGTGCTGGCAGGGAATCGTCCATCGCTAGCGTGTGGGAAAATGTCGATGATTCTCAACGCGGTCAGGCTTTGGCCTACAGCCCCGTATGACAAGCTGAAGTCAA
>JAWSVD010000005.1:10278-10664 GCA_033852095.1 Granulosicoccaceae bacterium | reverse complement strand
TTGGCGTGTGGCGGAATCGGGGCAAAGATTGCAGCAACTGATGAGCGAATGGAAGAGCCAGGCCTCCGGCCGCAGCGACAGCCGAGGCCACTTCAGTTTTAGCGCCCACCACGGCGACTATCAAATGCAAATCCGCTCTGCCGACGGCAAGACCCACAGCGCAACCTTCAGCGTGAGCCCCGACAGCATCGCAATCGACATACAAGCCAAATAGAAAAAACGTCGCCGTATCAGCTACCGCCTGACCGAAGGACGAATAAGCGAAGCAAATCCGCGTAGCCGCTGCGTGATTTTCGGGTTCTTTGCAAATTACCAGGCATGCCGCAGATGCGCTTGCAGCTTATCGGCCCTACATTAGCCGACTGCCCATGAATCGCAGCCCAACC
>JAWSVD010000005.1:1908-10213 GCA_033852095.1 Granulosicoccaceae bacterium | reverse complement strand
GCAAGGTATGCCGCAGATGCGCCTACGGCTTATCGGCCCTACGGGGATGGGGCAAGGTTTACGCCGATTCCGTAGGGCGAATAAGCGAAGCGCATCCGCGCGGCCGCTGCGTGATTGCCGAGCCCTCTGCAGATTGCAAGGTATGCCGCAGATGCGCCTACGGCTTATTGGCCCCACGAGGATGGAGCAAGGGTTACGTCGATTCCGTAGGGCAAATAAGCGAAGCGCATCCGCGCAGCCGCTGCGCTAATGCCGAGCCCTGGGCGCGGTTGCCGGCATGCCTCAGATGCGCCTGCGGCTTGCGCACATAATTGATATACAGCGAGACAGCCCAATATGACAACACTGAGAATCGTGCAACTCACCGATATCCACCTGCTGGCGGGTGAAGACAGGCTCCACTACGGCGTCGACACACTGCTGTCGCTGCAGCGCGTATTGGCAAGCATCGCTCAACTAAACCCGCGGCCCGATTTACTCATCCTTAGCAGTGATCTAGCCGAAGACGGCGCGGCGGACACCTACCATCTGCTCGCCGAACAACTGCAAGAACTGCACATCCCTGTTTATTATCTACCGGGCAACCACGACGACGTGGCGCACATGAAGGTAATGGATTCGTACAGCAACATCCACCCCTGCAAATCAATCGAATTGGGCAACTGGGGTTTCTACTTCGCCAACGGCCAAGTGCGACAGCATTCACACGGATTGATTGGCACAGAGCAATTATCCGACATCAAGCAATACCTGAACATGCACCGCGACAAATCCATCGTACTGTGCATGCATCACCCCTCCTTCGAGGCCTGCCCCGCAGCGGGATGCCAGCTGCAAGACGCGCAGGCGCTGCACGAAGCCATGGCAGAGCACAAGAACCTCAGGGTGATACTCGCCGGACACACGCACGACGACAAACAAGACAGCAGCAAAGCGTATGCGCAGTTCACCACGCCCTCGTGCTTTGCCTACGCCCACCACGACTCAGATCCCGCAAAACACGCGGACGGTGATTTTTGGTCAGGCCACCGGCTGGCACCGGAGAAAATCAGCTACCGAAGCTTAGACCTCAACGACAATGGCAGTTTCAGTACCCAGGTGCATTGGGTGACATGGAAGTCAGAATAAATTCTGACCTACATTGGAGCAGTGGCATTCGCCATAAGCACACACTGCTCACCAATCAGCGACTGAACTAATCGTCTTTCTTCATCATCGACTTCAGATCCGCGAAAGGGTTGTGCGTCACCTCGGGCGCCACCCCGTCATCGCCGTAGGTCACCTGCTCCACAAAACGCTGGTGCTCGTTGTCGTGGCAAAACACACACAACAGCTCCCAGTTCGTGCCGCTCGGCGGGTTGTTGTCGTGGTTGTGGTCTCGGTGATGCACCGTCAGCTCGCGCAGGTTCTTTTGGTTGAACTCACGCTGGCAGCGACCACAGACCCAGGGGTACAGCTTCAACGCGCGCTGGCGGTAACCGTCCTCGCGGGTGGCGTAGTCGGCCCTCGCCTTGGCGACAATCGCGTCGAGTTTGGCTAAATCTGGTTTTTTGCTGGTGGGTCTCATGCGTATTCCTGTCTGTGTCCGCCCGTGAATTGGCCTATAAAAACAAGGCCTCGTCTCAAGTGAAGGCTACCACAGGAGCATTGATTTTTGACTACCTATCGCTACACTCTGGCACCTATCCAGGACATTGAAGCCAGATTCGCAATCGTCAAAAAAAGCACAACGCTCTATGCAAAAGGCTTCTAACTGTCGTCGGGGCGCTCTTCAAATTGTGGTAGATCATCCTGAATATCAAACCACGGCGCTTTTGAGCCGGTGAATATATGGCACGCGGGCCTAAGCCCCGGATCGCCATCAACTGTGCCGAGCGTGACTGACGTGACAACCCCCCTATCCGTGCCCGCTAAAGTGGAACCGCAGGCACTGCAAAAGCACCAGCCCGCTCCTGCCGCTGTTTGATATGTTTTTACAAACGCTTCACCCACTAACCACTCGAAATCACCCGGGCTGAAATCCGCATAGGAAGCGAAAGCAGCCCCGTGCTGACGCCTACACATAGAACAATGGCAATGATTGGCATCGAAGAGAAGCCCGCTGACTTCGTATCGCACTTTCCCACACAAGCACCCACCCTTTATAGCCACTTTTCCTAGCCCCGTGATGATTCGGATTCCGCCCTAAATCTAGCACCCCAATCAGCGACAATCAAAGACAGCGGTGTCTACAGATAAGCCCACGTGCCGCGAACGCAAACAATATAGACGCTATTACATCGACAACCATTAATTCGGGCAGAAGCGCAGAAAGGTACTGCCCGTCAACTCGGGATTCGACAAGGTGTAAACGCCCTGCTGTTCGGCAAAAGCAAGTCCGCTGCGCACCAGGCTGGCTTCGAAAGCAGCCTGCTCTGCGTAGCGCAGCTGCATGGCGACGATGGCGGGCTCAGCGTCATCGACACCACTGGGCAGCGGTCCAAAGCTGGCTTCGATGGCTTCGCGAGCCAACACGTCCACCGTGCCGTTGGCAGTAGTCAATTGAGACCCACCCTCTACCTGCTCTGCTTCGCCGTAGAGCTTAGAGAGTTTCTGCACCACCGCAGCGCGGTCGGCATCGCCAGCAAACACCGTGACGCCCGCGATTCCGCAGACGGTATTAGGGTGTTGCAACCACTCGGGCACGTAGATGAGCTCTGGTCGGTGCTGCTGGCAGAGGAAGAACGACAAACGCGGATTGCTGGCATCAGGCATCAGTGCAAGCGTGGTTTTGGTGCGATCGCTTCTTCCGTCCGGCAACACAACATCGCGGCCAAATTCCAAGTGGCCACTGACATCAAAGCCTTTTAGCTGTGCAGCGGCCGCGTCGTTCACCGAGTCAGTGCTGTGCAGTGCGGTCAGCGCAACGCCTTCACTCTGTTGCAGATGACGGTGGACATGGCGCCCAAATCGGAATTCCCCCGCCGGTACTTCATCCAGAAGCGACTCATCAAAAACACCCATGATCTCCAGCAGGCAGCCGTCGAACATCGCCAAGCTGGTGCTGGTGCCCCAGGGGTGTTTGCCAACCGCCGTCATATTAAAACCAAGAGAGATAAGCGTATAACGCAGTTTTTCGATATCGCGCACGGCAATCAAGGGATGGTCGAGCCCGAAAGAAGCGTTCATGATTTATCGCCTGCAGCAGTTGTAAACGAGACTTTGGCCACACCGCGTAGACTCGATTTGCTGCCTACCGCCAGTGTCCGAGCGGGAACATCAGTTATCACGATCGCACCCGCCGCCACATTAGCCCCTGCACCGACAGTGACATTGCCTAAGATAATCGCCCCGGCGCCAATCACTGCCCCGTCACCAATGGTGGGGTGACGCTGCGCATCGCGGCCGTTCAACGAACTGCCCAAGGTGACGTTATGCCAGATAGACACGTCGTCGCCGATCACACAGGTCTCACCCACCACAAAGCCCAAGCCGTGATCTAGCCACAGGCCCGACCCCATGCGCGCGGCTGGGTGAATATCCGTTGCGAAAACACGGCCAGCCACAGACTTGAGCGCCAGAGCGAGCATCTGATCACCTTCCTGCCACAGCGCATGTGCAACGCGGTGTGCCAGTACCGCGTGCACCCCGCGTGAGAAGAGCAGTGTTGCCGCCACGCCCCCGGGTTCGATGTTGCGGCGTGCGGTTTCGTTGATGTCGCGCAGGCTGATCGCAGCCAAGCCGGACTGCCCTTCATAAGCCTGACGCGTCAACACTGGATCAATGCTCGCAACGGCGTGCAGCACCGCGGCAAATAACGCCGGAAGGCTGTCAAAGGTGGCCTTCTCGATGCCAAGCAGGCGCGCTGCGGCAGTGTTCTCCCGCAGAAACGCTGTTGTTTTATCGATTAATTGCAACTCAGGAGACATAACCAAACGCTATTTTAGGGGTGGCGCCACTGTCGAGCCAAATGCTCTTGGGCGAGGTATATTCCATCAGTGCATCGGTTCCGCTGGAACGGCCAAAACCTGAATCCAAAGAGCCACCAAAAGGAGACGAGACATGGATCGCCTTATAGCTGTTGATCCAAAAGGTCCCTGCGCGCACCGCTGAGGACAAGCGGTGCGCTCGCCCTATATCTTGTGTCCACACCGCGCCCGCGAGGCCAAATTTTGTCTCGTTGGCAATAGCAATGGCTTCTGCTTCGTCAGCGAAGGCAATGGCTGTCACTACCGGGCCAAATATCTCGGTCTGCGCTGCCGTGGCGGTATTATCCAAGCCATCAAGCACCGTGGGCGGCACAAACAACCCTGTGTCGGGTAGCGCGCTTCGGCTGCGCACTTGGGCGCCTTCACCCTGCGCAAGGGCGATCATGTCGGTGATATGGTCAAACTGGCGCGCGTTGCTGATGGGGCCAATTTCTGTGGCATCATCAAGGGGATCACCCAGTTTGATCGTGTTCATGCCCTCGCAAATCATGTCGACTAACTCAGCATACACCGAGCGCTGCACCAGCAAACGTGAGCCGGCCACACAACTCTGCCCCGCCCCTGAAAAAATAGCCGCCTGAGCACCCAGAGCGGCATGTTTCAAATTTGCATCGTCAAAGACTATGTTGGCCGATTTGCCGCCGAGCTCTAAGACCACGGGTTTGAGCGCTTCTGCAGCTGCCATCGCCACGCGGCGCCCTGTCTGCGGTGAGCCGACAAATATCACTTTGCGCACGGCTGGGTGTTCGATGGCCGCTTGCCCAGTTGTGGGCCCCAAACCACACAATACATTCACCAACCCCTTGGGCAACCCGGCTTGCTCTGCAAGCGTCACCAGGGCGACCGTGGTGATGGGTGTCAATTCGCTGGGTTTGATCACCACCCCATTGCCCATTGCGATGGCGGGCGCTATCTGCCAACCGGCTGTGAATATCGGCGCATTCCACGGCGTGATTTGAAACACCACCCCCAGCGGCTCGCGCAGGGTGTAATTCAAATGGCCACTGGGCACAGGTATCACCTCGCCGTGCAGCTTGTCCGCCCACCCAGCATAATATCGAAACATCTCGACGACCTTGGCCACCTCAACGCGGCAATCGCGGATGGGCTTGCCAGCCACGAGGGCTTCTAGTTTTGCCAGCGGCTCCGCCTGTGATTTTAATGCATGGGCTATGTCCTGCATGATCTCACCGCGCTGCGCGCCAGAATAATCCTGGCTCCAGCTAAATTGAGCGTAGCGAGCGGCATCACAAGCCCAAGCCGAGAGTTCCGCCCCACAATCGGGGTACGACGTGAGCGCTGTTTGGGTGTAGGGATCTTCCAGTGTGATGACTTCACCGCTACCCTGGCAAAGACTTCCCCCGATCAAGCTTTGCACTGTCGAGCCAAGGCCAAGATCGGCCATCAATGTTTGCAATAGTGTCGCGCGATCAGACATCGGCAGCCGCCTCAAATTTGTATATTTCGTTAAAATCAGCGCCGTCGTCCAGCAGCGAGCTGCTCGCTTGCCAGATGGCTGCGATTGCGCGGGTGGCGGGTAGTTTCAGCTCAGCGCTGTCGGCCAGCTTGATCGCAAGGCCGACGTCTTTGCGCATCAGCCCCATGCTAAAACCGGAGTTGTAATTGGCATCTTTAATCCACTTGGGGAAATTGACCTCGCTCACCCCACTGCGCCCAGAGCCCGCGTTGACACCTTCAAGCAAGCTGTCCAGCGAAACCCCAGCACTGTCCGCCAGCCTCGCCATCTCGCTGAACAACACCAGGTTAGCGGCGCACAACAAATTGTTGGCAATCTTGGCGGCGTGGCCAGACCCCGCTGGCCCAATGTGCACAATCTTCGCGGTCAGATCTTCCAACACCGGACGAACTTTGTCGACAGCATGCTCAGGCCCGCCCAGCACCATCGTCATGGTGCCTGCTCTCGCACCTGCAGGTCCGCCACTGACGGGGCCATCAATGAACACATAAGCAGCCCGCGACGCTTTCGCCGCGAGTGCCTTAGTTGTGTCTGGCTCGGAGGTTGAGGCGTCCAAAACAACTGCCCCGCTTTGCAACAGCGGGCCAAGCTCTGACATCACCTGCTCAACGATTTCAGCCCGAGGCAATGAGAGAATAATGAACTCGCAGCTGGCGGCGATCGAACCGAGACCCTCACACACCGCAGCACCGCTAGCGGCTATTCGCGCTCGGGTATCTGGCAAAGCGTCATAACACTTCAGCGCGTGTCCCTTCTCCGTCAAACGCGCGATCATAGCGCCGCCCATGGCGCCGCACCCTATTACTCCAATCATGACAGACCTCTTGGTGTTGTTGTCTGGGATCGATGCTCAACGGCTCAGGGACAGAGTGGAAGACACTGCCGCTGCGCTCAGTACCCGATATCCGGTGGCTCATGGCTGAAACTATAAAACAGATTGTCATGTCTAGAATTGCACCATATGACATTTAACGTTGCGCACAGCGCAACTCTAGACTGCGGCCGCAAACGCAGCCATTGAGCGAATCGCGTGTCCAACCAGGCGGGTCGCACCCTCGGGCAAGCGCCGGCCAGAACGCGTGAAAATGGACGCTTCACCTCGCTGCAATTCGGGGATATCAAGCGCTCGCACCTCGATACTGCCGTCGCTTAACTCGCGCGTCACCACAAAAGCCGGCAACAGGCTCACACCCAGCCCCTCCCGCACAAAATTGCGTAACACCGTCAGGGAGTCCGAGCGAACAACAGCGTTCAGTCGTACGCTGTGAGCAGACTCGGCGGCGCGGACCATATCGCCCACCCCCGAACCGGGTTTCAACAGTGCGCAGGGGATCTTTTCCAAATCCCTCATCGACAAGGGCTTGTTCACTTTCGCCCAAGTGGATACGGGGCTCAGCAATAGCTCCAAAGGCTGGGGCGTTTGTGCTGCCACACGAATTGCCCGGTCGCTGCTGGCATTGTAAGCAATGCCGACGTGTGCTCGGTCCGTGCGAACCGCGTGCATCACTCGCTCAGTCGATCCAGTGATCAGATCGTAGCTAAACCCGGGAAACGAATCCTTGAATGACCGCAGTGCATTGCCTACAAAATCACTGACGAAACCGTCGCCGACCGCTATTACCAGCTCACCCCGCCGCATGCCCAGCAGCTCGTCAAAATCCGACAGCAAGGTCTCTTGCTCGTTTTGTTGCCGCTTGAGGTATAGCAATAAAATCTCGCCTGCCTCCGTGGCCCGCACACCGCGACGGCCACGTTCAAACAAGGTGATGTTCAATGATTGTTCCAGCGCCTGGATTTGCCGGCTCACCGTCGAGGGCTCACTGCCCACACGCTCTGAGGCGGCCCTGATCGAGCCCTCTTCACAAGCAGCTAGGAAGGACATAGCCTGAGCATTTTCTATCTTGAACATGGTGACTGGTGTCCGTATTGTCGGCGACGACCGCAGTATAGATTGTGCCTGATATTTTCCTCAACAGCGTCTGTGGTATTTGAGATCCGGGTGGTCCAGCCTTTGAGCGAACTGTACATTTTGTACCAGCCTAATGGCTTACGTCAGCGGCTTGTTTCTGACATTTTGGTGGGAGCGGATTGTGATATCGGACGTATTCCCTCAGCCACTATAATGTTCAAATCAACAGCTGTGACTTGGTAGGAATGCAGCCATGGCAGGCAGTACGTGCTGAACAACAGCGGAAATCACAAGGCGGTCCAAATCAATGGCCTGCTCCTCCTGGCAATGGAGCGTTTGAAAATATCTGTCCGCCCTCCTGGCCACTGCAGGATCTAGGTACGTAGTAACCAAGATTATAAACGGGTACACGCTGTGGGATACTGGCCCAAATCGTCGGGCACATTCGCCTAAAAAACCTTCAATAGCCGCGTATAAGCCAGTAATCGTTATGGAATTTGTTTTCGCCTACCTCGCCGGATTACTGACCCTGATCAATCCCTGCGTGCTGCCCGTGCTGCCCATTGTGCTCGCCAGCGCTTTGAACGCAAACAGGGCCGGCCCCTGGGCGCTGGCCGCCGGCATGAGCACATCGTTCGTATTGTTCGGGGTGTTCGTCACCGCCTTTGGCGCCGGCATCGGTCTGACCCAAGACCTGCTGACGCAAATAGGGGCGGTTTTGATGGTCATGTTTGGCCTCATCTTGCTGGTACCGGTGTTCTCGCGATCCTTTGAAATGGCGACTGCCGGCGTGGCCTCCGGTGCGGATTCGCGCATGAACACCCTCAACACCAAGTCGCTCAGCGGGCAGTTCCTGGGCGGGCTGCTGCTGGGCACCGTGTGGTCTCCTTGCATTGGGCCCACACTGGGGGGCGCCATCGCGCTGGCCTCCCAAGGCGAAAACCTCGGCTA
>JAWSVD010000005.1:0-1886 GCA_033852095.1 Granulosicoccaceae bacterium | reverse complement strand
TTGAGCATGGGGGCACGAGAAACCATCCGACTGCGGTCAAGAGCTCTAGCAGGCTTGGCATCTCGCTCAAAACCCATCATCGGCGCAACCTTCATCGCCGTCGGTGCCATGCTCTATTTTAAACTGCACTACGTCATCGAAGCTTGGCTGATCGACGCCATGCCGATTTGGCTACAAGATCTCTCTGTCATCATTTAGTAAAAGGAATCACCACCGTGAAAAGACGTACCTTTATGGCAGCCACCCTGCTGTCCGCCTCACTCTTGCCACTGAGTGCATCAGCCGCCGATATTGTCGATTACAGCCCAGGGCTTATCGAGACAGCGCTTGCAGAGGGCAAGACTGTCTTTGTCGACTATTCAGCCACCTGGTGCACAACCTGTGCACGCCAGGCCCGCGTGATCGACGCCTTACGCGCAGCGGACCCACGCTATGACGCAGCGATGACCTTCGTCAAAGTTGACTGGGACACCTACAAACAGCACGACGTTACAGTGCTCCGAAACATCCCACGTCGCTCTACGCTGATCGTGCTGCGCGGCGAAGAGGAGCTGGGCCGCATCGTTGCCGGCACATCAGAAGCGCAGATAAAAGGGCTGATGGAGAAAGGCATTTAAGCCCCCTCCCCCGGCAATGGCCACGCACATGAACAAGCGCTTGGCTGTGGTGCGGAGCGCCCCGCTGCCCGCACAGATATCATCTAAGCCCATCGCCACAGGCTTAACTAAAAGTCGCGATCTCCGACAAGGCTCGCTTGGCGATATCAGGCACCTGCACCCCCTCGGCGGGGTAGCCGACCACCAGCAGTATCACGGCGCGCTCGTGCGCGGGGCGGTCGAGCAGCTCACCGAGAAACTTCATGGGGCTGGGCGTGTGCGTCAGTGTTGCCAGGCCCGCGTGGTGCAGCGCGGTGATGAGCATGCCGGTGGCGATACCGACGGACTCGCTGGTGTAGTAGTTTTTGTGTCGAGTGCCGTCCGCACCCACCGTGACCTTCTTCAGGAAAATCGCGATCAGCACCGGCGCCTCTTCCAAAAAGGGCTTGTTGGCATCAGTGCCCAGAGGCGCCAGCGCATTCAGCCACTCCTCCGATGCGCGGTGCTCGTACAGCTCGCGCTCTTCCGCTTCGGCCGCCACACGGATACGACGCTTGAGATCGGGGTTTTGCACCACAGCAAAATGCCAGGGCTGCATATTGGCCCCGCTGGGGGCCGAGCCAGCTGTTCGAATGGCGTCCTCGAGCACTGACTGCGGCACCGGCTCTGCAGAAAACGCCCGCACACTGCGGCGTCGCGCCATCAGCTTGTAAAAATCTCGCGCCCGCTCACACATGCCATCCTGGTCGTAGCGCTCAAAGATCAAAGGGATAAATCCATCTGCCTTTGCCATCTTCGCTTCCTTCTTTTTCGTGCCGGATAAGACGCCCATTCTCACTCGAAAACGGCACGGATATCAAACGCCTCTAAAGAACACGCCCGCCCAGCAAAGCGTAAAACCCGCAGATTCCGCCCTGTCAATGAGTGAGCAGTGTCTCTTTCCATATCGCTGGGTGTCGCGTATTGGCGCACTGCTTGTCGATTCGGCGCTTTCAAGCCGGCGCGCACCGGTTTATCCTAGGCGCCCCAAACCTTAGGACCCAACCATGATCAGCGTGAACGAGTATTTCGACGGCAACGTTAAATCCATCGCCTTTGCAGGCAGCGCCCTGCCCGCAACCGTCGGCGTGATGGATGTGGGTGAGTACGTCTTCAGCACCAGCCAGCACGAGGTCATGACCGTGATCGACGGTCTGCTGCGTGTGCGCCTACCCGGTGAAAGTGATTACAGCGACTACGCCAGCGGCAGCTCTTTTGAAGTGCCCGCGAACGCCAGCTTTGACGTCATCG
>JAWSVD010000042.1:0-16932 GCA_033852095.1 Granulosicoccaceae bacterium | reverse complement strand
CTGCAAGCGGCAGGGCACGAGGAGTCGATTGAATTTGATATTAGCGATGGCCTGGCCCGCGATGCAGTGGTGTTGTTTGGCCCTGATGTGATCATCGCTGCTTAGCTGAAGCGCGCGATTCCCGAGGGCCTGCGGCGCTTGATTGGGCGGATGTTGCGCGGAGACGCGCAGTGGGGGTGGCGCTGTTGTAGGCAATGGCGGATAGGGGCGCAGGTCCTGTCTGGTGTCGCGGGGGGGGGGGGGGGGGGGNNGCACCTATCCTGTGGGGCGCTGTCTAACATGTGTGTGCTGTTGTTGATTCACGGCTTCAAATTGCTGTTGCAGCGCTTGTTCGTGGCGATGGTGGCGGCAGGGCGCGAGGTGGGCAAATCGAGCCTCTAGCCCACCGAAGTGGCCGACGGCAGCGATAAAGACTGCTTCTATCGCCCTGGGAAAATAGGCCTCGGGGCAGGGCCAGCAGCACTCGACTGCAGTGACCCCCGTGTGACGGGCAGGCAGCAGCTTCGGCGGCGGATGAATCGTGGTGTAGTATCAACGTTATGGATGACTTTGCCGAGGCGATCATCCGCACCACCAACACACTTGCCCGTCACCGCGATAAACGGTCCTTCAAGACCGATAGGAAAGCTTCATGAGTAGCATCAAACCCGTCATTGTGATCGTTGACGACGAGCGGCGCTCGCTGGAATCTTTGCAGCGAAATCTGGACGAAGAATTTACGGTGCTACTGGCTAATAATACGGCCGATGCCGAGCAGTTGCTGAGCGACAACTCGGTGCAGATTTTGTTGTGTGACCAGCGCATGCCGGATAAAAGCGGGGTGCAGTTTCTGACCGAGGTGCGGGAGCAGTGGCCAGAGGTGATTCGTATCATCATTTCGGGTTATTCCGATGCCGACGATATCATCTCGGGGCTAAATGAGGCGGGGATCTACCAATACATCACCAAGCCCTGGGAGCCAGAAAAATTGGTGTTGGTGCTGCGCAATGCGATGGCGATGGTGCAATTGCAACGCCAGAATGAGCTGTTGGCGATCGAGCTGCGCTTGTCGGCCAGGGCGGCCAAAAACAGAATTGGGGCGCTTCATCAGAGCTTGCGCAAGGCCTATGATTTTGACGACGGTATCATCCGTGGAAAAACCAGCCCGATAAACAGCGTCTGTGAGACTTTGGCGCGGATTGCCCCCTTTGATCTTTCAGTGCTGATCAGTGGTGAGTCAGGGACGGGCAAAGAGCTGGTGGCTCGGTCGATTCACTATAATTCGCCGCGCTGGGATAAGCCGTTTGTGGTTCAAAATTGCAGTTCCATGCCACAAGAGGTACTTGAGGCGGAATTGTTCGGCTGCAAAAAAGGCAGCTTTCCCCGTGCGGTTCAGGACCATGTTGGGTTGTTTGAGCGGGCGGCTGGCGGCACCCTCTTTCTCGATGAAATAGGAGAGACCACGCTGGCGTTCCAGGTGCGCCTGCTGCGGGTGCTGCAAGACGGTGAGCTGTGCCCTGTCGGCTCAAGCCAGGCCCGCAAAGTGGATGTGCGGGTGCTGGCAAGTAGCCAGAAAAACCTCGAAGAAGAAGTGCAGGCCGGGCGGTTTCGCAAGGATTTGTATTTCCGCCTAGCGGGCGTTTGTATCCAGATCCCGCCCTTACGTGAGCGGCGTGAGGATATCTTGTTTCTTGCCAATTTTTTGCTGACAGAAGCGGCGGCCAAGCTTGGCAAGGCAGTCGCTGGGTTCACCCCTGAAGCGCTTTCTTGCATGAAGCGTTATTGCTGGCCTGGCAATGTGCGGGAAATGCAGAATGAGATCGAGCGCATGCTGATCATGGCGCCGGAAGGACAGGCTCTGCAGGCCGAATTGCTGTCTTCCAGAGTGCTCTTGGCGGCAGACCTGGATGCGGTGGATGACTTGATGCTGGTGGGCCTTGCCGGTGGCACGTTGAAAGAGCGGATGGACAGTATCGAAGTGAAAATGTTGCGCGAGGCACTGATCCGCCACCGTTGGAATAAAAGCAAGGCAGCGCGTGAGTTGGGCTTGTCGCGGGTGGGTCTGCGCGGCAAACTGGATCGATACGGGCTGGAAAAAGACGAGGATGGCTCGGCAGATTTGCAAGATGTGGCACCTTGAGCTGACACACTGCTGGGTGTGGGCGGCGAGCTCTCACGCTCAGTGCCTGGAGCTTTGACATGCAGTCCGGTGATTGTGTAGGCGCTTGGTATTCGCGATCAGGCCACCTGGATTGAAGTGATCCAACCGTTGGGCCGAGTCAACGCCGAATGGGTGGGCAGGTGACGCTGCGGGCTGTCCGTGTGCTCGGGATCATGGGGCTGTGGGGCTTTCAGTTGGCGGAAAGCTGCCTCAGAGAATGCTGTGTTTAGCCGCTGGTGAGGAGGGATGTTATCACCTGGCAGTGACTTTGGCGTGGCAACCTCAGCGATTTACAAGCGCAGGTTCCAGCGGCAATCATTGCCAAGAGGTTCCACAGCCGTTTTTCCCCCGGTGTTAGCCGCATGGCTCAGCGGCTTGCGGTGTAGTGCAAGCTTGGCACCGTCAGCGGATTGAATCCGTTTTTCTCTATCCTTCTCTTTTTACACAGTCGATCTGATGCTGTAGCGGCATAACATTGTATAGCTGTGCTTCCCGTCCGAGCTTTGGGCTCTCAATTCATAACGAATGCCAATGCCGGTGCATCAGAGTGGCCCTGTCCATTGGGGCAATCACGTGGAGTACGAGAAAAATCGCTGCTCTGTGCCATGCCGGTTGGC
Source organism: Granulosicoccaceae bacterium (assembly GCA_033852095.1). Taxonomy (GTDB): domain Bacteria; phylum Pseudomonadota; class Gammaproteobacteria; order CALCKW01; family CALCKW01; genus CALCKW01. The sequence goes on along the minus strand of JAWSVD010000042.1, from coordinate 14,175 downwards.
ATGTTAGCAGGTCATGGTGCACGCCAGAGAGCGCAGTCTCGCGCTCTTAGTGCCAATAGAGGCAGGTCGCCGCACACCCGCGGGCGTGGGCGGCAGGGCACGGCACCGATGCCCCGTAGATGGGCAAGGCACAGCGAAAACACCAAGTGCGACCCCCGCAAAGACGCCTGAACTGGGCTGAAGGCAACGGCCCTCCGACCCAGGGTCCTCTCCGCTGTCTATTGGAAAGCAGAGCACATGCTGAGCGCGGCTTGTCGGTGTGCGGCTTCCGCACTAGCCGCTTGTTTGAATCGTTCACCATGGCCGGGGAGGGCGCGGCTTTGCTCAGGTGCTGGCGCAGCTGGGAAGGGCTGATCGACTCATCAAGGAAGGGTGCAAGTGTCCATCACTGGCGAAATCCGGTGTCCATGGTTACAAAAACACGTATTAGTGGCTATTATGCTTCCGAATATGATATATACTGCAATGAATCCTTTCGATAAAGTGTTATTTAACACGGTCTGATCCAGATTTTCCTTGTTATGAGGCCAGGTAATAAAGTAACTACGGTCAGTCTTAAACAGGGTAATGCTTTGTTTATATTGCATATTAAAGGGTATAGGCATTTTTTCTCAAAGGAAATATTTTGACCGAAACGGTGAATTCCAAAGAACCTTCACTGTTATTGAGATGAGGAAAAGTGCAAGGAATATGTGGCTTAAGCTGTGTTCGAGGGCGTACGTAGCAAAATAGGCCCATTTATACGCTAGGACTGCAAGGAATGCTTCCAGTTAGGTGTGGGCATGAATCGAAGACGAAGAAAGTGATTGCAGGTGTTCTTTCAGGGTGTGTTTTCTGGAATGGGCGGTAGCTCGGCACGAGGTGCAGCACAGATACTTCGCCAAATACTGAGGATGGAGAAAATTAGGATGGAGAAAAAATGAACCAGAAAATTCATGACGTTCTCACTCAGAACAACTCTGACAGAACCCGGCTCATTGATATGTTGTGGGATATTCAGCGACGGGACGGCTATATATCGGATGATATTGTCAAGCTCTTGGCTGAGGCCTTGAACATGTCGTCGTTGGACATTGACGAGACGGTGTCCTTTTACCACTTCTACCGCACCAAGCCATTTGGTAAGCATCCGATATACCTGTGTGATTCCGCCATTGGCCGGATGAATGGCTACCAAGAAGTGCGCGCAGCACTCGAAGGGGAAACATCCGGTGTGTTCGGCAGTGTCAGCCAAGACGCGCAGTTCGGGCTCGACGAGACCAGCTGCATCGGCCTGAGCGATCAGGAGCCGGCCATGATGCTCGATGACGTGGTGTTCACCAGGCTGACGCCAGCCAAGGTGCGCACGATCATCGATCAGCTCAAGTCAGGCCAATCCCCAGAAGAGATTGCCAATCCCCAGAACCATGCCAGCAGCAGCCTCAAGTATGTCGAATCCATGGTGGATACCGGTATACAAAATCAGGGGCCAGTCATGTTCAAGGCTGGGCGAGACTACAGAGCGATATTACAAGCATGCCTGGAACAGCGCCCCGACGAGATCATCAATGAGGTGAAGTCATCCAGCATCCGGGGTCGTGGCGGCGCCGGATTCATGACTGGCCTGAAGTGGCAGCTCGGTCGAGAGGCAGAAGGGGCTGAGAAATACATCATCTGCAACGCCGACGAAGGCGAGCCGGGCACTTTCAAAGACCGTGTTTTGCTCACCCAGTCGCCCAAGGATGTTCTGCTGGGGATGATCATGGGCGGTTTTGCGATCGAATCGCACGTTGGCATCCTCTACATGCGCGCTGAATACGCTTATATAAAAGACTATTTGCAGCGCCAGATTCAGGACTTCCGCGACGCGGGTTTACTCGGTAAGGACATACTCGGTTCTGGATTTGATTTTGACATCCGCATCCAGATGGGCGCTGGCGCGTATATTTGCGGCGATGAAACCGCGCTGATTGAAAGTTGTGAGGGCAAACGCGGCACGCCGCGAGTTAAACCGCCCTATCCCATTCAGCAAGGCTATCTTGGCATGCCGACCATCATCAACAACGTGGAAACTTATGCCTGCATCAGCCGGATCATTGAAAAGGGCGGGCAGTGGTTTTCCAGTTTGGGCACGGAGGCTTCCTCTGGAACGCGTCTGCTGAGCGTGTCCGGTGATTGTGCGCGGCCCGGTGTTTACGAAATTGAATGGGGCGTGACCCTGAATGACGTACTGAAAATGGTCGGCGCAACAAAGCCGATGGCCGTGCAGATCAGTGGCCCCTCAGGTGAATGTGTTTCAGTGGCCAAAGACGGCGACCGTCAGATTTGCTACGGCGATCTGTCATGCAACGGATCGTTCATGATTTTTGATCAGAGCCGCAATTTACTGGATATCGTCAAGCAGTTCATGGACTTCTTTGTTGAGGAATCCTGTGGTATTTGCACGCCCTGTCGAGCAGGTGGTGTGGACATGCGAACCAAAATTGAGCGGGTGATTGACGGGCGAGCCTGTCAGCAGGATCTGGATGAATGTGTCAGTTGGGGTGCATTGATGCGCGCTACCAGCCGTTGTGGTCTGGGTACCACGGCCGCCAAACCCATCCTGACCACTCTGGATAAATTTCCTGAACTCTACGCCGAAAAGCTGAACAAAACAGAGCACCTGTTGCTGCCGTCTTTCAATCTTGAAGAAGCGATAGGTGAATATGATAACGCCTACAAAGTCTTGGTAGAGGAGGCTAGAAAATGAGTGTTTCTATAACCTTAGATGGGCAGGAAATCACGACCGAAGAAGGCGCAACACTGATTGATGTGGCTGCGGACAATGGCGTGTATATCCCTTCGCTCTGTTATATGCGTGGCAAACCGTGTCTTGGTACTTGCCGGGTCTGTTCGGTGAAGGTGAACGGCAATGTCATGGCATCTTGCACAGTCAAGGTGGCCGATGGTATGGCGGTAGAGGTCAGCGAGCCTGAAGTGGCTGATATGCGCAAGGCGCTTGTCGAGATCAACTTCACCGAAGGCAACCACAATTGCCCCAGCTGTGAGAAAAGTGGCCGCTGCGAATTGCAAGCCGTGGGTTATGAGGTTGAGATGGTGACTTCGCGGTTCCCCTACCGCTTCCCCGTTCGCGGCCGTGATCATGCCTCTAAGCACCTGTTCTTGGAGAGAGATCGCTGTATTTTCTGCCAGCGTTGCGTGGAGTTCATCCGCGATAAGGATAGCGGACAGAAGATATTTTCGATCAACGGCCGTGGCAGCCATGCGCAGATTGAAATTGATGTGGATCTCGCTGACAAGATGACGCCAGAGCAAGTGACAGAAGCCGCCGAGATGTGTCCGGTTGGCTGCATCATTGAAAAAGATCTTGGCTACAACGACGCCATTGGCAAGCGCAAATTCGATGTTAAGACGCTGCGCCAACGCGCACTGGAGGGAGAAGAGTCATGAGCGACCACCTAAAGGAAGAGCAAACTCTGGCGCACCATTTGCCGACAACGCCGATGGACCCCGAGGTGATGGCGGCGCGAAACGCAAAAATACAAGTGGCGATGATCGGGCTGTGCGGTTGCTGGGGCTGCAACCTGTCGTTTCTGGACATGGATGAAAACCTGCTTAAATTGCTCGAAAAAGTCAACATCAACCGCTCCTCGTTTACCGATATAAAAGAGATTCTCGTGCACAGCGCCATCGGTTTCATCGAAGGCGGAATAGCCAATGAGGAGAACATCGAAACGCTCGAACATTTCCGCGAGAACTGCGATATTTTGATCTCTGTTGGAGCCTGTGCTGTGTGGGGCGGTGTGCCTGCCATGCGCAATGTGGAAACACTGGAAGACTGCCTGCGCGAAGCGTATATAGATTCGCCCACGCGGCCGATTCAGCAAGCGCCCACCATCCCCTACCATCCCGAAATTCCACGGATCACCAAGAAAGTCTATCCGCTGCACGAGGTGGTGAAAATTGATTATTTCATCCCCGGTTGCCCGCCGGATGGGCAAGTGATCTACAAGGTGCTGGACGATCTGGTGCACGGTCGCCCGTTTAGTATTCCCGCAGAAATCAACCGTTACGATTAAGGGAGAACATTATCATGGCACGCAAACTCGTCATTGAACCCGTCACACGGATCGAAGGTCACGGTAAAGTAACCGTACATTTGGATGACAACAACAAAGTCATTGGTGCGCGGCTGCACGTCGTCGAATTCCGAGGATTCGAAAAATTCATTCAGGGCCACCCCTATTGGGAAGCCCCGATGTTACTGCAACGTATCTGTGGTATTTGTTTTGTCAGCCACCATCTGTGCGGGGCCAAAGTTCTCGATGACATGACAGGGGTCGGCTATTCGACCGGCAACAGGGTAACGGTGGCGGCAGAAAAAATCCGCCGCCTGGGCCATTACGGCCAGCAGTTGCAATCGCATGTCACCGCGTATTTCTATCTGATCGCACCCGAGATGCTGTTTGGTATCGACGCACCGCCGGAGCAGCGCAATGTGCTTGGTTTGGTCGAGGCAGACCCGGAGCTGGTGAAGCGCGTGGTTGCGCTGCGCAAATGGGGCCAAGAAGTGATTGTTGCCGTGCTGGGGAAGCGCATGCACGGTATCAGTTCTGTTCCAGGCGGGGTCAATAACAACCTCAGCATTGAGGCAAGAGACAGGCTAATAAACGGCGCAGAGGGCCTGATCGGGGTCGATACCGTGATCGAATACGCCAAGGACGCACTTGCTGTATTTCGCGATTTTCACGAGAAGAATCGCAAGATGGTCGACAGTTTCGGCGATGTGCCAGCGCTCAATATGTGCTTGGTTGGTGACGACGGTAACGTCGATTATTATCACGGCAAAATGCGTATCGTCGACAAAGACAAAAACATTGTCGAGGAACTTGATTACCACGATTACCTCGATCACTTTTCCGAGGCGACCGAGGATTGGAGCTACATGAAGTTCCCCTATCTCAAAGCCTTGGGGCGCGAGAAAGGATCGGTACGTGTTGGCCCGCTGGCACGGTTGAACGTGACCAAATCCTATGAGGATGCCACGCCCCTCGCCAAAGCGGCGCTGGAGGAGTTCCACGATTACACCAAGGGCAAAGCCAATGACATGACTTTGCACACCAACTGGGCACGGGCCATTGAAATTTTGCATTCGGCCGAGCAGATCAGAAATCTCCTCAATGATCCAGACTTGCAAAGTACCGACTTGCTGGTGACCCCATCGAAATCCGATTGGACGGGTGAAGGTGTCGGTGTTGTCGAGGCTCCGCGCGGCACGCTATTGCATCACTACCGGGCGAACCAGGACGGTGACATGACCTTCTGTAACTTGGTGGTGGCGACGACGCAGAACAATGCGGTGATGAACCGCACGGTCAAGTCAGTGGCCGAGACCTATTTGAACGGCAATGACTTGATTACCGAAGGCATGATGAACGCCATTGAGGTTGGCATTCGTGCCTATGACCCTTGTCTTAGCTGTGCCACGCATGCGATGGGGCAAATGCCACTGATCGTCTCGGTTATTGATGCCAATGGAAAGCAGGTCGATGAACGCATTCGCTGACAGTGTAACGCAAAGTCTGGGCGACTATAACCACGAGTCCTGTCTAATCTACGGCATAGGCAATGTGGGGCGACAGGATGACGGGCTTGGCTGGGCCTTCATCGACTGGCTAGAGCAGAGCAAGCTCTGCCCCAAAGCAGACGTGATGCGTCACTACCAACTGCAGCTTGAGGATGCCGACCTGATCAGCCACAAAAAACGGGTGTTGTTTGTGGACGCAACCAAGGCCATGGATGTGAGCGGTATCCGCTTGGAAACCGTCAAGCCGAAAATGGATTTCAGCTTCACATCGCACGCCATTTCCATTCCGGCGATCATGGCCACCTGCCAGCGCTGCTTTGACACCCTGCCACAGGTCCAGCTGCTGACCATGAAGGGTTACGAATGGGAGCTGAAGCTCGGCATGACAGACAAAGCGAGCCAGAACTTGCACACCGCAATTAACTATTTTAGTCAGGAGGGACGCTAGTATGACGCAGCGCGCACAAACTCAAGGTGCTAAACCCAGTGTGGCTCAGGTGACTGAGGTGATCAAAAATGCGCCCATCGGCGACTATATCGGCGTAGAGGGGGCGCAGATACTTGCCGAACGGGCCTGCACAGAACTGCAAGTCGATGAGGGTGATTATCTGTTCCTAAGCGGAGAAAAAACGACCAGTTTTTACTTGGTGACAAGCGGGCGCCTGGCCCGGACGAGGGCTGACAACAACGAGGCGAAGCCACGTATTCTGCACACCTTGCAAACCGGTGATCTGGTCGGGGAGTTGAGCTATATTGATGAGACTACCCATGCTCACTCAGTTATGGCATTAAGCTCTGCAACCGTCCTGCAGTTCAAAAAAGAAGATATCGATCCGCTGATCACCGAGCAGCCGAAACTGATGTTTGATTTCATGCGAGCAATCATCAAGCGGGTGCACCACACAGCCAATGACATCAGCAAACAGCAATTGGCACTGGCGGATTATATTGGCTCTGGTGGCAAAGGCCGACAATAGCAGCGCTGGCAGATCAGTGGCTGGGCGAACTCGAATAACGCATTATTCTGGGGGCACCCGCCCACTGATTTCACCGCTTTATCAAAAGGGATGTGAGCAGGCGTTGGGCAGGGGAAATCGCTCAAAATTGGTGTGTACTGGGTAAATATGCAATTTTTAGAAGGCTCTAACCTAGCCAGCAGCCTGTATATTCGCACTGCTCGATGAGGGGGCTTTTGCGGTTTGCACAGTTAGGCGCATTGGTGCCTGAACGGGGCTGATGCTTCTCGTACCTAGATGACCCTCACCAGGTGCTCGTCAGATTGGGCTTGAGTGCGTTCTCGGCAACGACTTTGGTGAGTATCTTGCGGGAGTCTTCGAGACTGGCAGCCTGATGGCAGGCTACCGACAGCCAAAACTGACGCTCATATCGCTGTGCAATGACACGCCTATTTTTGCAGCGGCTCAGGGCGGCGTTAGCTTTCTCGTACCTTGTTAAACAGAAAGTGTCAGTGGTAACCCCACAATCGCTCCTGCTAACTGGCGCGAGCGCCAGTTAAGCAAAATACTCTTTTCGCTCAGACTATCTCACCTTGCTCGTTAAACAGGTGCGCTTTGCTTGCATCGATTGATACCGACGCTTGATCGCCCAGTGCAATGGGGATATGCGCCGCCGCTTGTACGGTGACGGCGCCCATCGCTGTTTGCACATGAACGAAGGTTTGGCTGCCCAGACGCTCGACAAGGTGGACCTTGCCGTCGATGTTGCCTTCGCCCGCTGCAACAATTTCGCAGTGCTCGGGGCGTATGCCAATCTCGCAGTTGCTGCCAGCATTGAGTGTTATACCGTTGCGCCCTGCTATTTGCAGTCGGCTGCCGGATAGCTCGACGTGGTGATGCTCCGCGTCGGTGTCAGCGACGGCCGCCTGCAAAAACGACATCGCCGGGGAGCCTATAAAGCTAGCGACAAAACGGTTTGCCGGCTGTTCATAGAGCTCCAGTGGCGTACCGACTTGTTGTATGGCACCACCCTCGAGCACAACAATCCTGTCGGCCATGGTCATGGCTTCGATCTGGTCATGGGTCACGTAGATCATGGTGGCACCGATCTCTCGGTGCAGGTTTGCCAGCTCGATGCGCATTTGCACCCGCAGCAGCGCGTCGAGATTGGACAGTGGCTCGTCGAAGAGGAAGACCTCTGGATTGCGCACCAAGGCACGGCCGATCGCCACCCGTTGGCGCTGACCACCTGACAGAGCCGAAGGTTTGCGGTCGAGCAATTCTTCTAGGTGTAGCAGCTTCGCCACTTCAACTGCCCGCGCGCGACGATCGGCCTTTGCCACTTTTTGCACTTCCAGCGAGAAGGCGATGTTCTCGGCGACGGTCATGTGCGGGTAGAGTGCGTAGGACTGAAACACCATGGAAATGGCGCGCTTCGAACTCTCCAGATCGGTCACGTCACGCTGCGCGATGTGGATCTCACCGCTGGAGACGTCATCCAGCCCTGCAATAAGGCGAAGCAATGTCGACTTGCCGCAGCCTGAGGGCCCTAAGAGCGCGCAGAACTCGCCCTTTTCGATGGAGAGATTGATGCCGCGAATGACTTCAAAGGCGCCGTAGTTTTTACGCAGGCCTTTGATTTCAACGTGTGCCATTAGCTTTGTTCCTCGAGCCACACTTGCATCTGATTGCTGCCGCGGTTGCACCAGCTGTAGTAGGGCACGGCGGTCAGGGTGGTGCTCTGGCTTGCAAGGCGTGTGGTGCGGTAGAGCTCTTTGCCCCATGCAGCACTTTCTTCAGCCTCGGCCTGCGCATTGATTACCGCGATGCCGCCAAGGCGATCGGGGTCAAAAGCATGCTCCAGTGTGGAACCCACCGGCAGGCGCAGGCGATGGATAGGCGTTGCATTGTCTGCCTGCTCCGCACAGTAGACCAGTGGCCCACGGCGCAGTGCCACCCGACCCACGTCGGCGCGCACATCAGGGTGCGCGTAGAGCCGCTCGGCAGGCATGGGCAGTTCGAGCACAACACTGTCGCCCGTCAGCCAGTCGCGGCTGATCTTGAGGTAGCCGTTCTCAACGAACATGTCGACCGCCTGGCCATTGAGCATGGCAGTAGCACCTGAGCACCAGCCTGGGATGCGCAGGGCGAGCGTGAAGTTACTGCGGCCCTGTGGTGATACGCCAATCTCGATGCGCCCATCCCAAGGGTAGTTGGAGGCCTCGCAGAGGGTCACTGAGCCCCCTTTTAGTGCTAGCTCGGCACTGGCACCGCCGTAGAGATGCACCGCGACTTCGTCGTCGGAAGTGCTGTAGAAATAACTGGCGACCGAGGCCACGAGCCGAGCGACGTTCATGGTGCAGCAGGGGCAGGGGTGCCAGTCCCAGCGGTGATGCGAGCCGTCACTCTCCAGCTTGTTGTCGTAGAAATAGTGTTCGCCATCGCGGGACAGGCCTGCCAGCGTGTTGTTGTAGAGCGAGAGCTCCAGGATGTCGGCGTATTGACCGTCGAGATCCAGGTTGAGCATGCGCTGCGCCCAAAATATCATGGCCACAGAGGCGCAGGTCTCGGCGTAGGAGGTCGCATTGGGCAGGTCGTAGTCTTCGGTGAAACCTTCGTTCTTCTCGGAGGGGCCAAAGCCGCCGGTAACGTACATGCGCCGCTCGGTGACGTCTTTCCACAGGGCCTCGCAGGCAGATTTCAGCTGCGCATCGCCGTGCTCGGAAGCCAGATCGGCCATGGCAGCGTACATGTACATGGCGCGCACCGCGTGGCCGACCACCTTGTCTTGTGCGCGCACCGGCAAATGGGATTGGCTGTATTCGTGGGTGCCTGCCCAGTACTCCGCTGAGCTCGCACCGCGTGCTTTGGCCTCGATATCGAAATAGTGCTGCACACCGTCGGTGTTGCCGCGCTCGTCGATAAAGTAGCTGGCGAGGGCCAGGTACTTTTGTTTTCCGGTTGCGTGATAGGCCTTCACCAGCGCCAATTCGATTTCCTGGTGTCCCGGATAGCCTCGTTGTTGCTCCGCTCCGGTGCCGAAGGTCGCAGCGATGCGGTCGCAGGCCCTTTCGAGCACAAGCAGCAGGCGGTCGCGGCCGGTGGCCAAGAAATAAGCGACCGCGCCCTCGAGCAGATGCCCGATATTGTAGAGTTCGTGGTTGTCGCGCAGGTTAGTCCAGCGGTTTTCGGGTTCGCGTTGCAGGTACCAGCAGTTGAGGTAGCCGTCGTCGGCTTGCGCGCGTTCTAAATTGTCAATAATCGCTTCAATCTGGCTTTGGATCTCTGCGTCGTGGCGGTGGTTGAGGCCGAAGGCGGCCGCTTCGATCCACTTGCCGATGTCGCTGTCCCAAAATATTTGCACCGTGAAGTTAGCCGCATTTCTGGGCTGAGTGAGTGGCGGCACGGGCTTTGGCAATTTAGCGGAGTCCAAAATATCCCATTTTTTCAGCATTTTGTGCTGACTTGGAATGGTCTTAGTCAACACTGTTTCGAGTCGCTCTCGCCAAAAGTCACCGTTGATAGTCACTTCGGAAAACGGAACGGAGCTGTACTTTCGCATGGGTATTCCTTTGTATTAATCTGTTGTGGCGCGTGAAGACGCACGTATGACTAGGTCGCAGTCAATTCGAATAACACCGCTGAGTTTTTCGCCTTTGATCATGCGCTGCATGTGATCTGCCGCCAGGCGGCCTAACTTGGCGAGGTTCATGTCGACGGAGCTGAGCGGCGGTCGGCAGGCCTCGGCCATCACTGTCCAGTTGTCGAATCCGACAAGGGCAATGTCCTCGGGTACCTTCAGGCCGGCCTCGCGCAGTGCATCTGCACAGCCACGCGCTATTTGATCATTGCCGCAGAAGACTGCGTCGAAGGGAGTCTTGTCGCTCAAGAGTTGCTCTACTGCGTTGCGGCCCCAGCTCTCTGACCAGTCGCCGTGCATCACAGGCAGAGCCTGTTGATCCGCTTTCTTAAGCGCGCGCACGTAACCCGCAGCTCTCAGGCTAACGGCCTCAAAGGATTCGGTGCCGGTGATGTGCACAATGTGTTTGCGCCCGCCGCCGATGAGGTGATCCACGGCTTTGAATGCACCGCCCTCGTCATCGGGCAGGAAGGTCAGGGCGTCGGGCTCATCGGATTGCGAGAACACATAAATGACCGGCAGGTTGAGGGATTCAAGGTCAACAGCGGGGCGGTGATCAGCGCGGCGGGCGGTGACGATAATGCCGTCCACTTGTTTGGCCAGCAGCTGTTCGATGTGCAGGCGTTCGCGCTCAGGATCGTCGGTCGCGTTCGACATGAAAACCCCGATCCCGTGTTCTGAGAGAACCGATTCCAGGCCCTCCATAATGGGCATAGTGAAGCGACCAAAACTGTCGTTTGAAATCATTCCGATGGAACCTGACAATCCTGTGTGCAGGCTGCGCGCCAGCAAATTGGGCCTGAAATTGAGCGCCTTGGCCGATTCTGTGACCCGGTCCCGTGTGTCTTGCGACACTGAACCCGTGTTGTTCATCACTTTGGAGACGGTTGAAACGGCCACCTTTGCGTGGGCTGCCACATCGCGGATGGTCACACGCGCGGGGCGTTTTTCCGATGATTTGCTTTTCTTTTCCTGGGTCATTTAACCGCTCCTGCGAGGAAACCCGATACATAGTATTTTTGTAGGCAGAGGTAGACAATGAGGCACGGCAGCAGCGAAATCATCACGCTGGCCTGCAGAGCCCCCCAGTCAACAGAGCCGAAATCGCCGCTGGCCACACCAGTGAGCATAATGGGGATGGTGAAACTCTTTTCTGTGTTCATGAGCAAGAGCGCACCGATGAATTCGTTCCATGAATTGATGAAAGCGAATAGTGCAACCGTGACCATGCCGGGCAAGGTGAGCGGCAAGAACACTCGGCGAAAGGTAAAGAGTGTCGATGCACCGTCGACCTGGGCCGCTTCTTCGAGCTCGATCGGGATGGCTTCAAAGGAATTGCGCATCAAGTAGACAGAGAATGGCAGCTGCAAGATGGTGTGCAGTATCGCGAGCCCCAAGTGGGTCGCTGTGAGCCCGAGTTTGGAGAACATCAGATAGATAGGCACCAGCAGGGCTTGATAGGGGATCATCATCGACGCCAGTATGACAAGGAACAGCAGCTCCTTGCCCGGAATTGGAAAGCGCGCCAGGGCATAGCCCGCTGGGACGGCCAGTGCCAGGCAAAACCCTATGGTCATGGCGGCGACAATCAAGGAGTTGCTCATGTAGTTCCAGATGCCCTGCTGGTAGTTGAACACTTTTTGGTAGTTTTCCGTTGAAAGGGCTCGCGGCAAATAGCTGGGCGGTACAGCGGAGGCCTCTGCCGCCGGTTTCACCGAGGCGAGAAAGGACATGATCAGCGGCCACAGCATCACTGCAATGACAGCGAAACAGATAGCGACGACCAGCCAATCTCGGGGCTTCAGGCGCGGTTTACGCGGGCGCGGAAATTGATTTGAACGTGTGGCGAGTCCCTCGTCGAGGGTAGGGGGGCGTGTGTTCATATTAGATCTCTTTGCTGCGCCGTGTCAGCCAAAGCTGCAGAGCCGTGAAGGAGGCCACTACGATCATCAAAATGACCGACAGTGCGGCGCCGTAACCGAGTTCAAAGCGCACGAAGCTGTTTTGGTAAATCCAGTAGACAGAAGTGAATGTCTGACCGCGTGGCCCGCCGCCGGTCATCAGGTAAAATTGCTCAAAAGCCAGCAGTGACCCAATCGCGGATAACAAGGTGGCGAGCAGAATGGACTTGGCGGCAAGCGGCAGAACAATACGCCGCGCTGTCAGCGAGAAGGATGCGCCGTCTATGCGCGCCGCCTCGAACAAATCCTTGGGGATCGATTGAATGCCAGCAACCATCAAAATCATGCCAAAACCGACCACTTTCCAGACCACAGAGATGATCACGGCCCAGATGCCCGAATTTGCACGGCGAAACCAAACCAGTGGTTCGTCAATGATGCCCACGTCCACCAGCATCTGATTGAAGAGGCCCACCTGCTGATCGAACAACCAGAACCACAGCAGGGAAGAGGACGCGAGACCGATCACCACCGGCATGAAAATCAGGGTGCGGGTCGCTTGGCGCAAAGGGGAATTTGGGGCTGTCAAAAGCGCCAGTGCAAAGCCGAGCCCCATGAGAATAGGGGTGATGATAAAGGTGTATTTGAGGGTGAAGTTGAAGGCGCGCCAAAATTTCTTGTCGCTGAGAGCGTCTGCGTAGTTCTCGAGGCCAACCCATTCACTGCCGCCCAAAAGGGAGGTTGATGTGAAGGACAGATAGATCATGTGCCCGACTGGCCACAGAACAAAAAGAGCGACAAAGATCAGCGCCGGCACAAGGTAGATAAAACCCCGCCAGGGTGAATGTTTGGCTGCCATGTGTATATGATTCCCAAAAGCGAAGGTTGAGCATGGGGATTGCTCTCTAACAATCCCCACTGGCTAAAAGTCTACTTCGACGCTATGTCGTGCATTTCCTCACGCGCTTCTTCGATAGCACCCTCGACATCTCCGTCAAATACTGCCTGCTGGATCATCGTAATCCAGGGGCTGGAATCCGAGTTCACCATGTCGGCGAAGTGGAAGACCCATGGCACGTAACCGGCGGCCAGTGCCTGTGCTGTGACTTGAACCTTCGGATTCTGCGCGTATTCATTGTCGGCCAGGTCGGTGCGCGTGGTCAGTATAGAATTTTTCGCCAGACCTTCGAGCTGTGCTTCATCGGACAGCACCCACGAAATAAAGCTTCGAGCAGCCTCTTCATGGGCGCCGTCCTTGGGAATAGCAACCACGTCACCGCCCACAAATCCAGATACCTCGCCTGCATTGGGGCCAGGCAAGAGCGTGAGCCCGTACTCGAAGTCAGGGTATTCACGTTCCATCAGGGAGATAAGGAAGCCCCCGGTGCCCGCTAGGCCAATGTTGCCTCCGAGGAAAGCGGAGACGAAATTTGCGCCGGTATCGACTTCAGCGCTCTCTGGGATGAGGCCCTTTTCCCACATGTCCTTATAGGCATTGAGAACCGCGGGGATGGCGTTGCCCTGCAAGGCAATGTCTTCGCTGGAGCGGGGCAGAATGCTCGCGCCGCCTGCCTGCATCAACGGCGACGTGACAAAGATATTGCAGCCTGCACAGCTGCCGGCAAAGTAGAAGCCGTAAGTATCATCGCCGAGCGCGCCGACTTTCGCGGCCATCTCTTGCAGTTCGGACAGAGAACTGGGGCCTTTTTCGGGGTCCAGGCCCGCTTCACGGAACAGGGCTTTGTTCCAGGCGAGAACTGAAACATCGGGGGTGAATCCCACGCCAAAGGTCTTGCCCTCGTAGGTGGCAATGTCCTTATAGGCTTTCACGTGGGTTGCATAATTTGCATCGTCAGCGAGCTGATCACTGAGATCGGCGAGTAGGCCTGCACGCATAAAGTCAGGCATGTAAATCAGGTCGAAAGAGACCAGATCCGGGGAGTTAGCGGCCAGCACGGAAGTGGCCAGCTTGGTCACCAACTGATTGTCAGGAATGGCTGTCAGGGTGATTTGATCTTCATGGCTTGCGTTGTATAGATCGACCATCAACTGGCCGGGATCTGCAGCTGACTCCCGGACCCACATGGACAGATCGGCGCTGAAAGCAGGCGC
>JAWSVD010000381.1:0-1176 GCA_033852095.1 Granulosicoccaceae bacterium | reverse complement strand
AAACAGGTTGACACATTCCGGAGCAGTGATTGGCTTTTGAAGCGACCTTCGAAGAAGTGGCCTGTGACGTTGTCTTCGGCGTTGGCCCAGCGGGCGATAGGCTCGTTGAGGGCGCGCATGAACCAGCTGATGTCGATCAGCCTTTCTCTCCAAGTGTCGACTTGTTGTTTCAGGATTTCCAGCTCCGCCGAAGGCAGGCTGCCGTTTTTCACGAATTGTTGGCTGAGAAAACTACCCGTATAGACAGTGTGCCACTGCTCGATGACTTGCTGCCATGTCCAGCTTTTGGCCTTGTCTTGGTCGACGCGTACGACGACGTGGTGGTGGTTGCTCATGATGGCGTAGGCGGCGATGTCGATGGCGAAAGCACTGCTCAGTAATTCCAACCGGGATTCGATCCAGCCGCGTCGGTGGCCGTAGTCGATGCCGGTTTCTCGGTCGAACCCGGTTAAATAGCAGCGCCGCACACAGCGAGAGGTGCAGTGTATCCACGGGGTGTCTTTGAGGCAGATGAGCTGGCATCGAGGTTTTGGCATGTCGTCTCCGTGTGGAAGCGTTGGCTTAGTCTCACCGAGAATGGGCTGTGGTTCAATGGGGGCTTCGGCTGAGTGGGGTTGTTTAGCAATGGGGCTATACGTCAGTGGGTCGCCTTTGTTACGGCCGTTTATAATTCAAAGAATATCCAAGACACTCTAATTAGCAGGGACAGGCACTGCTAAGAATCGTATTTGATGCGAATGATAGTTATTTATCCGTCTGGTTTTGCTTTGCTTGGCTGTATTTGGCGGGTTTGTTTGCACTAGACTGAGCTGGCTTTTAGTCTCGGTCGTCGGTATTGCTGTTCGCGGATTTAGAAAGGCATGCACTGGAAAGGTTCGAGCGAAACAACTGCCAGAGCCGTTGAGCAACAGGTCCGACGGGCTCGGAATCCAGCCTAGCGATTCGAAATTCGATGTTAGGAGTTTCAACATCACCTTCAACTTTCAGCTGGGCCAGTGATCCTTGTGCAAGCTCGTCTTTAACAAGATGTTCAGGGAGGCTGCCCCAGCCCATGCCTTGCATGATGATTTCCTTTTTAGTTTGGAAATCATTGACTCTCCATTGGTCTCCTCCTTCGAGAACACCGTAGGTGGTTTTTGACGATGCACGGCCACTGATGATGACTTGAGGATGAGA
>JAWSVD010000380.1:0-4811 GCA_033852095.1 Granulosicoccaceae bacterium | reverse complement strand
TTTGATGCGGTTGCCCTGTGTGTACACATACTACGGAGAGATGCTAGCAGCCGGGGTTGGAACGGTCATTTGGGGTTTTGGTGACCCTTTTTTTCAAAACCACCTTAACGTAGTCTTTTGCCAGTAGCTTCATTTACGTTGTAGAGAGAACGTTGGGTCTAGAAATGGTGCATTCGCCTGTGGGTCGTCACTTTAAGAAGGAAGAACCCCGATTTTCTATACACCAAACGTCCCTGCGCTGTAGGTGCGATTTCAATCGCATGTCTCAGCTGCCAGACATGCGAATAAAGTTCGCACCTACAAGACCGGTTCAAGCCTTTGAGTGGTTTTTTGCCTCTCGTATAGTTCGATTGCAAGCGGCGGCATCGGATAGTTAAAGCGAAGCCGTAAACAACGCGTCCCGGCTAGGCACGCTGGGCTAAAGCCGCGACGCGGTGTAAAGGATGTCGCACTACTTGCAAGGCAGGCGATGAATCAAGCATTCGGTCGAACGGGGCGACCGGGCCGCGAGCGGACTCCCACGGTGAAAGTACTGAACACGCATAGTGCAAGGGTCAGTTCAAGCCTTAGACTGAGTGTTGTTGTCCAGGTAAGTACTGTGAATTTCAAAACGTTACAGAATGCCGTAACAATCACGAGAACCACCCATGCCAGAAGACAAAAACTCAATTACTAGACGCCTCATCAACGACGCTGGTATCACCGACGGCATGCGCGTTCTAGACCTCGGCTGCGGCCGGGGAGATGTCAGTTTTCTGCTCGCTGACGCGGTTGGCCAGACTGGCGAAGTGGTGGGCATTGATCGAAACGCCAATTCACTCGAATTCGCCCAAGCTCGACGGAAGCGGGAAAATCGATCGAACGTGGTGTTTAGGGAAATCGATCTCTCGCAGCCATTGGTCGATTTAGGAAGATTCGATGCCGTCATGGCCAGGCGGGTCTTGATGTATCTGCCCAAGCCTGCTGAGATCTTGCAGCGGGTGCTGCCTTTGCTGAACAACAACGGCATTGTTGCCTTTCTGGAGATTGACGCGACGGTGCAATCGTTGAGCTCGCGGCCGATGCCGCTGCATCAAAGCGCTAACGCTTGGATTTGGGACACGGTCAAATCCGAAGGGGCGAACACGCGCATGGGGTTCGAGCTGCCCGCTTTGCTGCATTCACTGGGAGTGGAGGTGAAGGGTGTAAAAGCCGAGGCGAACATACAGGTTCAAAGCGCGCACGCGCCGCTCGCAGAGTTAATTCGTGCCATTTTGCCGCGCATCGTTGACCACGGCGTTGCGACGGAAGCCGAAGTAGATTTGTCTACACTCGAAGACCGATTGCGCGACGAACTCTCTGGTGGCGCTGTGTTTGCCGGCGACATGGTTTTTACGGTCTGGGGCAGGAAAACCACGTGAAGTTCACAGCCGTCTTGTAAGGCGTCGAAAGGCTGAGTCCTGTACTTGGCATTTGCACAGGCGGCCTTTGACGAGGTTGTGGCGGCGATTTCATTGGCCATTCTTCGTCGCTTGTGTGTGCGAATCAGGTTCACACCTACAGAGGTGATTTAAGTCCAGCGGCTGGGGTGCCGCGTTTCCCTTAAGGTTCAGTTAATATCCAAGTTTTAGATTAGTAGGCGTCGGCAGCAACCGTGCACCGACAAATTCAACTCTAAAAAATGGACATGCCTTATGAACACAAAAACCAAAGCACTCGTCAGCGGCTCTTTCACTGCTCTTTTGCTCGCTACCACCTTATCCGTCTATGCCAGTGGTTCGGATCCTGATCCCTCGCAGGTGACTTTCGATCTTGATGCTGCTCAACTTGTGGCGCTGGGGGAATTCCCAGGTGCGGTGGCCGAATCGGAACTCGAAGAGGAAGACGGCAAAGTGGTCTGGGAATTTGAGATCGTCGTTGCAGACGGTATCCGAATGGAAGTGCTGGTCGATGCCAATACGGGCGAGCTGATCAGCAGTGAGCCGGAGGACTAGAGGGGCGAAGACGAGGTCTAGCAGCCCGTTCAAAAACGACTGCCTACTGCGAGCGCGCTGAATTTGGCCATATTTTTACCCTGATCTTGTTAAATGCCGGGGCCGCCAGGTAACTATTCGCCTCATTCAGCGCGAAAATCTACCTCAAACCAGCACTCTCTCGCGACGGCACCTGTTCTTGAGCGGGCTGTTAGGATAAATTCAATATACTTGGAGCGCCTCATCTCTCAGTCTTGCTCCCGGATCCATTTCTTATATATTCAAATACACAGTGCGACTGAGCAATCGTGCAGACAGCCTAATGCTTGACACATCTGCAGCAACTAAGAGTAGCTCTGGAAATATGTCATCTATTTCATGGTGACGCAGTTGCATATAGTTCTTATTGGATTATCAATAAAAAAGTGTGATCTACTTCCGCCTGTTAGATGGGGCCATATTTGTAATAAATAATATTCAGGGCTAAATGTTAACCATCCCGCATAGTGATCTACCGTGCGTTGACATAGAGCGGGGCGAACACAGAGACTGGCGTTCTTCGTCTATGGGTTTGCTTCATTCAGCTCCCATTTGAGCGAGGCTTTTGAACAAAGGGGTAACACTGTGGAAGATCTATTGTTTGGATGGCTTATTCTGGCCGCATGGGGCGCTTTCTTCAGCGTTTGGGAGACACGTAGGCCCAATCGAGATATAGCGCTTAAATCAGCGTTACCAGAGGAGCTGAGATCAACAGCATTGGTTTTTTGTTATGAAGTGTGTGTGATGTTCGCTTTTGCATTGGCATTACCTTACATTTTTAGTGAAAGCCTGTTAGCGGTGGTTCAAGACACCGGTTTGTGGGCGCTGCCGGGCTGGGCTAGATTTCTGTGCATGTTCTTACTTTTTGATTTGACGTTCTATTTTGTGCACCGGTTTATGCACACCCGGTCTGCATGGCGCGTGCATCGCTTTCATCATGAACCCAAAAACTTTTTCTTCTTGATTACCTTGCGAGCCACTATTCCACACATGATCATGACGCGCATGTGTGTGGTTGCATGGGCCATCATCTTCAATGTGGATGTGGTGTGGATGATCGTATTCATGGTGTACGCCGGATTTCATGGTTTCTTCCAGCACCTGAACGTGACTTATCCTTGGATGCGACACATCGAGTGGTTGGTGACGACACCGCGCTCACACGTGATTCACCATTTTGTAGAACCGCGGTACGCGAACAAAAATTTCGGCGGGATCCTCGCGATTTGGGATCATCTGTTTGGTACTTGGATGTCCCCCGAGGATATTGATGATCTCAATCAAAAAGAAGTTGGGATCAATGACAATACCCACCCGATCAAAGTGGCGTTGGGGATCTAGTTGCAGGCTTGAGTTTTGATCCGCAGCGGAGGGGAACAGGCGGTGGGGCGTGACAGTGGTCGTGCTGCCTGTTCAACTTCGGCTGCCAACGTGTGATGGGTTTGACTGAGGGAGGCTCAGTCTTAAACGATCAAACAATTATCTATAATCGCTGTCAATTCGCAAGCATGCACTTTGTGCGGTTATTCCGCCGCTCATTTGGGGTCGAAGGTAGCTGCTGCCGCTGTGCTGGTTTTTTGATTGCGCACTGGAGCTTTGCATCAGGCGCCGCATAGAAAAGCTGCGCGCCCGGTGCTCTTGCTCTGATTAGAGTTGGCTTCGACTAAAGCCAGTGCCCTTTTGTAACTCGGTGACATTGACGTGGATACGGTCGACTTTGGGCAGTAGCTCGCACAGCTTGAGCACCACCGCCTTGGACAGTGCGGTTTTCTGTTCGGCGCTGCGCCCTCCGAGAATGCTCGCGAAAACACTGACGAAATCCTGTCGCTTGCCGCCGATAAAATAGCCATCACAGGCTTTTACTTTGATCTGGATATTGTCTTCTGCAAAGTGCTCGGTTGAGAGCGCGGCTCGGTGTACAGCCTCGGCAAGCGACTGAGCATCTAGCTGGGACAATACGTTTTCTGAACATTCGACGTTAAAGTGGGGCATGGTTTCCTCTGCTGTGATTTCTGCGCACAGCAAGTGAGCTGCTCGCGCGCAAGTGTTTGCGTTTTCCTCCTGAGCGCTATACTACATCCATTGATATAGCTGGATTGTAGGACACTCCCATGAAGCTCACCTTGAGGCAGATTGAAGTCATTCGCGCCGTGCAGATCTCCGGCACCATCACGGGAGCGGCCAAACTGCTGCACGTGTCGACCCCGGGCATAAGCCGACTGATCAAACACACTGAATCCAGTGTGGGTATCAATCTGTTTGATCGCATCGGGAAATCATTCGTTCCGAGCGCGAATGCGACTCGGATATTCGATGAAATAAACGAGATTTACACCAAGGTAGAAACGCTCAATGAGTCGGTGCTGCGGCACCGTGATGGCGTAGGCAATACCATGGCCATGGCGGCGACTGCGTCTATCGCGCAGATCATTGCGCCGCGTGTCACGGCGCTGTTCTGCCAGAAGTACCCCGAGATGAACATCGATCTCGAGATCCTGAAGATGGAAGAGTGGGTAGATTATCTGTTGCTGGAGAAGGGCGATTTTGTGGTGTGCAGCCATGAGCTCAAACACGATGCCTTGACTGCCATACCCGTGGTCCAAGGTGAGCAGGTGGTGATTGTGCCGCGCGCGCATGCTTTCAGTGGTCGGGATCAAATATCAGTCAAAGAGTTGGTCGATGAGAAGCTGATCGGTGTGGCCCTGCCTGATCCCTACGGGGAGATCATCAGCAGGCCTTTCAGTGCCAATGGACTGGCGTACGAACTCTTTATCAAAACCCGTTTTTCACACAACATCCTGACGCTGGTGGAGCAGGGCT
>JAWSVD010000379.1:0-2576 GCA_033852095.1 Granulosicoccaceae bacterium | reverse complement strand
CGCGCAAAGCCGCCGTGGCGAGAGAGTTGACTTCAGTGAGCGACAGCGAAACGGTGTTGGGCATTGATATGTGTCCGGTAGTGCAGCAATGTTTGATGGTACAGATCAGGTGTGGCAATCGCCACCGTCCCGGGCAGCAACGAGTCGTTGGTGAGTAATCACCATTGCAAACGCATCAGGGGTTTTGAGTGCTGGGCATGTGCAAGGTAGCTCCCCATACACTCGCCTTGTGGCAGGGGTTGACCGCTGCGTGGCCGCTGATCGGACTCGAGCAGGTAGGGTGTCTTTTGCCGCATCGAACTCACGAGGTAGAGCTAAACAGCCCGTTCAAAAGCGGCTGCCTATTGCGAGCGCGCTGGATTTGGCCATATTTTCACCCTGATCTTGTTAAATGCCGGGGCTGCCCTGGTAGCTATTCGCCTCAATCAGCGCGAAAATCTACCTCAAACCAGCACCCTCTCGCGACGGTACCTGTTGCTTGAGCGGGCTGTAAAGTTCGACCAATCTCAATGTCTTCTATATGAGTACCGCAAATGAGTTCTTAAATCAAAAAGTTGAGCTGCTCTTTAGTATTGGCGTCGGCGCCTGATTATAACAGGCAGGGGCTTTTATTGGTGGTGACGCGTTGAGTTCGAGCAGACAGCAAAATCTCGGATCAATTGTTAAAAAGGCAGATATTTTTATATTGGGTGTATTTCACCGCCTGCGACAGTCTTTTGCTGGGAGCGTGCAAGTCAAAATACCATTATTTCTACGACATTGTCTGAAGTAGAAAATCAGATGGAATATTAGCCAGCGTTAAAGGCAATGAAGGTGTCTGTTCGGAAGTTATATAACGAGTGTCGAAACAGTGGTGATTGTAATCATGAGCTTTAATTGAGCACGTCTAGTGGTGGGGTACTAAAAATACACCGAGAGGCAGCGTAGAAATTCTACATGCAGCATATGCGCATGCGATCGATATTCTGCCCCGGCGCTTCTTGCATAAGTTGCTCGGCGCGCGTTTGGCGATAAATATATCGATCCTGATTTATTCCAGATGCTGCTCGCACGACAAGTGGGTTAAAGATACAAGGTCGGACCTAATTAGCTGCGTTGCTGGTCGTTATCTCTTTGATAATGTGTGAGTTTAAACTTCGCTGATTTGGGAATGTTCACGAGCGTTTTCAAGTGTGCATATTATTAAATTGACATAGCGATACTTTGGGCCATAACTGTTCTTAAAAAGACAATGAGAAGTTCGCTGCAAAGGTGAATTTCGAGCAAAATTCGTAGCTTACTGAATGTTGCAGAGAATTTTGAAGAAAAATTTACGGTCCCCGCAGTAGTTTTTGAACAGATTGATAAACTGCTGATCAAAACAAGGGTGCTTGCAAATTTTGGGCTACATAATATCAACTGATTGGACGCTAGAGAAAAGGTTAGTAAACCAATGAAGCCGGCCACTGAGCCCGCGTCTACCAGCAGACCTTAGGAGCAATATCACAATGGAAACTACCGCTGCAGCCTATAAGCCACCCGAAGCGGCGATAACATATGACACCGCGATCGTCTACGATTATCAAGCTCGCTACAAAAATTTCTCGATGGAGGGCCGCATAGGTGTTATGACAAGCATGGCGCGAGCCTTGCTGTGGGCGGTCGTCGGCGGAGTGTTTCTTCTACTAGTGGGCGCTGTCGCGGGTCCAGGTGCCGTTATGTTCTCGGTTTTGGCTTTGCTGCCAGTGCTTGCCCTCGACTTTTGCCTGTACGCGAAGCGGCTGCACGATCTCAACATGAGTGCATGGTTCATGCTTGTGTTTATAATCCCAGTGGTAGGCGCAATCTTTATGTTATACGTAGCGTTTATGCCCGGCAGCAAGGATGCAAATAATTATGGTATTACAACTGAAACCCTTGGTTGGGAAAAAGTGCTAGGCCTGATTGGTATAGCCGGTACTGTGTTATCTGTTCTGGCGTTGATTTTTTCTGCGATGGCAAGTTGATCGCCTCTAAGTAACTAGGCTCGCACCGGCAGCCGTCCGGTGGAAACTACACCCGACCGCTGGAATGTCGTGTTGTACGCACGTTCGATATCAAAAGCGCAGAAACTGTGACCCAGATCTGTTTAAAACAGGATTGAAGGCACGTTCCGAAGCGCCGGCGATTGATATGTTGTTATTTTCATAGATATCGCGCTGCTGTTGCTCGGGCGCACTTTTGTTCTCTGCTCTGTTTTTAAAAGCGCGTATTTGATAGCACCGTCATGAGGCGACTGCCCACGTGTTTGAGTTTTCGTCGCAGCGGCGGGAGAGCGCTGACACTGCTCGTTCAATGTCATTGATGATTGATACAGGTTTCGACTATGGAGCCGTTGCCGTTGCCGTTGCCGTCCTAGCACTTAGTTTGGGAAGAGATTGTCAAGTAAAGGTCGTCGCATTCGACAGAATGCAGTGAATTCAGCTTAAAAGTGCTGGCATATCATGTCTCACGACGGTCTCTAGAAAACTGAGCTGAATTGTCTGATTGCCTTGATTTGGGGGAAATTTTTAGGGTGTTTAAAGGCACGTGCCACAGTGTTGACTTGGGCGATGTGC
>JAWSVD010000378.1:0-6220 GCA_033852095.1 Granulosicoccaceae bacterium | reverse complement strand
ATTGCACCAGTGAATCGAATTCGTTGCCTGATGGCTCCACGCCGACTCTTTCCCAGAGCTTGTCGCCGACCAGTCGCAGTGCCAATGTCAGCGATAGCACTTTGGAGATGCTTTGGATTGAGAAGGGGTCGTGGCAGTCGCCTGTGCCGAAGGTTTGTCCGTCGATTGTTATCAGGCTGACCCCGAATTTCTCTGGGCTTACACTGCCCAGTTCTGGGATATAGCTGGCCACAGTGCCGTTGTCTTCAATGTGCGACAGCTCCTTGATGATATCCGCCAGAATGTTTTGATAATCAGGTGTGCTCACGTGGGGGGGGGCCTCTTTGGTAGGCGGCTGCCCTTTTTATCGTAAAAAGGGCTGCGAGGGTGACTAGCGGAAGGCGAAGTCTCTAAGAAAAAGCGCCAGTTGAGGGAAGTAAACCAATAAGATCGATGTGCACAAAAGGATGAAGATGAAGGGCGGGGTGCCCTTGATGACTTCGAGGTAAGGGCGTTTAAAGATCGCAACAGCGGTGAAAATATCGCAACCGAAAGGCGGTGTTGCCGAGCCGATGGCCACTTGCAGCGTCACCATGATGCCAGCCAGTACGGGGTCCAGACCTGAAGATTTGATCAGTGGCATGAAGACCGGTGTGAGGATCAGGATGACGACAATTGGGTCGACAAACATGCAGCCAATGAACACGGCTATGGCGATAGTGACCAGCACGGTCTTGGGGCCCGCGTCTACCAGTCCGATGGAAGCGATGATTTCCTGGGGGATTTGCGCGTAGGAAATCACCCATGAAAATGCCTGTCCTGCTGCGATGAGAATAAACACCACGCTGGTAACCAGGCCTGTCGACAGAGCGATTTCGGGGATGTCTTTGATCGACAGCGAGCGGAATATGATGACCTCTAGGATGAAGGCGTACAAAACGCTGATAGCAGCGGCTTCTGTCGGGCTTGCAATGCCGCCGTAGATAGTGCCAATGATTATTGCGGGGAACATCAGGGGCCAGATTGCATTTTTTACCGCGGTCATGCGTTCGGACCAACTGCATTTCTCAATGACAGGGATGTTGTTGACGGTAGCGTAGAGAATAGAGAAAGCGGAAAACAGGACGAACAACAAGAGGCCTGGACCAATCCCAGCGACAAACAACTCGGATATTGAAGTGCCGGATATGACGCCGAATATGATCATGCCGATAGACGGCGGGATCAGGAAAGCGATGTCCGATGCGTTGATCAGCAGGGCCATGGTGAAGCTGTCGGTGTAGCCGGCTTTTAGCATGCGTGGGCGCATGGGCCTGCCGACGGCGACCACGGTGGCTTGCGTGGAACCAGAGACGGCGCCAAACAGGGTGCAGGTTGCAGCGACTGTGACGGCGAGTCCGCCGCGGATGTGGCCAACGAAGGTCAGCACTAAGTCTACCAGTCGGTTGGCAGAGTAGCCGCGGGTAATGATTTCTGCGGCGAACATGAACATGGGCACGGCAATCAGGCTCGCCGGTTGAACGCCGCCGATCATCTGTTGGATGATGATTTTAGGGCTCAGTCCATCAAAATAGAAAAAGAAGGCGACAAGCGACCCCAGTATTAAAGGTATCTTCATCGGGAACCCCATGATCAATAAGGCGATCATGACCACTAACATTGTGGTTAACATGTTATTGCTCCTTGTTGTTGGCTGCGTTCATGTTCGCGTCGCGTTCATCTAGCGCATTAGACGTTTTGAGAAGCTCGGCAATCTCTGGGTCGTCGTATGTGTCTAGCGTGCTGGGCGACAGGTAGATATCGTCATCGCGGGCGTTTAGGTTGGCGAAGACCGTCATCACATATTGCAAGCCAGTGACTACAAAGCCGATGAACACCCAGATGTAGCTTATCCAAAGTGGAAATCTGAGCGAAGGCGTGACTTTTCCTCGCTCTGCTACCTTCGATATATACTCGTAGGCGTACCACGCCAGCAGGAACATCACCATGGCTGAAACGACGGAGATGAAGATATAGGTGTAGCGCTTGTAGCGGGGTGTAAGTTGATCGTAGAAGGCAGACATGCGGATGTGCCGGCCTTTTCTGGTCACATAGCCCAGGCCGAAAAAGGTGATTAAGATGACCAAGAAACTGATCAGCTCTTCTGCGAAATAGATACTTTGATTGAAAATGTAGCGACCAAAAACATTGGCGATTGCGATCAGGGCCATCAAGATGATCCCGCTGCTCAGAGCAAATATCTCAGATTTCTCGATGATGCTGTCTAACTTTTGAATACCGATTTGTAGTGTTTTAATATTCGGCATAATCTCTCCTTTCCTAGGTGTACTCAGCGCGGTGGCTAAGTCACGGAGTGGCGGTGATTGTAGTTGTGGGTAGTCGCCAAGGCGGCTTATAGATTCCTGCAGTTGCCTAGGGAGTAGCCCATTGGCTAAGGCAATGGGCTGCTATCGGGTTACTGGTTTTCTAAGGATTCGCGTTCAGCGAGAAATTCTTCCAGTAATTGTTGTCCGCGTTCTCCGGTGAGCTCTTTGTAGGTGGCTCGTGTGCTCATGGAGGCTTGGCGGAACTGGTCGCGTACCGTTTCGTCAAATCTGAACTCTTGGATCTCGGGACGCGCTGCACGGATCTGGTCCATGAAATCGCTCTCGATGTCTGAGAGGTTTTTGATCAACCACTGAGAGGTTTCTTTAAAGGTGTCTTGGATCAGCGCTTGGCGCTCGGCTGATTGGGATGAGAACCAGTCAGAACCCGTGATGATGGTGGTTAAGAAGTAGCCCTGCTGAGGCCAAATCAGGTGGTCGGCGACCTCGTAGAATTTCATCGCTTGTATGGATGAAATGGGGTTTGTCATGCCATCAATTTGTTTCAGCTGTAGGCCGCCATAGACTTCACCGAATGCCATAGGGGTTGGCGATCCGCCGTAGCTTTTGTAAGCTTCGACAGTCATCGGCGACACCAATACGCGCATTTTGAAGTTTTCAAAGTCCTGGATGTTTTGGATGCTTTTGCGTGAAATCCATGCCTCGTTACCCTCGGGGTACATGGTCATCAATTTGATGTCTTTCTTTTCAAAATCTTCGGCAAGTTTGTCGTAGATTACCGGCGATTCGCTGAGCAGCTTGGCATTGACATCGGCGTTGTCTGACAGGATGAAGGGGATCGAAAACATCTGCAGCTCTGGCACCAGTGATCCCAAATGACCCGTTGATGCGTTTGCAAAGTGAACCACGGCATCGGCGGTGAGTTCGGTAATGTCACCCGATTCGCCCAGTGTTCCGTAGTAGTAGATGTTAATGTTGATGTCGCCGTTGGTTTTTTCTTCTATGCGCCTTTTGAATTCTTTGGCGTAAATGTCTTGTACGTCGCCCTCGACAACTTCCAGGGCGTATTTGAGTTCCTGCGCATAGCTTGCTGGTGACGAGAGCAAGGCCGCACCGAGCGCTAGGGAGGCTAGGGTTTTTATGTGTTTCATCGTGTTGTACTCCGTTTGTCAGAAAATGCTTGTTGGAAGGCTTCCAGCAAGTCCGAGCTATTGCCCGTGGTGGCTGGAGTGTTGCAGTGGTTAGCTAAAGTCCAAAAGAATCTAGTAAGCAGAGCCTTCTGGATTGTTTAGGTCGTGCTTTTCATCGCCTTTTAGCGGAGGGTTAAAGACGCTTACCAGCACGAGATCGCGCTTTTTTCCGCCGCGCAAGAGGTGACGGTCGTGCTTGTCGAGGACATAGATATCGCCGGGTTTTATGGGGAAGACGGTCCCTTCCATGTCTTCCACTTCCCCTTCACCGGATATGCAGTAACAGGCTTCCAGGTGATTGCGGTATTGCAGCTGGGATTCAGTTCCAGCGCGGACCACGGTGTGGCATACGGTATAACCGAGTCGGTCGGTTTCTGTCAGCAGTCGATGGCTGGTGCCGTTGCCCCAGTCCACAAAGTGCTCGGTGTCTTCGACATCATTGAGAGAGCGTACGAACATGGCGTTTGAGTCCTTAAATATATCTACAGATATGATCGTGTGTGCATGCTTTCCGTTTGGTGGAAATCATCGATAAAATCGCTTAAATACGGATGTAGAGCGAGTGGAGATAGATTGTTCTATAATTGAGTTCCGTACAATTGATCGATATTTATGTAAGGTGTAAATAAAACTAACAATGAAAATGCCGCCGCTAAACGCTTTGAAGGCGTTCGAAGCCGCCGCCCGGCACCAACAAATGTCTAAAGCTGGTGATGAGCTTCATGTCACCCATGCGGCCATCAGCCATCAGATCAAGCAGCTAGAAGTTTGGTTGGACACCTCGCTGTTCCACCGCAAAGGCAGGGGCATTAAGCTGACAAGGGCGGGGGAGATGCTCTACAACTGCGTGCACCCTCAGTTCGAAGAGTTGAGCGCAACCTGCCGAATGATCAAGAACATGTCTGGATCAGTCGCCTTGAGGGTGGGGTGTATCCCGTCCATTGCCAGTCGCTGGCTTGTACCGCATATCTCAGCGTTTTCGTTGTTGTACCCAGACGTGGAGTTGCGTGTTCAATACGCGAAGGCCGATGACAAACTGGATCAAAGTGAGCTGGATTTACTCATTACCTACGGCGAAGACATCGCCCCGGGTGTTGTATCGAAGCGATTGTTTTCGCGCGTGAATAAGCCGGTCTGCAGCCCCCATTACCTGCGGGACCACGAGCCCTTGGATACACCTGAGAGGATCATTGCTGGGGGGCTTCTGCACGATGAGGGTCAGCAGGGATGGTTAGATTGGCGAAAAAAAGCTGATTTGCCGGGTACCGAGTCCTTGTCTGGACCCGTATTTCCCGATTTTAATATGCTCGCAACTGCCGTGATTGCTGGGCACGGGATTGCGCTGTGTCCGGTGGAGGTTTTTCGCGAAGAAATATCACGGGGCGACTTACTTGTTTTGTCTGAGATAAATACGAAGGCCGATCAGGGCTATTTCATCACCTCGTATCTAGAGCAGAGGCCTTTTGTCTCTGAGTTTGTCGCGTGGTTTACTGAGAGACTTGAAGCTGGTTGTTGAGCCGGTGAACAGGCGATACGACAATGAGCCGAAAATCAGCGATGGGGGCTGTTGCCAGACAGGCGGCGCCTAAAAACACGCTATTCTGTTGTCTTATCTGACGGTAGAGGTGTAGGGGCGTTTGATTCTCAGTTGATCGGGCGCGTAAAGCGCGTCTTTTAGACTCGGCCGTTCGCGACTCTCAACCCTTGCGTAGCGTCGGGCCCCGTAGCAGTTGCAGCTCGCTCGCCATTCAATTTCGTCGGGCACTATTGATGGCTCTATCTTTCATCCAGGCTTAGTCACCGACAGTGGACTGGCGGGAGACAGTAGGCTCACAAAGTCTTGATCGAAACGGATGTCCACTCCCGCAGTCCTCAATCTACAGTTTTAATACCCGTAGACCCCACTTTAGGTGCGGGCTGTGGCCGGAGGTTTGCACGCCAGAGTGAAGCGCTGCGTACGCATCGTGAAACACAGTGGTACAATGGTGTGTTGATTGGCGGTACAAGCTGCTTGATGGGGTGGGGTGCTGCTTAGGCTTGCTGCAGCGCGCCGTTTTACGTCGATCAGCGGCTGCTGTCAAAAAGAGGGGTGTCAGAAATATGTCGCCGATTTGCTGGTCCCCGTTGGGGTTCTCTGTTGACCTAAGCATTTGCAGGCCATAATGACAGTAGATATGCTCAGCATTTCATGCCCCACCACTATTATTTCCATCCCTGATATTTAGGTTTCACTCTCTGTGTTTAGATACGCCTCCGACCGCTTGCCCGTGACCATCATTCTGGCCCTCAGTGCGCTTGATTTTTGTTTGTATTTTATGGTGGAGAACACCTGGGCGCTGGCTGCATTTTGGTTGCTGATGATGGTCCCCAAGGGGAAAATCTGCGCGTGGAACCACCACCACCAGCACACGGCCACCTTCAAGCACAAAGCGCTGAACCGAGGGCTGGAATTCTTCTACGCGCTGCACACGGGGGTCACAACGAATCTATGGTTGCTGCACCATGTGTTGGGGCACCATCTCAACTATTTGGATCAAAGCAAAGATGAGAGCCGCTGGCAGCGTGATTCGGGTCAGAAAATGGGTGAGATTGAATACACGCTAGTGGTGGCAGGGACGGCTTATGCACGAGGCTACCAGGTAGGGAAACGCTTCCCTAAGAAGCAAAAGCCCTTCATCATTTTTACCGGACTGACATTGGCGGCAGTGGCGGTGCTGACGTGGTTCA
>JAWSVD010000377.1:0-3291 GCA_033852095.1 Granulosicoccaceae bacterium | reverse complement strand
ATGCCATGACGTACCTGCAGTGCTTGCATCTGTGGGCATGCCTTCGCATATCAGCAGGTAGGCAGCAGAGACAGCGAAGCCGATGGCAAACAAGACTGTGCTTGCCAGCGCTGGGCTGCCCAGCTGCGCTGCTAGTCCACTGTTGAGTGATGCCATGAGGGGGATGCCAAAGCCCGCCATGAGCATGAGTGCTGAATAGAAGACTGAACTCGGCATGAGCGCTCTCCACTGAGATTTAGTGATTGGGCTATGACGACGCGCTCAGAGATTTCAGCAGTGCTTTGCCGACGGCGTGGGCGCTCGCAGGGTTCTGGCCCGTGATGAGGCGACCGTCTTCAACCACATGCTCAGTCCAGGGTTGTGTCTTGCTGTAACGGGCGGCGGTGCGGGCGAGGGATTCTTCGAGCAGAAAGGGGATGTCGGCGAGGGTGTTGTAGTCGATTTCCTCTTCGCGAGAAAACGCCGTCACGGACTTATTTGCCAGCAGTTTTTCACCTGAGCTCAGGGTAATTGGCAGCAATCCCGCCGGGCCGTGGCAGACGGCAGAAATAATGCCGCCAGCTTGGTAAATGTCGGCGGCTACCTGGGCGAAGCCCGCGTGGCTGGCAAGATCGCTGAGCAGTCCGAATCCGCCGGGGTAAAAAACGGCTGCATAATCGCCTGGCTGCAGCGCTGACACGGGGGTTGAGTTGTTGATCCGGTTTTGGAAAGTATCCCTGCCCAGCACATGGTTGTTGATTTCATCGCCCGCAATGTCGGTGCCGTAGAGCGGGGCTTTGCCTCCCTTGATCGATGCGATGTCGTAATCGATAGCCGCGGCATCCAGCAGGTCAATGACGTGGGTGATCTCTGGCGAGTAGGTGCCGTTTGGCTGATCTGTGTCGCCGAGGGTTGCGTGATTGCTGACGGCGATGAGTATTTTTTTCATGTTGATCACTGGTGGGTTGCTGTGAATTTCGATGGAGCCAGTGTATGTCTTCCCTGTTGCGGTGATAATATGGGCGATCTGAGAATAACTGTTGCTGTATAGCAATAATGAGGGCCATGTGGATAGTTTTGAAGGGATCAGCGAGTTTGTGGCCGTGGCCGAGATGCAGGGGTTTACAGCGGCGGCCAAATATCTGGGCTGTAGCACGAGCCACGTCAGCCGGCAGCTGGCTCGGCTGGAGGACAGGCTTGGCTGCGCACTGGTGGCGAGAACAACCCGTGTTATCAGCCTGACGAATGCGGGTGCGCTCTATTATCAGCAGTGCAAGGAGCTGATCATTGGATTGCAGCAAGCGAATGAGCAGGTGAATTCACACCAATATCAATTGAACGGTACGCTCAGGGTGGGCGCTGCAGGGACCTTTGCGGAGATGTATGTTGTCCCAGCCCTGGTCGAATTTGCGCTCAATCATCCCGAGTTGAGCTTGGATATCGACTTCAACAGTCGCATGACAAACTTTGTGGACGAGGGTTTTGATTTTGTTATCCGCTACGGGAGGCTGTCTGATTCGGATCTTATCGCACGAAAGCTGGTGAATCGCTCGATGATGGCTGTAGCAAGCTCGGAGTATCTGGACCGATATGGGGTGCCGGAAAAACCCGAGGATTTAAAAAAGCACCGCTGTGTAATTGCCAACAGCGGGGTCTGGGGTTTTGCGAGCCAGGGCGAGGGCCTGAATGTGAGGGTGACGGGGAATTTCAAATCTAATAACGCGCACGCCGTGGTTAAGGCGTGTGAGAGTGGCTTGGGTGTGGCGTATCTGCCGAAGAGCAATTTCCTGGCGTCGGTCGAGAGTGGGCGTTTGGTGCCCGTGCTTGAGCCTTATTGGGACACCCATATCAGCAGCTGGATTGTCTATCAAAATAAACAATTTCTACCTACTAGGGCGCGGCTTGCAATTGAATTTCTGTTGCAGCATTTCTCCGATTGGAATGAGTAGTTTGGTGTGCAGGCGATCATGCACATCGCTATATTTCAGCGGTGTTCGGGTGGGCGTATTTTAGACGAAATGCCTGCTTGTATCGCCGGTTTCTGCCCGCGGTTATCCAGTGGAGGGTGGCGTAATTCGCGTTCTCCTGCGGCTACAGTTTTGTCTGTTGCATACGCCGAGATCGAGTAGGAAAGTTCAAGCACGATAGCTTAGTAAGCGACTTGTTTAATTTGCTTATCTTTTATAATTATTTTGGTGGGCCAGTGAGTCTTGCGTCAGTCGACGTCTGATGTTGTACTTAGATAGGCTAGGCCGCCCTGTATTTAAACATATTGAATATGAAACATATTAAGTCATTGCTTGTATTTTCGCTATTTTCTGGCGCCTTCTATTTCCCAGCTGTGGCTGTCGCGGAGGTCCACGCTTATCCTCTGTCGATCAAGCTGATCGGGCTGCATTACCCCGAGGCAGCGAGTATTGCGACTTTGCGCCAGAAGCCGGCTATGCAATTGGCCCTTCAGATTTTTTCAAGGCTTGGCGTGGATGCCGAGCTTGAATACCTGCCTGTGGCGAAGGGCTTCGCAGCGCTCAAGAATGGTAAATACCCTGCCATGCAGGGGGCGAGGTACTTTTTCAGTGATGAAGTCAAACAGCGGCTCGAGATTGTTCCGATTCGCACCTATTACGTGTCTGCATATTATTATTCTCCAGCGCCTTTGCCGGTTGTTAAGCAATTGGATAGTAATGTTTTGGCCGGAATGGAGATCGCGGGTTCTGACAGATCCAATCGTATCGAGCAGATATTGCCGGTCTCCACATACCATTATCTCGTCGATGTTCCCCGAATTTTTGATCTCTTGAAAATGGGCCGCTTGGACTTTGGCCTTGTATCGGACAGAACAGGGGATGCCTATGTGAAAGCGCAAGGAGACAGTGAAGCCGGGCAGTTCTATAAACTGGTCCGGCCCATATCGGCTACCAGCTCGGGTGTTGTTTTTGATGTCTCGCAGCCCGGCATACCGGCTCTAGCAGAAGCGTTTAAGGAAGAGCTTAAAAAGGCTATGGAGGAGCCTGATATGGCTCGGTGGGTAACGGCGAACCCTTCAACATTTGCGCATGTATCCAGACCTGCGCCCTTACTCAACATCGTAGATTAGGGTGGTCGACGTGATTTTTTGTTGGTTTACAGCCAAGTAGTTAACCCAGCGTTCAGCTCTTAGTCTGTTGACGCACAGTTGTCAGTAGCGCTGCTGGATAATGTTTTTTTGCCTGATCTTGACCTGACAAGCACCGTAATTTTAGGAAATCGAATGATACATTTTGAACGGACTATTGATATCAGTGCCGAACCCGAGCAAGTGTGGTCGGTTCT
>JAWSVD010000376.1:0-1424 GCA_033852095.1 Granulosicoccaceae bacterium | reverse complement strand
AGCGTGCCGTGGCCCTGGTGCCGGTGCTCAACCTGATCCAACCCCAGGACGGCAGCACCACCACCGACAGCCGCATCAGCGTGGCGGGCCAGGTCTACAGCAACCAGCCCCTCAACGACCTGCGCATACTGGTCGGTGATCACCTGCTGCAAGCCAGCGGCGCGGGCGGGGACGCTGGTTACAGCTTCCAGTTTGACAACTACCCACTGGAGCTCGGCGCCAACAGCATCAGCGTGCGCATCGAAAGCCCCGGCGGCGAAGCCCAACAGACCCTCATCGTGCAGCGGATCGACGCCGATCTGCCGCCTGCAGAACTTGAAGCGCTGGCCATCAATGTGCTGCGCCCACTGGCGGGCACCGTGTCGAGCTCATCCAACATCAACATCGCCGCCTCCGTCAGCGGTGGCAGCGGCGCGCTCAACTTCACGGTGGGCGGGCAGGGTGTGCCCCTCTCGCAACTCACCGACACCGCCTTCAGCGCCAGCACCACAGTGGCCTTGGCCAGCTGTGACGGCAGCGTACAAACGGTAGACCTCGTCCTCAGTGATCAAGCGGGCCAAAGCCTGCACAAAAGCCTTGAGCTCCGTTGTGACAACGCCGCCCCGGTGATCAGCTTATTGCAACCAGCAGCCCTGCAGGCAGACACCGACAACCCCGTGGCGGAAAACCCGCTGCCCCTGCTGGGCGAAGTGGTGGACAACAACCTCGCGGGCTTGAGCGTCAACGGACAATCCCTGGTGCTGGCGCCCACCGGCGCCGCCAACACCTACCGCTTTGAGGCGCAGCTGCAACTGCTGGACGGCAGCAACCAACTAGAAATACAGGCATGGGACAAAGCCAATAACAGCAGCAGCTTGGGCTACAATCTCCTCGCCGATCTGGGCCTGGAGCTCACCGTGCTCTCACCGGTCGACGGCAGTGAGTTCGCCTACAGCGATCAAGCGACGCAGCTCGACGTGGTGGCACAGGCCGTGGGGCTGGCCGCCGACGACACCGTCAGCCTGCAGCTCAACGGCGGCGACAGCCAGGCCATGGCGCTGGACGGCGAGACCGCACGGCGCAGCAGCTCCGCGCAATTGCTCGTGGGCGACAACCAGCTGATCGTAGAAGTACGTGATGCCGAGGGCCAACTGCGCGCCCGCAAAACAGTCAACTTCAGCGCCCTGAACAGCGTCGCGGAAGATTTGGCCCTGGCGAGCAGCAGCCCCGCCGCCGGC
The DNA here is from genome assembly GCA_033852095.1 of Granulosicoccaceae bacterium. Classification (GTDB taxonomy): domain Bacteria; phylum Pseudomonadota; class Gammaproteobacteria; order CALCKW01; family CALCKW01; genus CALCKW01. Next base: position 207 of record JAWSVD010000376.1, on the reverse strand, counting down.
GCACAGGCCACCGCCCCCAACGAGCCCCTGATCCTATACTTCAACAAGGCGGTTCCCCTGGATGAAATCACCCTCGATATCAGCCAGAGTGTGCACGGCCCGGCTTATGATCTAAGCAACCAGCGGGGCGTGGGTTTTACCGAGCTGCCCGAGCCCGAACTGGTGCAGATCAACATCGACCGCGCCCCCGTCGTCGGCAGCCGCGCC
>JAWSVD010000375.1:0-552 GCA_033852095.1 Granulosicoccaceae bacterium | reverse complement strand
GCCGATGCGCTTGGGGCTTATCTGCCCTACGGGATCGGTGTGGGGTTGTCACCGTGCGAAATCTGTAGGGCGAATAAGTGCAGCGCATCCGCGTTGCTCGGTGTGTGATTTGGGCATGCCGCCGATGCGCTTGCCGCTTGTCTGCCCTACGGGATCTGCGTGGGTTTTCACCGTGCGAAATCTGTAGGGCGAATAAGCGAAGCGCATCCGCGTGGCTCGGTGTGTGATTGTGGGGCATGTCGCCGATGCGCCTGGGGCTTATCTGCCCTACGGGATCAGCGTGGGTTGTCACCGTGTGAATTTGTGGGGCGTATAAGCGAAGAGTATCCGCGTTGCTCGGTGTGTGATTTGGGCATGCCGCCGATGCGCTTGGGGCTTATCTGCCCTACGGGATCGGTGTGGGTTTTCACCGTGTGAAATCCGTAGGGCGAATAAGCGAAGCGCATCCGCGTTGCTCGGTGTGTGATTTGGGCATGCCGCCGATGCGCCTGCGGCTTATCTGCCCTACAGGTTTCGTGGTGGGATCAGCCACAGAGGGCGCGTGGCCAGACA
>JAWSVD010000374.1:0-4317 GCA_033852095.1 Granulosicoccaceae bacterium | reverse complement strand
CACGGGGCCACAGTATTCGCCAATTGGAAGCCTGCTCCGCCACCCAAACACCGAGAAACGCGGATGCGCTTCGCTTATTCGCCCTACAAAACCACGACACTTTCTAGCCCCACGAATCCACGGCACTTATTCGCCCTACAACTCTATCGGCTGACCGTGCGGTGTGGATTCCGCCGCTGCGGCCCACGCCTGCTTGAGCGCTGACAATTGCCCGCCACCCGCCACGCCCTTGTCCTGCAACAGCACTTCAAGCGCCGCCAAGCAATGGTGGTAATAACTATCACCCGTGTCGGGGTCGCCGTCAGATTGCGCCTGTTTGATGGCTGCACTGAGATACGTCGCCCACTCGGGCCAACTGAACAGGCCCCGCTCGTGCAGCGCCAAGGTGATGGCGAAGACCTGCGCCTGCCAGGGCTCGGCAAACACTGGGCCCGCCGCATCACGCGGGATCGCCGGCACGGCAGCCAAGGCGTCGACGGCCCCACGCTGCAGCCCTTTATTAAGCGCGTTCAAGAGAGGGCTCCCAGCAATCCACTTGCACGCTGCTGTTCTGCGCGGCATCACCCCACAGCTCTGCGGCTTCAAAACGCAGGTTATACAGCCACTGCGGGTTTTCGCCCTCGCCGCGTGCTTGGCTATCAGCGTAGACATGACAACCGTGCACCCGCGCCACTGTGCCCACACAGCCGCGCACATAACGCGGCACCCGCGTGTGCCCTGCAGGTGTGTCGCGCTTGACGCGCAACCGCTGGCCCAGCTCAAATTGTGCTGCAACAGCTGGCGTGCGCGTTACCGGCGCACCCGCCGCCAGCGCAGCGGAGATGTCCGCGGCCTGCACGACGCGCGGCAGCGACTTGGCCGGCAACAGTGCCCGACCGGCCTGCAATTCGGCCTCGCTGATCAGCTCACGCTGCTGCATCAATTCAATCAATGCCGCCAGCCAGATGCGGTAATAACCCGCGCTCAGATAGAACACCGAGTCCAGTGATTCCCGTGCCGCACGCGACTGATCTAGATTCCAAGCGCCGCTGGCCCCCATCGCCAGTGCCAGGGCAAACACGCGCCGTTCCCACGCATGATCAAAGAGCGGCTCGTCAGTGCCAAGCCGCACTGGCCCAAAAGACTGCATGCCGCCTAAATCTTGTGCACCGTTCATGGCTGCGCCTCCCCCGCCGGCGTCGCCAGCGCGGTGCCGATCATGCTGTCGCGGCTCACCAGCGCCGCCAACTGCGCCTCATCCCAACCGTCCGTGCCCGAGGGCCGTTCGGGCACCACCAAATAGCGCACCTCCGCGGTGGAATCCCACACCGTGATCTCTGCGCTGTCAGGCAGCGTCACGCCGAACTCGGCCAGCACGCCGCACGGGTCAACCACCACTCGCGAGCGGTACGGGGCCGATTTGTACCAGCTGGGTGGCAACCCCAACACCGGCCAGGGATAACAAGAGCACAAGGTGCAAACCACCATGTTGTGCACGCTGGGCGTGTTAAACACAGCCACCATGTGCTCACCCTGCCGCCCCGTGAAGCCACATTCGGCGATCGCTGCGCTGGCGTCATCCGTCAGTCGCTGCCTAAAAGCGCTGTCCGCCCAAGCGCGCGCCACCACCTGTGCACCGTTGCGCGGCCCCACCTTGTTTTCATAAGTGTCGATAAACACATCCAGCGCAGCCGGATCGATATAGCCCTTCTCAACCAACAAGCTCTCCAATGCCCGCACCCGCAGCGCAGTGTCATCCAAATGCGAATGGTCGTGGTCGTGGTCGTGGTCGTGGTCGTGGTCGTCATTTTCGTGCATAACAGGCGCCTCAGCTTGTCTGGACAAAAGATAGCGCGACGGGCGTGAATCAGCCAGCGCGTCTTGTTAAAGTGGGCCAAAGGACGTGTCCCACGCCAGCGCATAACCCACGCCGCTGCTCAAGGAGAAAAACAGTGCCCCACAATCTGACCCTATCACTTGACGAACTGCGGTGCGCGCTCGCCGATGGCAGTTGCACCGCGCGCGGCCTGGTCGAGGCAAGCTTGACGCGCATCACCGCGGTCAACGATCCCGAACACCCGGTCTTCTTGGCTGTCTACGCAGAGCAAGCACTTGCCCTGGCCGAGCAGATAGACGCAGCGCGCGCAGCCGGAGACCCTCTCCCCCCCTTCGCCGGTATCCCCTTTGCGGTCAAAGATCTCTTCGATGTTGCAGGCGAGGTGACAACTGCCGGCTCAAAAATCCTAAGAGACGCACCGCCTGCACAGCAGAACGCAGCCGTGGTGCAGCGGCTAATAGACGCGGGCATGATCCTCATCGGCAAGACCAACATGAGCGAATTTGCCTTCACCGGCCTAGGACTCAACCCCCACCACGGCACCCCGCCCGCCTGGGGCACTTCAGGTGATACCGCCTGCGCCCCCGGGGGCTCATCCAGCGGCGCTGCCGTCAGTATCGCCGCGGGCATGGTGCCCGTATCGCTGGGCACAGACACCGCCGGCAGCTGCCGCATCCCCGCCGCGTGGAATGGCGTGATCGGTTACAAGCCCACACAGCACAGCGTACCGGGAGACGGCGCCTTCCCTCTCTCGCCGCTGCTGGATGTACCCGGCCCGTTCACCCGCCGAGTAGCCTGCTGTTACCAGATCTACCAACTGATGGCAGGCAAACAGCCCAGCCCGCTGACAGCAAAGGACATCAACACCCTCAAGCTCGCTGTCCCCACCAGCATCGCCATGAGCAAGCTAGAACCTCAAGTAGAAGAAGCATTCAAGCGCACCCTAACGACACTAAAAGCGGCAGGCGCAACCATAGAAGAAATAGAAGTACCGGAATTTGAACTCGCAGGCGAGATATTCAGCACGGCCCCGTTAGCAGCCTATGATGCGTGGCAGCTGCACCGGGAGCGCTTGAGCACAAGCCGCGAGCTGTTCGACCCCTTCGTGGCAATGCGGGTAACGGGCGGTCAAAACATCAGCAGTGACATCCAAAATGCCAACATCGCCAAACGCGAAAAAGCCATCGCCAGCTACCACCAGCGCATAGCCAGCTACGACGCGCTCATCATGCCCACCACCGCCACAGCTGCCCCCCCCCTCGCGCCCTTGCAATACGACATGGAGCTGTTCGCCAAAACCAACGGCCTGGCCCTGCGCAACACCGCCCTCAGCAATTTTGTGGACGGCTGCGCCATCTCATTGCCCTGCCACACAGCCGACGAGCCAGCTCTTGGCTTCAGCCTGTGCCACGCCAAAGGCGAAGATCAAAAGCTGTTTGAAGCAGCCCTAGCAGTGGAACGGAGCATCACGCAAGCACATTGAAGCACGAGGCGCCCGCGTTGTTTGCGGTGCATGCCGCAGATGCGCTTGACGCTTATCGGCCCTACAAAAAGCAGCGTGTATGCGCGGGGCAAACAAGTGTCGTGGATTCGTTGGGCAAAAAAGAGGCGCGGTGTCGTAGGGCGAATAAGCGAAGCGCATCCGCGTTTCTCGGTGTTTGAGCGGCGGAACAAGCTTCCAATGGGCGATTATCTAAACCGTCGCGGTGGCGCCGTCGTTTGGGCATGCCGTAAATGCGCCTGCGGCTAATCTGCCCACAAGTTACGACATCTAACGGGGATTAAGAAAGTTGCCCTGCAACCACCTCAAGTACGTCGGGCTGTTCTTCCACGCTCAATGGCGGGCGGCCAATACATTCATAGGCGATCCCATAGCCACTCAAAATATCCGGGTCATACATATTGCGGCCATCGAAGACCACGGGCTCACTGAGGCTTTCCTTCACACTCGGCCAATCAGGGCTTCGGAATTCACGCCATTCGGTATTGATCACGAGCGCATCTGCACCAAAAAGTGTATCACCCGCCGTGCCCATCAGCTCCAATTGGGCACGCTTGTCAGGGTAGATTCTGCGCACTTCTTTCATCGCAACCGGATCATAGGCTTTAACCTTCGCCCCACGCGCCCACAGCGCTTCTAACAAAACGCGAGACGGTGCGTCTCGCATATCATCGGTATTAGGTTTAAATGACAGGCCCCAAAAGGCAAAGGTGCGGCCTTCTAGGTTTTCGCCAAAACGTCTGGTGATTTTATCCAGTAATACGTGCTTTTGACGCTGATTAACCGCTTCGACCGATGCTAGAAGCTCCGGCTCATAGCCGTATTGCCTGGCTGTCGCCACCAGCGCCTTTACATCCTTGGGAAAGCACGAACCACCGTAGCCACAACCTGGGTAGATAAAATCAAATCCAATGCGCGAATCAGAACCTATACCCAAGCGCACTTGCTCAATATCGGCACCCAATCGATCAGCCACATTAGAGAGCTCGTTCATAAAGCT
>JAWSVD010000373.1:0-11300 GCA_033852095.1 Granulosicoccaceae bacterium | reverse complement strand
TCAGCAGTGGCCAGAAAAGGCACTACCTGCTTCAAAAGCTCTTCCGGCAGCTCCTCCGCGATGTAATGACCACAATCAAGCGCCTCGCCTTCCACCCGCTGCGCGACTCTCCTCCATTCTTGCAAAGGACTGAAACAGCGATTGACCACGCCATGTTTAGCCCACAAGACAAGCAGCGGCATCTGTATTCGCTTCCCCGCGTCCCGATCAGCCTTGTCATGTACCAGATCAATAGAGGCCGATGCACGATAGTCTTCACAAATGCCATGGGCTGTGTCTGGTAACGAGATACAGCGTTCATACTCAGACAATGCAATCGAATCAAATGGCGCCATACCTGCACTTCTCCGGCCCATCACATCGTGGAGATAGGCTACTGGATCAGCCTGAATTAAGCGCTCTGGTAGAGGTGCCGGTTGAATAAGAAAAAACCAGTGCCAATAATTCGTGGCAAATGCCTGCGTGGTTTGCTCGTACATAGCTAGCGTCGGCGCTATATCCAGTAGAACAAGTCTTTTGACAGCCCCAGGAAAGTCAGCGGCAAGCCGGTGAGCCACCCGCGCGCCACGATCATGTGCCAGTACATCGAAGCGTTCAAATCCAAGCTGCGACATCACCGAAATCTGGTCTCTAGCCATCGTACGCTTGCTGTAGTTTCCATGGTCTGAATCGGCGGCAGGCTTCGAAGAATCGCCATAGCCCCGCAGATCGGTGGCAACAACCGTGTGACTGGCTGCCAGCTCTGGGGCCACACGATGCCACAGTGCTCGTGTCTGTGGATGGCCGTGCAACAACAGCAGCGGCGGACCGGAGCCACCTATAGTCAGGGTAATTTCAACACCGTTACCGACATCCATCCGGCGATGCTCAAAACCCGGATATAGATCCACCAGAGGGTTCTCACTTGACACGTTTTTGTCTCCTCACCACTATTCAGAGTAGAGCTGCATACTAACTTCGTTATTTGAAAACATGAATACCTCGTGAGACAATTCACTAGTTCCCTCAGCGACCTAATACCCTACCGTGGATAATTTTTCCGATATCGCCTTTTTCAAATTGCTCGCCCTCAAGGGCACACTGGCAGCAACAGCACAAGAAATGGGTGTTACACCACCCTCGCTCAGTAAGCGCCTTGCCGCACTGGAAAACCGTCTCGGTGTACGGCTCATGCACCGCACTACCCGTCGCATGAGTCTCACCCCCGAAGGTGAGCTGTTTTTAAGTGAAGGCAGTCGATTGCTCGAGGAGATTGACGAACTGGAGCGCAAAGTGGCCGGGTCAAAAGCAAAACCAAGAGGACTTTTGCGCATCTGTGCAACCTTAGGTTTTGGTCGACGTCATATAGCGCCAGCTCTCACGCAGTTTTCCAATTTGTTTAGCGACGTCGAAGTTCAGCTTCACTTGAGCGATCAACCGATGAACATTGTCGAGCAAGGTTTTGATGTTTCAGTGAGATTTGGCGATGCACCGGATTCGCGCTTAACCGCGCGCAAGGTCGCGAACAATCGCCGCGTCTTATGCGCGACGCCCGCGTACCTCGAACGTGCCGGTGAGCCAATAACCCCAAGAGAACTGCAACAACACAGTTGTATCGTATTGCGCGAAAACAACGAAACTTTTGGCACTTGGCACCTGAACAACGGATCGAGACAGGAAACCATAAAAGTACGCGGCCCCATGAGCAGCAATGACGGCGATTGCACGATGATGTGGGCACTGAACAGTAAAGGCGTTCTGATGCGCTCAGAATGGGATGTCGCCGACTATATTCGATCTGGAGAATTGCGTATTTTGCTAGCAGATTGGGAGCTACCGCCGGCAGATATCTACTTAGTTTTCCAAACCAAGGAGAATTTGTCCGCAAAGACTCGCGCCTTAATAGACTTCATGGTCACTTGGTTTGAAGAACACAGACTGAACAGCAGTCGAAAGTCACTCTCAAACTGGTAAAGCACACTCCAGCGTTCGCGCCACGCCGCTAAGAGCTCTACGAGCTGATGCTGACTGCCCTTCCCTTACTCAGCCACTCCCAATTGAGGAAGCATGACAGAGCTCTTTTCCACGAAATAGTCCGCGATGGGGCGTTCTACTCAAGGAAATCAAAGCAAGTGGATTACATTTTTGTCCGCGCAATACGCCGATACAAAGTAGAGCGAGGCACACCTAGTTCGGAAGCGACTTTAGTGACAGACCCATTATTTCGTACTAAAGAATTTTGGATAGCCTGATATTCAATCTGCGCCAGAGTTTTTGGCTTATCAGCCAAAGCCCTATTTTCAGTTGATTTATCAAAGAATCCAGAAGGCACTATCGGAAGCCCTACTGCATAGCGATGAACAAATGACTTCAGCTCTCTAACGTTGCCAGGATAATCATAAGACATTAGAAAATCCATGGTGCATTCATCGATCTCTGAATAAATCTTCCCTTTTCCAATCTCACTCAGTAGAAGAGTGCTAAGCGGAATAATGTCCGCGGGTCGATCTCGTAGGGGGGGGACATGTAAACGCGCAACGTTCAAGCGGTAAAAGAGATCGGATCGAAACTCGCCACTTTCCACCAACTCTTCAAGGGGCCTATGGGTCGCAGCAACGATGCGAACATCGATTTCACGTTCTTTACTTTCACCGATCCGCGTCAAACTCCCTGACTCAAGAATACGCAGCAAATAGGGCTGAGCTTCAAGGGGCATATCACCGATTTCATCCAAAAAAAGCGTGCCACCCTGAGCATCTTCTATTCGGCCCGCCATGCCACCGCTGCGTGCGCCTGTAAATGAACCGCCAACATACCCAAACAACTCCATAGCGATCAGCTCTTGTGGGATCGCCGAACAGTTGATCGCAACAAAAGGCCTTTCGGCTCTATCTGTTGATTGATGGATAGCTGAAGAAAGTACCTCTTTGCCGACACCTGTCTCCCCAGTAATAAGGATTGGCGCCTCGATCTTCGAGAGCACTGCGGCTTGGTTAGCGAGCTCCAACAAAGACGGAGAAACGTCCACAAATTTCTGGAGCGCATCTGGCACAGATATTTTTGGTGAGACTCTCTTCTTGCGACCGACGTGGATCGCCGCACCAATCAATTCTCCTTCTTTTTGGACCCACTCGATTTCACTGTCGCGAAGTGATTCGTGCAAGAGTTCACGTGTCCACTTATTTGGAGCCAATCCATGCAAGCCAGGAACAAATTCACCTTGCTCTAAATTTGCGTGATCGAGAATTTTCATACTGTTGCTGCGGATGAGCCTACCATGTCGGTCAACCAACAGTAGACCAGAACCGCGCAGGGATCGGTTGTCGTAGCATTCCACCAGTGCAAGCTGATCAGCAAGATCAAGATTTTTCAGTTCGTTCTCAATCCGTTCCACAATTGTAGTGATGAGTGCGCCTGCGCGAAACGCTGTGGCATTGGCAGTCCCAGTTAGATCAATGACGCCAAGTATTGATCGATCCGAGGGGTTACGAATGACATCAGCGGTACAGCTCCATTGTTTTCCCGCAACGCAAAAGTGTTCATGCCCATGAATAATAACCTGCCGCCGCTCTTTTATAGCTGTGCCAATTGCATTAGTTCCAATTTTCATCTCATCCCAGGTCGCGCCTTTTGTAACGGCGTTTGCAGCGAGATTATCTGACAACGCATCATCACCCTCTACGAAGAACAACTGCCCATTTCGGTCAGTGCTAATGAGAACTGATTGAGTTTCCTCCAAATAAGGTGCAACAGACATCAGTGACCGCTTAGTGATAATTCGCATTCGCCTTTCACTTAATGACAATTCATCACTGCTATTTTTTATACCAAGTGGAGCAACAGCCCTGGAAGGATCAATACTGCCTTCTTTACAACGGCGCCAACTGTCCAAGACAACAGGTCGTATTGTCGAATCTGAGATTGAGTCACCAGAAAGGAGCTTGTCCCAGTCCCGTTCCAGATCACAAATGTATTCACGAGACTGCAGTCTTGATAGATCTTGGCAAATCATGTTTTATCGTCTCATCGCATAAACCTAAGCCATTATGTAACATGTCTACATGGGCAGTGTAAAACTAGTCGCCCTGTCAGTCCCAGACAGTTGAGTCACTATCAAACACTTGCAATGCCTCTTTTCCATCGCCAGGGCGACCACGCAAAAGTGAGCTAATACAGATCGACGGGTCTCGTTCCCATGAACGGGTTCACTGGCCACGGCACACGCTGAACGGCTATCACACACGCCAAAGCAGACCCGCTGTGATGTAGTCGGATAAACACAGTTTATTCCGCATCTATCACCCCGGGGCACAGAGTTGAGGCAACACAATGGCAGCTGCCCTTTCACAAGCTCTGCATAGAACCAATTCATGCCAACACCCCACAGTACAAAGCTGAGTTGAACGCGCAAAAAACACGGCTACGCCACTTCCTGAAGGCGATGTGCCGAGCAAGTAAATATGGATAAAGCAACCAATGGTTTGTGAGGTATCATCATCGCGCCTACGAAATCTGCCACGCTTGCCCGCAGCAGACACAGAGAACGCCCGCGGGACCGTACATTAAGACGGCAATGCGTCGCCACAAATCCTCTCTTCCGCCAAAGTCTAGGGTGACAGAGAAGCTGATCTTCAACTTCAATGGAGACGAATATCAGCGCCGAATATTCTACAGTACGCTTTTGTAGAGTGAATATATGTCATCACTGGTCATATCACGTGGGTTAGTAGAAATGAGACGATTAAGCTTCTCATTCACCATAATTGACATTTCCTGTATGTCCTCTAATTTGACTCCAAGCTGAGACAAGCGAGTCTCAAGACCGCTGAACTCCAGCATTTCCTCAAGCCGACTGATAAAGGCATTAGCCGCTTGCTCATCCGAGTCAAAGTTTTCATCAGCGAGTAATATGGCGGCAAGTTCGGCATACTCTCGCTTCGCCTCACGCATATTAAACCTGAACACAGGCCCCATCACCAAAGCATTAGAATGACCATGCGGAATATGGAATTTCACACCCAACGGATATGACAATGCGTGAACAGCCGCAACTGAAGAGTTAACAAAGGCCATCCCCGCCAACGTCGATCCAAGAAGCATCGCAGCCCGAGCCTCTATGTTCTCTCCATCTTTTAGCACGGTCATGAAATTGTCACCCAGCAATTCAAGTGCCTTAACTGCCAGTGCGTCGGATATTGGATTTTTTCGTGTTCTACTGGTGTACGCCTCAACTGCATGCACAATAGCATCCAGAGCCGGAGCTGCAGTAATGTGAGGCGGTAACTTTGTAGTCAAAGAGGCATCAAGCAATGCAATATCCGGTAGCAACTTGTGAGAGTATATCGCTTGCTTGTCTCCACAGTCATCCGTTAACACAGACACGAATGTTACCTCTGACCCTGTACCTGCCGTGGTTGGTATCGTTATCAATGGCAGGCGCTCGCCAGTTGCCTGCTCAGTCCCTACCATGTCAGCTAAAGTCTGTTCGGAATTCACTGCTAACGCGACTACTTTGGCCGTGTCCATTGAGCTACCGCCACCCAGGCCAATGACGATGTCAGCATCTGAAGATTTGGCTGCGCTTATGGCCTCAAGCACAATTTTGTAGGGTGGATCGGCTTCGACCTTGTCAAAGACACAGACTGACACTCCAGCACTGCAAAGAGCTTGAACTGCCTGTTGATCAAAACCCTGATCAACGATACCTAGATCGGTCACGATCAGCGCACGAGTCCCGCCCAAATCAGAAGCCAATTCACCCAGCTGTTTCAATGCCCCTACACCGCAAACCAATCTAGGCGGCGTCCGAAAAACAAGTTCTCTCATTTTTTCATATCCTGTTCTTTTGAGTAAATATTCACAGATAGGTATGCGGGCTGCAGATCCAGAAATTGCTAAGTCCACTGTAATCATCTCAATTACCCTCTATTCCGGACTACAGCCCCCTGGCTCTACGGATAGCGCCTAGATTAAAGTTTCGGTAAAAGCCCTTTGTTCACTTAGGGAGTTCCTGCATGGGGAAACTCCACTTCCACCGAGAGCATCCGGCCCTCACGCGCAGCTTTTCTAGCACCTTCATCCCAGTCCGGTGCTGTACAAAGGAATAAGGTCTTTCCGTCGTGACCGCCTAGAGCGACTGCGAAAACCCCCTCTGGATCTGTTTTAACTTCCTCCAATATTTTCCCGCCTTCGGCCATGCGCACGGCTCGATGATTTATAGTGTCCGCAAACCAAACCGCCCCTTCGGAATCAAGCGTTAAACCATCAGGAATAATCGTCGCCTGACCTAATCGTGATTCAAGATCAGGTTCGTCGCCAAGATCACCAAAATTCGCAAAATCACAACGCGGCCCCAACGTGCCGTCATCACGAATATCAAACTGGGAAATACGGTTGCCGAATAACTCGTTAACGATAAGGCGCTTTCCATCCGGCGTAATGACCATGCCATTTGGAAAATGAAGACCTTCAGCAACCACCTGCGAACTACCATCTGGCCGAACTAATACAAGTGATGCGCTTTTATGGCTTTCACCCCCCATCAGATCGTAGCCAAATTCCCCCACGTAGGCATTCCCACCCACAGCTACAACCATGTCATTCGCGTGACCACCGCATTTGTCCCATAGATCGGCATGCACTACCAGCCTACCGTCACTCTCCAGACGCAAGATCTTCCGATCTTTCATTGATACAACTAGCATTCGCCCATCCGGCAACCAACCCAACCCGGACGGCTGCTGATCAACATGTACAATCTTTTCCACATCGCCAGCTGGATTTACCCGATACACGCCGTGCGTGTAAAAATCGACAAACCACAACATGCCATCGTGCCAACGCGGCCCCTCTAGGTAGGTGAATTCATCCGTAACAACGCTAAACTTTCGACTTTCCATTTCTTCCAATCCTTTCCGATTTAAGATGTAGAATATAAAGGTCAAAGCTACATAGGATTATTTGAGGACGAATCCGGTATAACCATCAGCGGCCACCTTATTCACGATGTCCAGATATGCAGGAAGCCCACCTGGATACACCAGTATCTCCCGTTTCTTTCCCGGAATATTGGCACCTAAATACCAACTATCCGCCTCTCCGAAGAGCGTCTGCTTGATGATTTCGCGAGTCCCCTCCGCCCACTCTTCTGCTGCGTCTTTGCTGACTTCGGCACGCGACACGCCTTTTTCTGTCATGTCATCGATAAAGCGCAGCATCCAATCGCCCTGCTTCTCCGCACAGGTAGGCCCATTGCAAAATCCAGAGGGGCTTTGAGGCCCATATAGAAACATCAAATTGGGGAACTCGGGACTCGCCATACCTAGATGAGTTTTGATACCTTGCGACCAGTGATCAGCGAGACTGCGACCATCCGTGCCTGTAATGTCAATCTGAACCAATCCACCTGAGACAGCGTCGAAGCCAGTTGCATAAACTAAGACATCAAACTCCAACTCTCTGCCGCCAACGACCACTCCCGATTCGGTGATTTGTTCAATGGGCTGCTTTTTCAAGTCTACTAATTCCACATTCTCCTGATTGAAGCATTCGTAGTACCACTGCTCCAAACATGGACGCTTCACACCATAGGGGTGAGGTGGTTGAGTTGGTGCTAGGAGCTCATGTAACGTTGGATCTACTATTCGCTTACGGGTCTTCTCGCGCCAGAAATCATATTGTGCGTTATTAGATTCCGGGTTCGCCAAAACATCATTAAAGTTACCTAGCCACCAATTAAAAGCACCAACCTCCCAGATTTCCTCGAATACCCGCTGCCGCTCCTCAACAGAGACCTCTGATGCTGCTTTTGGATAGAAATCAAATTCGAACCCTGCAAAGTTTTCTTCTCTTGCCGCAAACCATTTCTCATACAATTCTTCCTTTATGCGAGCATTCTCTTTTTTCGAAATTTTTTCCTGCCGCATTGGAATTGTTAGATTCGGAGTTCTCTGGAACACAGTCAAGCTCTCAGCTTCCTTGCTAGCCTCCTGTATCACTTGTACTGCACTTGCTCCTGTACCAATCACACCCACACGCTTGCCTTCCAAATCGATTCCCTCTTGTGGCCAGAGGCCAGTGTGGGTAGAAATCCCAGAAAACTTATTCCTGCCTTTGAATTCTGGAATCACCGGTTTGGCAGCAAACCCCGTGCACAGAATAAACCACCGACAAGTAGTAGTTTGACCATGGTTTGTTCTTACCTGCCACTCATTCATACCTTCATCGAAAACAGCCGATACAACGCGAGTATTGAATTCACAGTCTTTCCGCAAATCCCATTTACTGTCTACGTAATTGAAATATTCCCGAAGCTCCACCCAAGATGGAAATTTTTCAGAATAGTCCCAGCCTTTCCAGAGTTCGGGATCTGAATATTGGTATATAGCGCCTATAGAGTCGACTCGTGCACCGGGATAGCAGTTCCAATGCCAGACTCCTCCAATATCGCTACCAGCATCCAATAGCCGAACGTTATACCCACGATCCCGAAGATGTTTTAGCTGGTAGAGCCCGGCGAATCCGGCACCTACCACAAGCACATCACAATCAGAGCCGTTATTCGGAATTTTGTTGCACATATACACCTCCACAATGTCGTTTATTATCCGTCAGCGATTGTTTATCCACTGCGTACCATTTTTTATAACAGCGAAAACTAGATCATTCTCGCTTCATTCTTATTTGCATCAAATATTCGCCAACACACTGCAAGTTCACATTAGCTTTTCGGCGAATAACCAATACAAGCCACACACTCTCATCAACATGCATGCCAAGAATGAAACAACTGTAACTCTATGATTATCAACATAAAGCACTCCATCTCGGGAGAATAGATATTCTCGTATTGAGAATCTCATGATATTTATCGTCTCAATATGGGACTAAATCATCATCGCTTTATATCAACAAAATATTACTAACGATTCAGTATTTCAGCGTTCAAAACCAAGGGGAGTCTGCACCTCTACTGGTCCAGCTCAGAATACGCGCAATCAGAGAGATAGAGACAGGTCATAATATGAGTTGGTAATCAGATTTTCATCACTTTCGGTTATCTGGCTTTAGGCACTCAGATCACACTGTTTAAGGCAGACCGTACAAATTCAATAAAATTTGTTTCTTGGTAGAAACCGCCACTGCTACAGTATTATTTCGGATGCTTTTAGTTCAGAATCCTATCTTTGTATAATCAGAATTTTCTGGAAGATGGAGAAGTGGGCCCCAGTTTATTTGTAGTGCAAAAAAGCAGACAGATATAGCTACTTGCTATTGCGGGGTGTCCGCCTATGCCATGCTGCAGAACCAAGGGGTGATAAAGAAGAGAGAGGTGATCGTGTGGTCACTTAGCAAGCAAGAGCCAAAACAACAGTGCAACTTACACCGAGACCAAGCTTGTCATCCTAAGGACAACGCTAGTCTGAGTAACAATTGTGGGCATACATGTGCCATGTTTGTAAAGTTAGGTAGACCCTTGGATACGCAATAGAAGTGGCCACGCCCGACGATCGCTAGTGCACTGTATCCCAGGATGAAGACCCGACTACTCCCACCCGGCTAAGAGGCAGAGAGCAGAAATCCAGCGACATTGCCACCTCGCTGGCTATTTGACACAATTTCTAAGCTGTCGATGGTTTGCTCAAACATCTACAGCCTTAGCACTCTGGTTAGGCGCTATTTAGGCTGGGATTTTTTCAACTGCTCACCGATGAAGGCAAAAGGCGACACCTGCGCTTCTGACACGATGCAATTGAAGTTTCTGCCGGGCCTGTCCGGGCTTTCGCCACCGCTGCATGATTTCACCTGCTCAAAATCAAAAGGCACACCCAGAGTTGTCAGCAAATCCCCAAAAGTCTCGGCGCGCATTTTCATCTCGTCGTCATCGCTCATCGTCAGCTTTATGCCGGTGCCGTAGTTCTTCAGAGCCGCCACGTTTTGCTGGGCCTGATACTAGGGGGAATACGGCAGGTAATGCGAGTAGTTGCCGTCGAACATATCCACCATGCAAGAGGGCATTTTGTCATCGGGTGAACGCAGGTGTACCAATCGTGCAGCGCCCCGCAACCGATACAGTGGCTGCAAACATCCGGGGTATTTCATGCCATACATAATCGCACCATAACCGCCGAGACGAAGGCCGATCAACGCACGATTCTCACGGCCAGATTTTGCACGCTAAGTGGCTTCAATGTGCGGGATCAGATCTTTGAAATACTGCTCTCCCTCGCTTATCCCCATCGACTGATTTGTCATAATAACGTGCAATTTACGCCATAATAGAAAGACGGCTGTGGACCGTGGAGAAGGCCATAAACCAGTATTCTTTTGCTTTCAAGGCATATATGGAAAAGCGAGATCGTGTATTCACCGGCGTCGATGGCAACGACATGAGGGGCGCTCAATAAAACCATTGCTGAGTATTGGTCACAAGTATTTCACCCGTTTTGGCATTCATTAAATAACCCCACAATCACACGCCATATGTGAGATCTTCACACTTCGCTGATATCAACCCATCAGCCACGGAGCTTCCCATTTCCGCCTCAACCGATAAAGTTTCAACCGATTCCGTCACACCCACCTTGCGTCCAGCCCGGCAGACGAACAGCCGCCTGGGTATTCTGCTGATGCTGGGCGGCATGTTCATGTACGCCGCCGCCGATGTACTGGCCAAGCTACTCACGCAATCGTTTCACCCGGTGCAAATCATTTGGTTCCGTCAGCTGGCCTTGTTCATTGGCGTTCTGCTGATGTTAGGCGTGTACGGCAGATCAATTTTGCAAACAAAACGCCGAGGCCTGCAGATCACCCGCGGCACCTTGGCCGTGGTCTCCGGCCTGTTGTTTGTCTTTGCTGTGCGGCACGTGCCCCTGGCCGATGCGGTGGCTGCCAGTTTTGTCGCCCCCTTCTTTTTGACCATATTGGGTGCGGTGCTGCTGGGCGAAAAAGTGGGCGTTCGCCGCTGGTCCGCTGTGGTTGTTGGCTTTATAAGGGCGCTGATCATCGTTCGACCGGGCATGGGCGCTGTTCACCCCGCCGCCATGCTCGTGGTTGGCGCAGGCGCCTGTTACGCCACCCGACAGGTGCTGGGACGCTTGTTGTCTGACAACGACAAGACCCTCACTACGGTGGCCTACACGGCGCTCAGCGCCACCGCCCTAGCAAGCTTGGCCCTGCCTTTTTTCTGGCGCTGGCCAGCCACACGTTTTGAATGGTTAGCACTGCTCGGCATGGGCCTGCTGGCCGGTATCGGGGAGATCTTGGTGATCAAGTCCCTGGAAGTCGCTGAGGCAGCGGCCGTTGCCCCCATGCACTACAGC
>JAWSVD010000004.1:0-63809 GCA_033852095.1 Granulosicoccaceae bacterium | reverse complement strand
TTTGATGCGGTTGCCCTGGGTTGAACCCTGAGACTAAAACGGATAAACCGGACGAGAAACTTAAAGAAGTCGCATAGATAAAACGGTCAACTATCTTGACAACGCTCGTAACCGCTTTCTTTCCAGTGCCTGTCTCTCTTAATAGTTCTGAAAACCCGCAAAAGAAGCCAAAACCAAATCAAGAACAAGCCATCAAACATGTGAAAAGCTTTTCTTTCCAGTGCCTGTCTCTTTTAATTTGTTTAAACTCCTCGAAGCCACTGGTCGCATCGTCCGCCAAGACAAACGCGGCAAGATAGACGACACCCTGCCACCGATTCTCAAGCGCCTCAACATCGATCCCGACACATGGGAAGACATCGCGCTCAACTTCGAAACAGCCTTCGGCCTCTGGGCCAGCAGCGAACATCAACATCGCCGGCCTAGACTAAAAGCCGGCTCTGGCTAAAGCAAACAAGCCCGCGACAAACAAAACACCGCGCCATCAACACCCAACAACCCCGCACGCCCTCACCCCGACGCCATCGCTTCAGTTCAGATACAGATCACCGTGATCCGTTGAAAAACCACCGGACAAGCCAAAACCAAACTGAGAAAAAGCAATCATTCGCATCAGAACGCTTTCTTTCCAGTGCCTGTCTCTTTTAACTTCCTTTTAACTTCCTATGCTACAACCAAGTTTCAAGGTTTGAGTCACCAGTGCGCTGCTCTCTAACATTAATGTCTTTAATTAACCAGTGAAGAAACTCGAGACGATTTTTGCTAACCTCCGTTATACCGAGTCTTTCCAATTTTGAACTGGATATTGGACATAATTCATTTTCGAAGTCAATTGTTTCGCGATATTCAAGTTTGCCAAACTCTTCAACAAATGATTTTTTTGTTAACACCCCGAATTTTATATGCTTCTTAGCTTCTTTTTGATACATGTGTTCTACATATATTTGAAACTTCCAATAATCCGTTTCATCTAACACACGGTATGTTGGCATACCGAGTTGTTTGACGCGCTTGCCATCAACCATTCGACTTTTCACTCGACGTTCTAAATTTATACCAGACATACAAGCGCAGATTAATGCCTCAGGTGTAGTTGAAACTTCCAAAAGTGATTCCAGCATTGGTTTCACAAATTCTCTCTCGACCATTGATTGGTTCATTTCAAAAGCAAGTGAAAGCGCATTATCTGTTCCCTCTTTGCTAAGGAATCGCTTATAAACCTCCGTTTTTCTTTCGGTTGGAATCTGAATCAAGAAAAGTGCAGCGAAATACTCTTGGAAACTTCTATGGTTATATGTGTACTTTGTACCATCCTCTAACAACAAACAGACCGACTGCACCAAATCATCGATGTATTTTCTTGGATTTAGCTTATTAACATTAGCTGTTTGTTTCGCTTTTCTTATAAACGCAACCAAGTCAGTATTTGTTAGTGTAACTTGCCCTCGGATGTAACTAGATGCTGAAACACAAGACAATATACCTTTAAAATCATCGATGGCGAGCTGACACTTAAGCTCTCGACGATACATACCTTTCGACGAATCGTGGCGATAAAATAATGTATCGAACGCCTGCTCATAGAAAATGTGCATTTTGGAAGGAATTTCAGCCAAATCACCATACGTCATTAACATAATGGTAAGTAGTAGTGGATTTGACAGGAAATCTTTGTGTTTATTGAAAAGCTCATTTTCTAAGTTAAGAAGAAACGATTTTTTTACTTTCTCATCATATTTAAGCTTTTTAACTAAAGATATTGCTTGAGAAAGCTTAAGTGGCAGCACTTGATACGTAGTGAAACCAGATAAATACTCTATATTTTCACCACCAGGTCTAGTCGTTATTACGATAGAGGACTCAGCGAAAGGCACTTCAAGTGAAAGCAGCTCAGAGTTCACTGCATTGATTCTTTCAGCTGTTAATTCATCATATCCATCGAGTATTAATGTGAATTTTCCGCTCTCGATAAGCTTTATAAGTTCACTTGATGTCATCGATATTTCGAAGTTGCTCTTTAAGTCACTTATAAGATAATCAATAAAACCGAGGCCAGTACCATTCAAATTTCGAAGTTCTATAATTAACGGAATAGAATTTTTTGTTGAAAGAATTTTTAAAAACAACCATTTTGAAAAAAAAGATTTCCCTGCGCCTGCTGTTGCACTTACCAAACACCGGTTTCCCTGTAAAAGCTGTTCAACAAACTCAATCTCTGTTACTTCTTTACGCCCTCGCCTTAAGCCAGTGCCTACATATAGATCACGAAGCGGCACTGCTTGATCTTTATACAGTAGCGTTTTCGTCACTTCGTACCTTTTGTTAGCACTATTAATATATTTTCTAAAAGATGCTAAGTGCTGCATCCAAAAAGACTTGATTTCTCCTGAAAGCCTGGAAGTAACACCATCGATCTGGTGATTTATCACACTCGCTGTTACTTGAACCAATACCTCATCCACTAAAAAATCCTCGCTGAATATTATTCCAGCCAAATATAAAATTCACACTAAAAACTTGTAGCAAGGTCAGAACTAATCGTAAAGCTTTAACAAACTCTATTTTCACCGAACCCCAGCCAACAACCCAGCAACACTCAAGTCCTCATCCAGCTCCGGCCAATGCACCCCCTCACCATCCCCAAGAAGCACCCAGTTCCCGCGCTGCTCAGCATTGCCTCAACCAACAATGGAAACCAAATCAAAGGCACAGAAATAACCCGCCCATCCAGCACCTCAACAATCAGCGACTCATCATCACATTTGACGTTCTGCGCGAGTGGCCATGGCTCACTGGTAGTCAATGCCATCAATACAGCTCAACACAATTCACCACGATCGACGCTAGAGCCTCTTCAATAGCCTCTCGATTCCCCAGCAAAACACTGACGATCTCAGCCTTAGCTACATTGCCTGTCTTCAGCCAAATAACTTTAGGGGGCGCGCCGTGCAAAAGCACTCAATTCATAAAAATCGGCATCTTTTGTCACAATAACGAAGTCGTTGTCGCGGGCGAATTGCCAAATTTCGCTGTCGGACGCCTGCTCCATGCCCTGCAGCGCAATTTGAGTAGTGCCGGGGAAATCGGTGACCAACAGATGCACTACTCGACGAGATAAGTTCTCGTCGAGTAACAGCTTCATACGGCCTGAATGCCTGTGACGCGGTGCTCGCGGTCAGCAGCAAAAGACAAGCAAGCGCTAATGTCTTGCTCTTCCAGCTCTGGGAAGTCTTCGAGTATTTCGGACTGGCTGACACCTGCGGCAAACTGAGCAAGCACGTCGTAAACGGTAATGCGCAAGTTGCGAATGCAGGGCTTTCCGCCACGCTTATCTGGATCTAAAGTGATTCTTTGATGTTCCATATACCCTACCTACTGTTTGCTGCGTTCAGTATGCCAGAAAGGGAAACCCGGGGTCAGGTCCAACAAACGAACAATGTCACGGCTTTCAACAAACACCTAATTCTTCGCTGCCGAACTTAGCTTCGAGCTACTTCCTCTGACAAACCTGCAATACTATAACGGGCAAACTCAAAGCCAGTCCTCACATTGCCCTTAATGGATAATCCTCAGGACTCTCAATGGACCTCCACGCTCAAATCAACACCCAGCTCAGGCCAATAAAAACACCCAGCCGAAGGCTCCTCAACATTCATTACCTGCCCAACTGGCGCATTCTTAAACCAAGGAAAGTCATCATAAGCCATAAACAGCTCACGCCCACCGGTTAGCAATTAAACACCGTCAGCAGAAATCCGGGTAACTTCAACAGCAGCCACGACTACCCAACCTTAAGCGAACCACGAGCGATCTTCACTGAATCCAAATAAACAGTATCCGGGCAAATATCCTGCTCATTAGGCCAGCACACAGTACCGTCGACAGCAGCCACTCTCTGAAAATAGCTCACTTCCTGAAGCTCTTTAAAGACGCCAAAATCCAGTAAATGCGAGCAATCATAAACACCCAGCTCATCATTGCTGAACTGAACTTGTAGCTTAAAATCTGACAAAGCCTCAACACTCTTCACACGCGGATTCATATCACTACCTCAAAGGCTCAATTTTGTAAGGCTGCTCGCCAGCAACCGCGAGATCCCAATCGGCCATCAGCTCATCTTGATGCAGCTCTACCCAAGCCTGAAGTAGCTTCATTTTGGGGTTAGGAATATTGCCTTCCAGAATGGTGCCGTCGGGAATCTGTACAACCACTTCATCGCCTTGGTACTTGACGTGAATATGCGGGAGTTTGTGCTGCCGGTTGTCCATAAAATACATATAAACAATCAGCCCATAAAACATGGATATTGAAGGCATAAGCATTCCTTTGTCGCTAGTCAGACTACTACGCCACAGAACAGGCGAGTAATCAACCTACCCAACCCAAACCCGAGCATTGCGAAACATCCGCATCCACGGACTGTCCTCACCCCACCCCTCCGGCGCCCAACTCATCTGCGCAGTCCTAAACACCCGCTCAGGGTGCGGCATCATAATCGTAAACCGCCCATCTCCATTGGTATAACCCGTAGCCCCTTCAGGTGAGCCATTGGGGTTAGCCGGATAAGTCTCAGTGGCATTGAGGCTGTTGTCCACGTAGCGCAGGCAGCTCTTGCCTGTCGCTCCAACCACGCGCCCTTCCCCGTGCGCCACGGCGACAGGAATGACGCTGCCCGCCATGCCTTGCAACAGGATGGACTTGCTCTCTTGTATCTCGACCAGACTGGCGCGGCCTTCAAACTGCTCTGAAGCATTGCGGTGGAAGGTGGGCCAGTGATCGGCACCGGGGATGAGTGGCGCGAGGTGCGACATCATCTGGCAGCCGTTACAGACGCCGAGACCGAAGCTGTCTTCGCGCTCAAAGAATGTTTGGAACTGATCCCGCAGTGCGTCGTTGTAGAGGGCACTTCGCGCCCAGCCAGCACCGGCTCCGAGCACGTCGCCGTAGCTGAAGCCACCACAGGCCACGAGGCCTTTGACTTGATCAAGGCTGACACGCCCGGCGAACAAGTCAGACATGTGCACGTCGAGGGTTTCGAAACCGGCACGGTCGAAGGCAGCGGCCATTTCGATCTGGCCGTTGACGCCCTGCTCGCGCAAGATGGCAACCGCGGGTCGAGCGCCGCTGTTGATGTAGGGTGCAGTTACGTCGTCATTGGCATCGAAGCTGAGGCGTGTTTGCAAGCCTGGGTTTTCGCAGTCGAGAACCGTGTGCAGCTCTTGGTCGGCGCAGTCTGGGTTGTCGCGCAGGCGCTGCATGGCGTGTGAGGTTGACCACCACAGGCCGAGCAATTTGCCGATGCCAGCGTTGTAGAGTGCTTTGTCGCCACTGCTAATGCGCAGTTCACGGCTGTGGTTGGGAGCGCCCAGTGTGTGCAGGCAATGCCCGAGCCCCGCCTCTTCAAATGCAGTTTGCACCTGCTCTAGGTGTTCGACTGATACTTGCATCAGCGCACCTAGCTCTTCATTGAAGAGCGCGTTGATGGCGTCATCGCCCAGCGCTTCTACATCTAGGTCGAGCCCGCAGTTGCCCGCGAATGCCATCTCGGCCGCGGCGGCCAGCAGGCCGCCGTCACTGCGGTCGTGGTAGGCCAGCAGCGCACCGTCGTCTATTAATGTTTGCACTGTCGTGAAAAAGGCCACAAAGGCGGCGGCGTCGTCTAGGTCTGGTGCCACGTCGCCGATTTGGTTGTAGACCTGCGCCAGTGCGGAACCGCCGGTGCGGTTTTTACCGGCACCCAAGTCGACCAACAGCAGCGGTGCGTCGAGGCGCGGTTGCAGTTGCGGTGTCAGGGTGCGAGCTGAATCACGGGTGGCGGCGAAAGCAGTGGCGACCAGCGACATCGGTGAAGCCATGACGCGCTGATCACCGTTTTGCTGCCAGTGGGTTTTCATCGACAGGGAATCTTTGCCCACGGGGATGTTGACACCCAGCGCGGGGCACAGCTCCATGCCCACGGCGTATACCGCGTCGAACAGTGCGGCGTCCTCGCCAGGGTGTCCGCAAGCAGCCATCCAGTTGGCGCTGAGGCTGATGCCGCGGATGTCGCCCACGGGTGCGCTACAGATATTGGTGAGTGCCTCGCCAATGGCCATGCGTGCAGAGGCCGCGGGATCGACCAGCGCGATGGGGCTGCGCTCGCCCATGGCCATGGCTTCGCCGTCTTTGCAGTCAAAGTCGTTGAAAGTCACCGCGGCATCGGCCACGGGGATCTGCCAGGGGCCGACCATTTGATCACGCGCGACCATGCCGGTGATGCTGCGATCACCAATAGTGATGAGGAAGTTTTTGCTGGCGACGGACGGCAGTTGCAATACGCGCTCGATGGCTTCGTTGAGCGCTATGGATGAGGTGTCCAGCGCGGCGCCGCCGTAGCTGGCGCGCTCTACTGTGCGGGTCATCTTGGGCACCTTGCCCAGCAGCAGGTCCATGGGGATGTCGACAGGGCTCTCGCCCAAGATCTGATCGCCCACGTGCAGCTGGCCGTCGTCGGTGGATTCTCCGACCACGGCGTAGGGGCAGCGCTCGCGCTCACACAGGGCGATGAAAGCATCCAGTCGCGCGGGGTCGATGGCGAACACGTAGCGCTCTTGCGCTTCGCAGGACCAGATCTCCAGCGGCGTCATGCCAGCCTCCGCGCTGGGGATATTGCGCAGCTCAAAACGCGCGCCCAAATCGGCGTCGTGCACCAGCTCGGGGAAGGCATTGGACAAGCCGCCCGCGCCCACGTCGTGCGCGGACAGCACGGGATTGGCCTCACCGTAGGCGATGCAGCGGTCTATAACCTCTTGGCAGCGGCGCTCCATCTCGGGGTTGCCGCGCTGCACGGAGGCGAAATCCAACTCGGCATCGCCCTGCCCGCTGGCGACGCTAGAGGCAGCACCGCCGCCCAGACCAATCAACATGGCCGGGCCGCCGAGCACTACCAAGGGGACGCCTGGGCCAAAGCCGTTTTTCAGCACTTGCATGGGGCGTACATTGCCCATGCCGCCGGCGATCATGATGGGTTTGTGGAAGCCGCGCAGCTCGGAGCGATCATTAAAGCGCACGTCGTCCTCAAAACTGCGGAAGTAGCCCGCCAAGTTGGGACGGCCAAATTCGTTGTTGAAAGCGGCCGCGCCTATGGGGCCTTCGAGCATGATCTGCTGCGCCGAGGCGATGCGCTCGGGCTTGCCGTGGTCGCGCTCTTCCCAGGGCTGAGTCAAGCTGTCGATGCGCAGGTTAGAGACAGTAAAGCCGCACAGGCCCACCTTGGGCTTGGAGCCGGTGCCCGTGGCACCCTCGTCGCGAATCTCGCCGCCACTGCCGGTGGCAGCCCCTGCAAAGGGTGCAATCGCCGTCGGGTGGTTGTGGGTCTCGACTTTGATCTGGATGTGCGCGGGTTCTTCGAAGCGCTGGTAAGTGCCCGTTGCCGGGTCAGCGAGCAGGCGCTTGGCGTCATGTCCCGTGATCACGGCGGCATTGTCACTGTAGGCGCTGAGCACGCCGCCGGGGTTGAGCGCGTGGGTGTTGCGGATCATCGCAAACAAGCCCTTCTCTTGCGTTTCGCCGTCGATCACCCAATCGGCGCCAAATATCTTGTGGCGGCAGTGCTCGGAGTTGGCCTGGGCGAACATCATCAGCTCGGCGTCGCTTGGGTCTTGGCTGCGCGGCAGCGCACCGTAGCTCTCGACCAGGTAGTCGATCTCGTCCTCGGACAATGCCAAGCCGAGTCGCACATTGGCGCTTTCCAGCGCGGCTCTGCCCCCGGTGGAGAGCGCTATGCGAGAGAGCGCCTTGGGGCTGTGCTCGTCAAAGAGATGGGCAAAAGGAGCGGGATCGGTGAGCAGGGATTCCGTCATGCGGTCGTGCAGCGCGGGCGCTACATCGGCCGCCTGCCAATCGCCTTCGAGCACGAATTCGATGCCGCGCTCGACCCGCGACACGGGCAGGCCGCAATTGCGGAAGATATCAGACGCTTTTGACGACCAGGGCGACTGGGTGCCGAGTCGTGGCAATACCCACAGTGCGCCTTCGTTGGCTGTGTAGGGCTGAGACTCTGCGTCCAGTAACTCGGCGATGCGGTTGCTTTGCTCGCTGCTGAGCTCACCCTCGGGCTGAATAAAGTAGACAAAGCGCGAGCGTATCGCTGTGACCGACTGGCCCAAGCTGTGGCATTGCTTGAGCAGGGCATCGATACGGAAGGCGGAGTGCGCGGTCGCGCCGGGGAGAATCAGCATGGTCTGGGGTTCTGGCCGGTGGAAAACGAGCATTTTACCCGTTAAACACACTCTTATGCAGCTGAAATTGTGCACTGCGGGCATATCGGCTTTCGGCGCCCCGCAATCCCGCCTCGGACGGACTGCTAAGCGGCCACCAAACGTGGCCTGTGCGCCAGCAAAAGAGCGCTGATTTCACTCACACTGATAGAAATAGAGGCCCTTCAGGCCGCTTAGCGCCCCGCTTCATGACAGGCCATGGCGATGCCCCTGAGCCGCCAATGCCAGAGCAGGGGTAGCGCGGAAATGGCGCAAAGCCTGGCGCGAACAACGTGGCCCGCGGCGTGATTGTTTCGCCTCAGCTGCGCTGCCTATGCGCGGGGCCAATTCTAAAGCGACGCCTTCTCCCCGCTATTAGCGCCAGCAACAGCAGCGGCACTCCCATCCCTACCCCTCCGCCGCCGCTGAAGGCAGAACCGTCATCGACGGGCTGGACACTGTCGCGTTTGGCCGGCTCAATCTCACCGTTTGTCTGGCTCTCATCGGCGTACGCAGATACATTCAAACGGTAGGCGCCACCGGACCAGGCTCTGACAGCCACGTACCAGGTGGCTCGGCCGGGGTCATTGACGGTGCAGCTCTCTGCGGTTCCGCCAAAATGCGCCGAGCCGCACTCAAAAGACCCGGTGGCCAAGCCGTCGGGGTAGAGGTCGCGCCGCAGGTACAGATCGGCATCGCCGTGGATCCCATCCAGAGATACCCGCAACACAGAATCTCCCACGTAGCTCTCCACAGCGTAGATATCCAAGTCACCGCTGAGCACGCTCTGCGCCACGGCCTGCGAGGGCCTGACGCTGGGCTGGCCGATCAACACGGTGTCGGCGAGAGAGGGCACGCCGTTTTCATCCAACAGGAACAACAGGTAGTGCCCTGGTGGCGCGAGGTTGCGATTCTGCGGCGCGATCAGGCGCACACCCTCGGCTGTGGGCTCCAGCGTGAGCTCGATCAAGCGCTGATCTTGATTATGCGAATGCGTAGTAGAGCCGGGCTTGATAAAAACAGCCTTGCTGATGGCACTCGTTGACTGCACAGTGACGGCAAATGCCTCGCCGTAGTTCAGGCGCTGCGGCACACCGGAGACAAGCGGCCGAGCCGCGAGCTCGCCGCGCGGGTCAAAGAGATACGGCGGGCTGTAAA
Organism: Granulosicoccaceae bacterium; assembly: GCA_033852095.1. Classification (GTDB taxonomy): domain Bacteria; phylum Pseudomonadota; class Gammaproteobacteria; order CALCKW01; family CALCKW01; genus CALCKW01. The sequence continues at coordinate 54,414 of JAWSVD010000004.1, read as the reverse complement.
TCTCGGCGTTTTGCTCGTGGTAATCGAGCACTGTGCAGGGCCCGCAATACCCGCCACCGCCCACCAGCACCCGCCCGTCGGGCAGCAGCAGGCTGGTCGAGTGGTACTGCCGCGTGCGCGCGAGTGCCGCCATCTCGCGCCACTCCCCGGTGGCCGGGTCCCACATTTCACCCGGCAGCACGGGGGCTGTCAAATCAATCAAGGCCTCGGCGCTGCTGTGCCCACCGCTGGCCAGCACCTTGCCATCGGGCAGCACGGTGAGGTTGTGTTGGCTGCGGCTGTAGAGCATGTCGCTGGTGGCAGTGGCGCGCATGGTGTTGAGATCCAACACCACAGCGGAACGCTCTGACCGAGGGCCCTCGCCGTAATAACCCACACCCCCAGTCACCAAGATCTTGCCCGTCTGGTAAGGGGCAAAACTGCCGTAGCCACGATAGGGTACTGTATCCCGTGTGTTGCTCAACGTGCGCCACCTGCCAGTGCCGCCTGTGTCGAGCAAACCAAGTGTATTGTGCGGGCCAAAGGATGCCACCAGACCATTCGGTGTGACTTGCAACCACTGATAGTCGCCACTGTAGGCATAGGGCATTTGCGCATCGATCGGCAATGAGCGCCAGCGCCTATCCAAGCCCAGCACCTCGGCGAAGGGCTCCTGTCCGTAATTGCCGCCAAAGGTCAGCATCTCGCCATTAGGCAGCGCCGCGACGGTTGAATACCAGCGCGCCGACGCCATGTCTTCGAGAGCGGTCCAAGCGTTGTTTTGCGGGTTAAACACATTGCTGTTCACAACAGCACCGGCGGCAGTGCCCGGTGCGCCCCCGCGGATGCCATCGCCGCCCGCCAACAACAGATCCCCATCCCACAGATGCGCGGCACCCGCACAGAACAAATCCGTGTTGGTGTTGTTGTTGACCGAGCTGTGCTGGCCGGTGACCGGATCCCACAGGGTGATGCGGGTGGTGTAGACCTCGGTGGTGTGGGGGTTGTCATCGAAGTCATCGGGGGTGGCATCCCATGCCAGCACCTTGCCGTTTTCCAGCAGCGCCGCGTGCACGGCGAGCACGGGCCAATCTTCAACAGCACTCCATTCCCCCTGCTGCGCTGATAAGGGGTCACCGGCAAGTGCTGCTGCGCTGAGCACGCAGCTGCAAACAACCGCCACACCGAGACGCAGGCGCAGAGTTGCAGCGCTAATACGGGTGCGCTTGTGAATATCCATATCGATCTAAATCCCACTGTGTAACGGCTGCACAATCTCTCCGGCCCTGATCTGCTCAGAAGCCGAAGACGCAAAGAAAGCGAATCTCTAGTTGGCCGTGTGGCCAAACTCGAGATCATCCCACTGCAGGCGAAAAGACCCACCAGTGGCTTTCATGATGTCCAGCACGGGCTCGCGCATGTACAGCTTGATGGGGTTGATGTAGTCAAAGCCAGCAGGGGCGATATCTTCAGGGTGGTGAGTGAAACCACCGATATCAAACAACACCTGCTTTTCCCCGCCGGCCACAGACACCGTCATGTAGAAGCGCCCGCTCTGCTCATCCCCTTGCAACATGTACAGCTCGAGGGTAATCCACTGCTCTACCGGGATAACAATGTCGCTGTTGGTCTCTTCCCAGAGCGTGTCGAATCCGACGCCCTGGGTAAAAGTGCGGCCCTGTGCTTTCAGGTGCAGCGCTGTGCCAGGTACAGGGTCGGGCTTGGTCAAATCCACAGCTATATGGAAGGCATGCTCTTCACCGGCGATCCAGTTGGCGCCATTCCACGCCTCAAACAGCGTCAGCCAATTGAAGGTGCCGTTGTGAGCGTTCAGATTCAAGAAATCACGGCCCAGACGCAGCCTGACACTCTGATAGTAGCTGTCTAGATTGTAGTTCTCGTAAAAGTTGCCTTGAATGCGACCGCGGAATTCGTAACCTGTGTCCACATTGGCGTCGTTCAGCCAGAACTCCAAAACCTGATTGTCGGCGTCGCTGGAATCCGCGCCCAGGCGCGCGAAGCGTTGATTGATGTCGCCGCCCTGATACTGGATAAGGAAATAACCGCCGGGCCTGTTGGGGTTGGTAGCAAGCAAATTTGCCCAGTCATTGGGCGCCTCAGAGCAGCTGTCCACGCCACTAAAATGCGTGATCGCCGGGCTGGGCTCACCCACCGTGCCGGATTCAAAACCACTGCGCATGATGGGCGACAGCGGAGAGGCGAGATCACGAACATGCACAACACCCATGCCAGCGGCGGGCTCATCGAGGCCCACGGGGCAGCCCGTGGTGCCACTTCCAGCACTTCCACCGCCACTACCACCACCGGCGCCTGCCGTGGTGTCGTCGTCTGCTGCCGACGCCGGCTCATTAGATGAGCCGCCGCAAGCGCTTAACGTGAAGACAATGGCCAAAAGTGTCAGCAGCTTGAAGTATCTGCTCTTGCTATCTTGCATGGTTCAATCCTTTGAGGGGCGGGGCTTTCACTGCCGAAACATATTAATGCACTTGCGCCAAATATAATAATCCGGTGCTTCAAAACTGTATCAAAGTAATACAGGTTTTTGTGCGGCGAGACACCTTCTTGCCGTGCATCCAAGTAGATTTATGAACAGACAGAACAACGGATGTAACAATAGATATACACAGCCGCCCACTGCATTGGCCAGCAAAAAGGGAAACGTACACAACGTAGATTAAACTGCGAAGAAAACACTTCGCCTGAATTTTCATATAAATATCATGATGCTGCTAGCCACTGAAACCTAGGAAGCTGGAATTGAACACCGGACAACAGTGGTCATGCTAAAAACGCTTAGGGGCAAAGATCGTCGCGGCGCACAGGCCTGAGCAACTGCAGCGGACTGCGCTACTGGCCTCGTTATTGTTGTAAAATACGGCGCGACGCACCTATTCCACAGACAGATTGAACATGGCTAAAAAACGCATTTACATTGCTTACACTGGTGGCACCATTGGCATGCAGCCCTCTGCGCAGGGTTTTGTACCGGCACCGGGCATGATGGCCACGCAGCTGTCCGAACTGCCAGAGCTGCACCGACCAGAGATGCCGGCCTTCGATCTGCACGAATACGCGCCGCTAATAGACTCGGCCGAGATGACGCCGATGCATTGGCAGCGCATAGCCGATGACGTGGCTGCTCACTATGAGGACTACGACGGCTTCATCATCTTGCACGGCACGGACACCATGGCCTACACCGCGTCCGCCCTGTCATTCATGTTTGAGAACCTGGCCAAGCCGGTGATTGTCACAGGCTCGCAGATCCCTTTAGCCAGCTTGCGCACGGATGCTCGCGCCAATCTGCTGAATGCGCTGTACATAGCAGCAGAGCATGCGCTGCCCGAAGTCTGCCTGTTTTTTGAGGACAAGCTACTGCGGGGAAACCGCGCGACAAAGGCACGCGCCGATGGCTTCGACGCCTTTGAATCCCCCAACCTGCCGCCGCTGGCACGCGCCGGCATCGAGATCCGCCGCAGCGCAGTGCCCACGCTCAGCCCCGAACCGCAGCCCTTTGCCATCAACGCGATCACCCCGCAGCCCGTCGCCGTGGTTACGCTCTACCCCGGCATCAGTCAAGCGGTGATCGCCAATGCGTTGCAAGCCCCGGTGAAAGCCTTGATCCTGCGCAGCTTTGGCGTGGGCAACGGCCCGCGTTCGCCCGAGCTGCTCGCGCTGTTTCGGGAGGCACAGTCTCGTGGGGTGGTGATTGTCAACCTCAGCCAGTGTTATTCGGGGCGGGTGGCGATGGGCAGTTACGCCACCGGCAACGCGCTCGCGGAGGCCGGTGTGATCAGCGGCCTGGACATGACCTTAGAGGCGGCACTGGCCAAGCTGCACGTCTTGTTGAGCCAGGGCTCAGAGCCCGAGCGCATCCGCGCACTGCTGCAGCAGGACTTGCGCGGCGAGCTGAGCCAACCCAGCGATGATTAAAATCAATGAACGCATCAGCATTGCTGAATGGGAACTCAGCGAATCCTTTGTGCGCTCGAGTGGCCCTGGCGGTCAACACGTGAACAAAACCTCCAGCGCCGTGGAGCTGCGCTTTGAGGCGGCCCGATCTCCCAACCTGCCGCCTGATGTAAAAACTCGCCTTCGGCAGCTGGCGGGACGCCGCTGGAGCAAAGACGGCGCGCTGATCATCACCGCCGAATCACACCGCAGTCAGCTGCTCAACCGCGAAGCGGCACAGAAAAAACTGGTAGATCTCATAGAGCAGGCTTGCCACCGTCCTAAACGCCGTATCGCCACCAAACCCACGCGCGGCAGTCAGCGCCGCCGCATGGACGCTAAAACCGCACGCGGTGCGATAAAAGCAAAGCGCGGCGCTGTTAAGGGTGACGACTGAAGTTTCCGCCCCGATCCAATACAGCCATCACTCAAGCTCTGCACCGTAAAATTTCTTCCGCGACATTTTCCCAATGCCCGGATTGAAGCTGTTGCTGGGGTCGAGCTCCTGATAGAAAGCCGCCAGCTCGGGCTTGGCTTTGTACAGATGCCCCACGTTGTGCTCTGCCGGATACTGCCCACCACGGGCGTCGAGCAGCGCCAGCATTTGCGCTTTGATATCGCTCATGTCGCCGCCCTTCTTCACCACATAGTCCTGGTGAAAAACCAGACACATAAAATGCCCGTAGTAGAGCTTCGCCTCTAGCTGATCATCTAATTCTGCAGGCAGCTGTTCGAACCAATCGTCCGTGTTGCGTGGCAGGGCGATATCCAATGGCAGCACACCCTGCACCTTGTCTCCGTGCAGCGCCTCGTAGCGCACAGCTGCACCGGCGGCGGCAAAACGGTGCAACATGGCTTTGGCCGCTTCATTATCATCGCAGCGAAAAAACGCCCCCGCCTCACCCTGCAGTTCCTGTTGCAAATAGGCTTCGGCCTCTTCAATGCCCTCGTTGGACATTTTCAATATCAGGTGGTGCTCGTATTGCGCCCTGTAATCGAGCATGCGCTGGGGCAGCGCTTCTGGCCACGCACTGGCCAGTAACTGCATCACTCGGTCGCTGAGCTGTGCGGGCAAAAAGGGGATCTTGTTCAGTACACTGTCGGCTCGCGCCTTCAGAGAGAAGAACAACGGCAACCTGTCTGTGCCGAGCTTGTCAATCATCACCACGGTGTCCTTGCCGTAGCGGTGCGCAAAGTCAAAGCAGTCGCGGTGGATATACTCGCCGACTTCGGGCAGCGCGGTGAAACTGGACAAAATATGACGCCGCAGCTTGCTGAACACCTGAGTGTCGTTGCTGCCAATGTAAAACACCGCCTCGCGCTCGTTGTTGCTGTAGGTATCGAGGCGCAGCGCGAACACGCCGAGCTTGCCGGCGCAGCCACTGGCACCGTGCAGTCGCCTCGGGTCAGCGTTGTAACGCGCGGGGCTGGCGGCATTCACATCCCTGATGCGATCGCTGTATTCACGATCAGAGGCGAGCCGGTTGTCGTGTGTCACATCTTCCGCGCTGAAATCCCCCGCCTGCAGGCGCGTGAGGATTTCCTCTGGCGACTCACCCAGTTCGATGCCCAGGTCATTCACCAGTTGCAATTTACCGTGCGCATCGAGCTGCGCATAACAGGCCAGCTCCGTGTACGCTGGCCCGCGCTGCACCAGCGCCCCGCCGGAGTTGTTGCACACACCGCCCGCCACGGACGCACCAATGCAAGACGAACCAATCACCGAGTGCGGTTGCCGGCCCAGGGGTTTTAGCAGTTTCTCCAAGGTGTAGAGGGTGGCACCGGGCAGACTGACAACCTGCTCACCCGCACCGATCACGTGAACAGCGCCCATGCGCAGGGTGTTGATGATTACGGTGGGCCTGTCGTAGCCCTCCGCCACCGGCGTGGAGCCCTCGGTCAAACCGGTGTTCGCCGCCTGCATGATCACAATGACATCTGCGTCCACGCAGGCTTGCAACACCTGCCACTGCTGCAGCAGTGTGTGCGGCAGGACGACCGCCAGCGCTTCGCCGCCTCCCGATCTAAAACCCTGGCGATACCGGGCCGTCTGGCTGTCCGATGTTTTGAGGTGCTTTTGACCAACTATCGCCCGCAAGCCGTCTAAAAACACCGTGCTATCAACTTTCATCGTCCCGCCTCTTTCTTAAGTAAGGTCATTCTAGCCCAAGCGTGGGCACGTTTAGGTGCCTCTACCCCACTCAGTAGGCGACGGATGGCAGCCAGGTGGCCAGCGACGGCCAAGTATAAAGCAATGCCAAGCCTGTCAATTGCAATAAGACAAAGGGGATAACCCCCGCGTAGATATGCTTGAGCTTGATCTCAGGCGGACAAACCCCCTTAAGGTAAAACAAGGCAAAACCCACCGGCGGCGTCAGGAAAGATGTCTGCAGGGTCACGGCGACCATGATGACAAACCAGATCAATGCGGGCTCATCCAATACGCCGTGGCCGTCTATGTCGAGCCCGAGCGCATTGATGATGGGCCGCATCAGAGGCAGTACGATCAAGGTGATTTCAATCCAATCGAGCACGAAACCCAGTAAAAACACCACGCCAAGAATAAAGAGAATCGTGCCCTCTGGGCCAAAGCCCGTGGACAGTACCGTGTGCTCGATCAGCTCATCACCGCCCAGCTCCCGCAGCACAAAAGAGAACACCGTCGCGCCGAGGAATATCGCAAAAATATAGGCCGTGGTGCTGAAGGTGGATGTCAGCACTTTGACAAGCCCCGACCAGCTCAATTTACCGTAGCCCAGGGCCAGCAGTGTCGCCCCCAACGCACCGATACCCGAGGCCTCGGTGGGGGTGGTGATGCCCGCAAAAATAGACCCCAGCACAGAGAGAATCAACGCCAGCGTCGGCAGCACAGCCAGCAACGCCTCCTTGACCACAGGCCAATCGGGTGCAGCGGCGTCTTTGGGCGCCGGCGCGACATCGGACTTGATGTAGGCAATGACAAAGATATACAGCAAATACAAGCCGCCAATGATCACCCCGGGGAAAACTGCCGCCATGAACAGATCCCCCACGGACAGGGCCATTTGATCGGCCATGATGACCAGCATGATGGAGGGCGGGATCAGAATGCCCAAGGTGCCAGACGCGGCGACCACGCCCGAGGCCAGCACGGGCGAGTAATTCTGCTTCATCATTGCCGGCAGGCTCATCACGCCCAGCAAGACCACCGAAGCGCCGATGATGCCGGTGGAGGCGGCCAGAATAATGCCGATCAAGGTAACCGTGATCGCCAGCCCGCCTCGGGTGCGGCCAAAGAGCTTCTGCATGGAGTGCATCAAACGCTGCGCAACGCCGCTCTCGTCGAGCATCAGGCCCATAAAAATAAACATCGGCAACGCCACCAGCACTGCGTTCGACATGGTGCCGTAGACGCGATTGACGGTGGCGCCCAAAGTCAGGTAGTCGAGCCCGGTGAATGTCTCTTCAAGTCCGGTCCAAGCCATGTGGCCGTTGTCGAAGAGATACGCCTGCAGGCAGTACAATATGCCAACCCCGGCCAGAACCCAGGCCACCGGAAAACCGCTGAACAGCAACGCAATAAAGGTCATGAACATGGCGATGACCAGCTTGTCTTCGGTGCTCTCCACCAAACCGCAGAGCTGCCAGCCGAGCAGCGCAAACACCGCCAGCACCAGCAGCACTGCAAGCAGACCCTTGCCCTCTCTCTCTGCCGCAGGGGCTTTCAGCAGCGCGTAGAGATCGGCAATCAGTCGGGCGAGCACAGCGAGGCCGAGCAGCACGAAGCTGATCGGGATAAAGGCTTTGAGCAGCCAGCGCATGGGCAGGCCTGTCGGGCTGTTGGAGCGCTCATCGACACGCCAGCTCTCGTAGAAATAGTCGTAGCCTTGATCGATCATCAAGTAGACGAAAGGCAGCATCAACACCGTCATGCCAATGCACTCGATGAAGCGCTGAGAGCGTTTGGACAGTGACATATGCAGCACATCAACGCGGACATGGCTGTCGTTCACCAAGGCGTATGACAAGCCCATCATGGTGACCACGCCGTACAAATGCCACTGGATTTCATCCAGCTTTGGCAGATTGATATCGAACAGATAGCGCAGTGCCACCTGCGAGAATATGGCAGCAATCAGCAGTAGATTGCACCACATGATGATTTGACCCACGCTTTTGACACCGCGGTTGATCGCGGTTGATATCGCCGGTTCTTGAACAGCATCGCTCTGTGCGTCTGACAGTGGGGCCTGAGTCATGATACTACCTGATTGTTTTTTCCCTGCAAAAACGGGCTGACTTCACTGTGCAGCCCGTTGCCCTGTGGCGAACTCCGATGTAGCCGGAGCTCGCCATTCCTTCAATCGCCTACTTGCGCGGCAAGAAAGCGTTGCTCTTCCACAGGGTGTAGCCGTCTCTAAACTCATTCATGTCGGCATAGACCTTCTTGAAGAAAGCATCGTTGCTCGCTTCTTCTTCCGCGGTTTCATCCCAGGTGGTGCGGAAAAGCGACAACATTTCATCGTTCCACTGCATGATCTTGACGCCGTACTCGTTGACGTTTTTCAGCATGGCGTCGTGTTGAATTGCCTCACCTTCTGCGAAACTGTCAGACATGGACGCTTTACACGCGTTAGAGATGATGGCCTGGTGCTGCTCGGAGGCCTTATTCCAGACATCCTTGTTGATCAGCAGTTCAAAGACGGTGGCTTGCTGGTGCCAGCCGGGGAAGTAGTTGTATTTGACCAGCTTGTGAAAACCCAGGCGCTGATCGATGGCGGGCATGGAAAATTCAGTGGCGTCGATGGCGCCTTTTTCCAGTGCTGGGAAAATATCACCACCCGGCAGCAGCGAGGTGGCCACGCCCAGCTTCTGCATCACTTTGCCGCCGAGGCCAAAGAAGCGCATTTTCAGGCCCTTGAGGTCTTCAGGTGTGTTGATTTCTTTGCTGAACCAGCCTGAGGTTTCGGGGGCGATGATGGCGCAGGGCAGCACCTTAACGTTGTAGCCGGCCTGGTCGTACATCTCCTGATAGAGATCCATGCCGTTGCCGTAGTACAACCACGCCATGTATTCGCCCGCTTCCGGTCCAAAGGGAACCGCCGAAAACAAAGGTGAAGCCGGGATCTTACCCGCCCAGTAACCCGCCGTGGCGTAGCCCGAGTTGATCTTGCCGGTCGAAACCGCGTCGAGGATTTCAAAGGGGGCGACCAGCTTGCCCGGCTCGTAGACTTTCATTCTCAAGCTGCCGCCAGACATCAATTTCAACTGCGCGGCGACACGAGGAATGGGCGAGCCCAGTCCTGGCAGATTGGTGCTGAAGGCAATCGGTGTTTTTAGCAGCAGCTTGTCCGCCGCCTGGGTAGCAGGGGCGGCGCAGAGGCTGGCAATGACTGCCACGGAACTGAATATAGCTTTGCTTTTTATTCGCATTTTCTAGAACTCAGGTTGAAAAGTCGGATTGGCTCGCGAAATTCAGCTGCAGTGAAAAAAACCGCCTGCCGAATTGGTAAACTATATTAACCAATGAAAATGCAATGCCGCAAGAGTTTCGTGTAAAATATTGCACAGCCCCGGTTCGCAGTTGATTATTGGTACACAATAATTTCCGATCGGGAACGCCTCATAAAACGCCCAGCACAGGAGCCAACTGCATGACCCAGCCCCCTTCCCCGACAGGTCTTTTCGATCCTGTGGATCAGCGCAAGCTCTCTGAAATGGTGGCCGAGCAGATCGAGGATCTGGTGATTTCCGGCGTATTGAGGCCCGGACAGAAACTGCCGCCCGAACGCGAACTCGCTGAGCAATTGGATGTTTCTAGACCAAAATTGCGGGAGGGATTGCAGCAGCTGGAAGAGCGCGGCCTGTTAGAAGTGCACAAAAGCGACGGCACTTTCATCGCCCAGCTCACCGGCAGCGCCCTTTCCCCGGCGATGATCGCGCTCTATTCGCGCCGCCACTCCGCCTTCTATGATTTTTTGGAGTACCGCCGCGAGCAAGAATCGTTTGCCGCCTTTTTGGCCGCCAAACGCGCCACCGAGGCCGACCTGCAGTCCTTCAAAGAGCTAGTGGACGCCATGGACGCGGCGCATCACGCCAACAAGCACGAGCTGGAGTCCGAGCTCGATGTGCGCTTTCACATGCTGATCATCGAGTGCTCCCACAATTCGCTGCTGCTGCACGTCATGCGCTCGATCTACGAGCTGATGAACCAGGGGGTTTTCTACAACCGAGACTTCCTCTACGACAAGGAAGACGGCATGCGGCGGAAACTGCTGGACCAGCACAAGGCCATTGCCGCCGCGATCATCGCGCGCGACAGCACGGGCGCCGCGAAGGCCGCAGAAGCGCATTTGAATTTCGTCGAGAAGACCTTCATGGCCTCCCAGGACGAACAGCAGCGACTGAGCACCAGCAAAAAACGGCAGAGTATCTTGCGGGATAGCCTCGCTAACCCGCGCCAGCGCGGTCGCCAAAGCAAGCAGAGCAAGGCGCAGTGACGAACAGACAGGGGTGCAGCGACATTCGCGGACAGCGTTGAAGAATTTCCCTTGAAATTCTGCCGCTTAGACCCCATTATTCTCCTTGTACCAACACGGGGGCGTTCCTGGCTTCGACGGGAGTGATGAAACCGGAGGTGCATGCCGAGGTGTAGTGACCTCGTAAAAACACTGCAAATTAATAGTTGCAAACGATGACAACTATGCGATGGCCGCATAACTTAAAGCCTTAACCGCTTTTCGTTATACGCCTGACCCGATTGGATACTTGCCTGTAAGTAGCCACGGGTAGCACACGCTACAGGATCGCAGCAAGACACGCCTCGGGTGGCGCTGCTAAATCTTAAGAGGATCGTCCGCACCACGCTCTGTCGCTTTGGCAGGTGTTGGATTAAACAAAAAATAAGCGACTAAGCATGTAGTGCCAATGGCGGAGTGCTTGCGGACGCGGGTTCGACTCCCGCCGCCTCCACCAACAACTTGTTGATTTCGTTGGAGATCAACACCGTAGGGTACGAGAGTCGTACCAAAACGGGCAAATAGACCGGCTTAATCGCCGGTTTTTTTGTGCCTGGAATTCGTGCACGGAATTGCTGCCCACCGAGCGAGCAAATCAGCGGCAGCAGATGCTAGAGCCAAGAACAAGCTGGCTATGGGGGAAAAGAAAGGCCTATGCGCTAGAATCCTCACTCCCCTGAAGGCAGCGAAGCTCGCTTGTGTGAGGGCGCGGGGATCTTGGGCGGTGAAAAACACGATTAGCGACAATATGATGTCGCTGTACGGAAATAGCGAAAGCAGGGCCGCCTTCGGACGTTTTGCACACCACTCCACGATCACCGGAAGCAGCGTTGATTCAGGCTGCCTTGGCTTTTAGCCTCTCAGCTGCAACTGTGCTCAATTTAAGCAGGGCTTCGGCGGTCAGCGGCTTCGTCATGTAGTCGAGCACTATGGGAAAGGCGCGCGATTTCGCTTCGTCCTTTGGGTTGCTCGATGTGGACACCATCACCACAAACGGTGGCAACTCATGCACCGGCGCATGCTCGCTGAGCTTCTCGAGGAACTCATATCCGTTCATTTTGGGCATGTTTATGTCCAAGAAGATGAACTCACCCTCCTGCAATGGCGTGGTCGTCATGAATTTTTTCACCGCATCTTCAGCGTCGGTGTTTGCCACAACCTGCTCTACTGCGCCAGATTTCTCGCAGATTATTGAGTGGAGCATGTTGTCAATATCGCTGTCATCCACTAAATACGCCTTAGCGATTTTAGACATCGTCTAACCCTCTGTTTTAACACAACAAAGTTTTGCCTGTGTCGCTGTCAATACCAAAAAGCTCATCACATCAAAACGTTACAAAACAACTTTCCTTACACCATGGGCGCTGGTTGATCTGATGGATAACCCTCTTTATTCAGGGCACAGATTGGAAAATCCGGTTGCTGTTTGGGTTAACGGCGCACGCTTACTTGACTGTAAGCTACACGAACAATTTACTGCTTCAGAAACGCGTTTCTCTGTCGCGCTGCTCAACCCAGAACCTGATATTGGGCACTTTAAGCGCTTTGGCGCTGTTGATACGACCCCTTGTTCCAGCCGCGCGCGGTTCCACGGCATGGCATTTGCCGACTACCTCAGCGAGATCGCTGTCGTGACTCCTACCATGACAAGACGACCGCAAGCGACTCGCCGCCCCCTCAGCGTGGATGCCCTGAATTTGACCGCGGGGCGAGCACAGAGTTGGCCACCCTCTTTTGACTGAGGCTCCCCTGTGTGATTGCCCCTGTGTGATCACCCTTAAGCGATAGCCTCGGGCCACGACACCGGCACGCGATTGCAGCCCGCCCTCTGCGCCATCATCAGCCAGAGATAGATGCCGGACCGTCAAGAGTGGTATGTTGTTTGACCAACTTTTGCTGCGACAAACACAGCCGCCCAAAATCACACGGAGTAACACCTCATCGTGAGCCATGCAGAGTTTCTATCGCCACCCCCTCAAGCCCCGCAGGAATTTGACAATGCGGAGGCCGCCTTAGATTGCCTGCAAGCGCTGTATGAACGAAACACGAAATTCCTCTGCGCGGCCTTTGCCCGGGTGGCCCGCGGCGAAGCAACACCGGACAAGCGGGTGCGCGCCTTCTACCCGCAGGTTTCGCTCACTACTCGCTCCCACGCCTTGGTCGATACGCCCTTGTCATACGGCTACACCAGCGGCCCAGGCACCTACGCCACCACCATCACGCGGCCCAAGCTCTATCGCCAATACCTGCAAGAGCAGCTGTCACAGCTGCTGCGGAACCACGGCATGCCGCTTGTGGTCAGCGAATCTGAGACGCCCATCCCGCTGCACTTTGCCTTTGAAGACACGCTGCACGTGGAGGCGAACTTGGACACGCTGGACAGGCCTCTGCGCGATGTATTTGACACCCCTGACCTAGCGACAACGGACGACCACATCGCCAACGGCACACATGAAGTTAAGCCCGGGGAACCCGCCCCGCTCTCTATCTTCACGGCACAGCGCGTTGACTACTCATTGGCACGCCTGGAGCACTACACGGCCACGCGGCCCGAACACTTTCAAAACTACGTGATCTTCACCAATTACCAGTTTTATGTGGACGGCTTTTGCAAGTACGCCCGCGAGGCACTTGCCACCGGCGAATACACCGAGCTGGTTGAGCCGGGCAACATCATTGTGCGCGCCGACGATGAATCGGTCAGCGGCAGCGAGAGTGCGCGCACACCGCAAATGCCCGCCTATCACCTCAAACGTGCGGACAATACCGGCATAACCCTGATCAACATCGGTGTCGGGCCCAGCAATGCCAAGACGATCACGGACCACGTGGCCGTGTTGCGGCCGCACGCCTGGCTGATGCTCGGGCATTGCGCTGGCTTGCGCCAATCCCAGCGGCTGGGCGACTATGTGCTGGCACACGCCTACGTGCGCGAAGATCACGTGCTGGACGCGGACCTGCCGGTGTGGGTCCCGATCCCTGCGCTCGCCGAAGTGCAAGTCGCCCTGCAGGACGCGGTTGCGGATGTCACCGGCAGGGAGGGCGGGGAATTAAAACGCATCATGCGGACCGGGACAGTGGCCACCATCGACGACCGAAACTGGGAGCTTCGCGACCAGCGAGAGCCAGTCCGCCGACTGTCGCAATCGAGGGCCATTGCCCTGGACATGGAGTCCGCGACCATTGCAGCCAATGGCTTCCGATTTCGGGTGCCCTACGGGACACTGCTCTGCGTCTCGGACAAGCCACTGCACGGCGAGCTCAAGTTGCCTGGCATGGCGACGGCCTTTTACCGCCAGCAGGTGGAGCAGCACTTGCGCATCGGTATGCTGGCGATGGACAAGCTTGCACAAATGCCGGCAGAGCGACTGCACTCACGCAAATTGCGCAGCTTCACCGAAACAGCCTTTCAGTAGAGCGGTGCCTTAGAAGTGTTTTTTGGTAGTCGCCGTCCATTGCGGCGAACCGCCCCCTTCGGGCAGGGCGAAATCTAAATGCAACACCCGTCCCGACGAGGATCGTGAAGAGCCCAAGCGCAGCCCCAGACCCAGATCCCACAGCCAGATCGGCGAGGCGGCGCCGGCGCGCCAGGCCGCACCGTAGTCGGCAAAAATAGCACCGCCAAAATGCAGCAGATGCCAGGGATGCCAATCCGGGTAGTGTCGTACTTCGGCGCTCAAGCGCGCCAGCCGGTTGCCTGTTTGGGCTTTGAAGGGGTAGCCTCTGAGGCCGCTCTCACCGCCTATGGCCAGTTGCTGCTGCTCTGGCATCAAATGCCCTGCTTCGAGTTCCAGCTCTAAGAACAACTGATTGCGCCGCGTCAACCGCCGATGCAGTTGCAATGATGTGCCGCCCTGTAACTGCTGCAGCGCATGGCTCGAGACAAAACTCTGCGCCCTGGACTCACTGATCCACAGAGTACGATCGCCCTGTTTAAACGCGCGCTGATGAACCGCGGACAAGTACAAGGCGTCCTCATGACTGCCCCACAAACGCGCCATGTATCCGAGCTCAAAGCGGTATTGAGCGCCTAAATTAATGTCTTCTGGGCCAGCCAGCTTGCGAATGTGTTCAAACTCTTCGAAGTGGTCCTCGATTTTTTCAAGGCGAACATAAGGCAGGTATTCGCGTTTGTTTGCAAAGAGATTATCGGCGCGCGTGTCGGCGATGCGATAAAAACTGTGCTCGTCTAAGCGCAGACCCACGGTCCAGCGCTCCAGCCGCCCCTGCTGGATCCCCAGTGACCAGCTTCGATTGGCGTCCAGGTAGTGCTGTTCAAGCCCCATGGTCTCAACCACTTCCCCCTGTTCATAGAGGTCAATTTCGCGGCGATCGAAGTGGCCATTCACTGTCCAGCTGTAGGTGTCATCGAAACTGATATAGGGACGGGTCAGCGACAGCTGGTAGCGCTCGCCGTCTTGGTTGTTTTGCAACTCCAGGTGCAAGGCCTGGCGGCGCCCGCGCCAATCCCGATCGGTGTAGCTGAGGGAGCGGCTGACTCGGTCCAGATCACGCTCGTAACGAAAGGCCAACTGCTGGCCGCGGCCCATCAGGTTGTTCTCTTCAAGAGCGATGGTACGCTGGCTCTCCCCCGCGACACGGCTGAGGGATATCTCGGGGATCGTGCTCCAGGTGTCGACGGTCTTTACCTTGATCCAGACCTCGGAGCCGCACACCTGCAAAACAGAAATTTCCGCATCGGCGATGTAACTTCGGCTGCGCAGCAGGCGCTTGCTTTCATCGAGTACGCGCCGAGAGAACACATCCCCCTCAGCGAACAGTAACTGCCGGGCGATTGTCGACTTTTTAGTCTGATAGTGCAGCTTATTGGCGAAGCGGTGTATGGCCTTGTTTTCGCTGAGCAACGCGTTGTCGAACACGTCGTTGGCCTGTATCAGCACCGGGCCAATCAGCTTGCCTTGCAGCAGCGCTTGATCTCCTGCCCAGGCTTGGCAACTGAGCGCCTGAGCGGGCCTGACGGACAAGCAGAGCAGAGCAATACAGGCCCATGTAATGGCCGGCGTGCAGCCGATAAAACAGCTTCTGTGGTGCAATGCAAAAACTCGTGATACAGGAGTATTTAAGTCTAGCAGTCATCACCATGCCAGCGCATGAAATCCCCGTCATGCATTTGATATTGCTCGAATTGATTAACGCAAATATTGGGGGCGAAAACGAATTTTCTTTATCTTTTCAGGCACAAGGTGCTTGTTCAGCCTGCGCTGAATCAGATTGAAAACAAAGAAGATACACACTGATATGACGAGGAAATACAGCGCTGCCGCGCTGAAATGCAGGAATATATTGTAGTCGTGCTCAAAGAGTTCCCCCGCCTTGTTCATCAGGTCTTTTTGATCGTCTATCACCGGCAAGGTGAAATACACGATCGCCGTGGCATGGAACAGAAAAACCACTTCGTTGGTGTAAGCGGGCCACGCCAAACGAATCATATTGGGCCATTTGACCGTACGAAATATCTGCCAGCGGCTCATGCCCACCGCTCTCGCGGCCTCTATCTCACCACGCGGCACAGTGTTGAGCGCGCCGAAGAATATCTCAGCCGCGTAGGCGCTGGTATTGAGCACCAGCACAAAGGGCCCAAGGAACAGCGGATGCAGCACGATGTGATCAATGCCCCAGGGCTTCCAGTGACTCAAATTCAAAGCCAGTGCAAAGGAATAAAACATAAAGAACTGGATGAAAAGAGGTGAGCCTCTGAAAGCATAGATATAAGCCCGCGCCGGCATAGAAAACCACCGGCTGCTGTGCGCTTTGGCCACCGCCAACAAAATCGCCAGCGGAAAACCAAAGGGTATTGAGATCACGGCGAAATACAGATTATACAGGGCTGGTTTGGCCAAGATAATCAAGTCATTGATCAGCGGCAATTGCATGAAGGAATCCACAGCTAAGTGCCCCGCAACATGCCGCGACTCGCGCGCGCTTGCAAACGGTTGAAAAAACGCTCAGATAAGATGGCCATGACAATATAAAAGACGAACAGCGCCAAATAATAACGCCAGCGCCAATCCGGGTGAATCGGCCCCACCCGCGCCATATAGTTTGCCGCACCGAGGCGCCCAGCCCATTGCACAATGTCGGCAATTTGCAACAGTGATAACAAGGACGTGGCTTTCAGCAGCAGCATCCAGACATTAGACAAGCCCGGCAGTGCGTAGACCCACATCTGACGTACTTGGAAACGCCAGAACACGGCTGACGTGCTGAAGCCGTAAGCCTGCGCGGCCTCCAACTGCCCGCGGGGCACCGAACGCAGCGCGCCATGGATCACGTTTGCCGCAAAGGCCCCGTACACCAAGCCCAAGGACACACAGGCGAGCAACAAATATTCGTTTGTGCCCAGATACCACTGCGCGGCGCTGCAGGGCGGCCAGCGACCGTCGGCAGCCAGCTCCACTGCGGTACAAGCTGATTGCGCAAAAATGTATTCGACCGCCTGTTCAAAAGCGAGCGGGAAAAACAGAAAAAACAACACATCAGGCACACCACGGACAATGGTGATGTAAAAGCTGCCGAGCAAGCGAAACACCGCGAAACGCGAGTTTTTCAAGGCGGCACCGGCGAGCCCGAAGACCACGGCCAATAGCGCGCCACCGCAGGCGGCAATCAAGGTGTAGCGCACGCTGGCGTACCAGGCCATGTGCTTGCCGTTACTTATGTACGCCAGCAGTGCTTGCGCATCTGAGCCGAACGTACCGCCAACCCAGGCGCCGATGGTTTCTAACATAGTGTGTCCTAGTACTCAGACAGCATGACAAATTGGGATGCAGTGGTTATCCGAATACTTTTTGATTGGGTGACAATCCTAGTGTTGAACACAATTTCAACCTTCAATTTCCACACTGTCAGAGCACCAGTAGCGGGTGAGAGACACCCGCTACCGGCCAGCACACTAGACGCACTGGCTAAGCCATGTCTTTATAGAAGCAGCGTGTTCACTGCTTGTAGAAAGGGCCTTTCTCAAAATACTCAGCGATGAGCTTGTCGACCGTACCGTCTGCTTTCAAGGCGTCGAGAGCAGCGGCAATCTTCTCTTGCAGCTCGCCGTCTTCTTGGCGCATGCCGATCGCCACACCACCACCAATAGACACGCCTTCACCGACGAACTCAACCGCACCAGCAGCACCGCTGACGATAGGCTCCAAAAAGGCGTTGTCGGCCAACAGCAGATCAATGTTGCCCGCCATCAGATCAGCAACCGATTGATCGGGTGTCTCGTAGCTCAAGATAGAATTGTCAGCGCTGAATGTCTTTTCAACATAGTCAGCCTGCACAGTGGCACCTTGGGCACCGATCTTCAGCCCTTTGAGGCTGTCGAAATCGAACTCACTGCCCGCCGCGGCGATAAAACGCGAAGGATCAGGTGGGTAGTAGTGCTCACTGAATAGAATCGTTTGACTGCGCTCTTCCGTGATGTTCATGCCAGCCATGATCATGTCGTAGTTGCCCGCCAGCAGATTGGGGATGATGCTGTCCCACTCATTGGCTACCATTTCGCAGCTGAGCTCTGCGCGCTCACAGAGTGCCATGCCCAGATCAATCTCGTAGCCGGCCAATTTGCCGCTGTCATCGAGGTAGTTCCAAGGGGCGTAAGCGCCCTCGGTGCCAATGCGAACGGTATCGGCAATCGCGGTGCTGCCCATCAGACAAGTTGCGCCAAGCGCCAACAAAGTTTTCTTCATCATAAGTAGTCTCCAGTTCGGATAATCATGTAGCCAGGCGCATCCGAATCACGCACTGTTGGATAAAAACTGTTGCAACCTCGGGGAAGATGGCTGAGCAAACACACGCTGTGGATCACCCGCCTCTTCAATTAAACCTTGGTGCAGATACACAACGTGATTGCACACATCGCGTGCAAAATTCATCTCGTGCGTCACCGTGATCATGGTGGTGCCCTCGTCGGCCAATTTGCGCATGACACTGAGCACCTCGCCCACGAGTTCAGGGTCAAGTGCCGAAGTCGGCTCGTCAAACAGAATAACATCAGGCCGCATGGCGAGGGCTCGGGCGATGGCCGCACGCTGTTGCTGGCCGCCGGACAGGAACGCGGGGTAGCTGCCAGCCTTGTCGGCTATGCCCACCTTATCGAGGTATTCCATGCCCGCTTGTTCAGCCTCCTGCCGCTCCATGCCGAGCACCCGCAGCGGCGCCTCGACCACATTCTGCAACACAGTAAGATGCGACCAGAGATTGAACTGCTGAAACACCATGCCAACGCGGGTGCGCAATTGCTGCACCTGCTTCGCGTCACTCGCCACCCGGTTGCCGTGCCGGTCGAGCTGCAGGCCTATGCGCTCGCCACCGATCTCTATCTCGCCCGAATCCGGCATTTCAAGCAAGTTGATACAGCGCAACAAAGTGCTCTTGCCCGAGCCTGATGAGCCGATCAAGGAAATCACGTCACCTTTGTTCGCCTGCAGCGATATACCGTGCAGCACCTCGAGCTCGCCGAAACGCTTGTGGATGTTCTGCAGAGAAAGTACAGGTGCTGTCATGACAATTGCGCCGCGGGGTGGCCGGTCTAAAGTTGAGAGATATTCACTCAATTTACAGCCAATGTCGAGCCCGCAGGCGCTTATCGTCCAGCGCGGGGCCTGGACACCGCTTGCTGCCCGCGCGAGGCCCTGCACATGAATCGCGAGCAAAGGTGTCAACCCTGCCCCGCATCAGTGATAATGACGTTTTCCATAGGGGCCTCTTATTGTGCTTGCAAGCACCGACGATTACTCTCAGCTGTTCCTGCAAGACACTCCACTGTTGGATGTACGCGCACCCGTAGAGTTTGCCAAAGGGGCCTACCCTCATGCCACCAACATCCCCATCCTCGACGACGAACAGCGCCACGATATAGGCACGCGATATGCGGACAAGGGCCAGGATGCGGCGATTGCGCTGGGGCTCGAACTCGCCACGCCTGCTATTCGCGAACAACGACTGGCCGAATGGCAGCGCTATATTGCGGCGAATCCCGGCTGCCACCTCTATTGTTTCAGAGGCGGCCTGCGCTCGCGCACAACGCAGCAGTGGCTGGCGGATGCCGGCACCGAAGTGCCGCTGGTCAGCGGCGGATACAAGGCCATGCGCCAATTCTTGATTCAGCGCTTCGAATCCCTCAGCGCGACAGCCCCCATGCTGCTGCTGGCCGGCGCGACAGGGGTCGGCAAGACGCTGCTGATCCAGCAGTGGCCACAGTCATTGGACCTGGAGGGCAAAGCTCTGCACCGTGGCAGCGCCTTTGGCGGCACCTTCGTGCCACAGCCGGCGCAAGTGTCCTGGGAGAACACCCTGGCCATCGACTGGCACAAACGACAGGCCATCAGCGACGCCCCAGTACTGGTCGAGGCGGAATCCCACTTGATCGGTCGTATCTACCTGCCGCAACACCTGCAGGACGCCATGGTGCAAGCCCCTGTGGTGGTTTTGGAAATGCCGCTGCGAGACCGCGTCGAACTGCTGCGTGGGGACTATGTGTCCCATGCGCTCAAGCACTTCCAGCAGCTTGCGCCCGAGGACCCCTGGTCCGCATTGGACGCGCACGTAGTCGCCAATTTGCAGCGCATTCGCAAGCGCTTGGGCGGCGAGCGCTGCGACAAGCTCAGCGCCACTGTTGCCGGGGCCGTGGCTGCACTGCGTGACCATGATGACTGGGGCGGCTTTGATCAGATCATCGGCACCTTGTTAAGTGAGTATTACGACAAGCTCTACGCCCACAAAATGAGTGATCGCGAAGCGCGGGCCGTGTTTCGCGGCAATCGCAGCGAGATATTGCAGTGGCTGGCGGACACGCAGTCGGTGGACGCCCAGTCGTGAATGAACAAGATCTGGTGCTGGTGGGCGGTGGCCACAGCCACGCCCTGATCGTCCGGCGCCTGGCGATGAAGCCAATCCCGCAGACCCGCCTGACGCTGATCTCGGAGAAGGCGCTAACAGCCTACTCCGGCATGTTGCCCGGCTGGGTCGCCGGGCACTACAGCCGCGAACAAGCTCATATAGACCTCAACCAGCTGTGCCGCTGGGCGGGGGTGCGCTGGATAGAAGACAAGGTCATTGGCCTGGATCTGGAAGAGCAGCAGCTGTTGTTCGCACAGCGCCCGCCCGTCAACTTTGATACGGTGTCACTGGACATAGGCTCCAGCTCCAAACTGCCGGAGGGTGATCTCCCCGATCATGTCATCGGGGTGAAACCCGTGTCCGGCTTCCACAGCCAGTGGCAGCAACTGCTCGCTCAAACCGCAGACGCGAGGCCTGCTCACTGGGGCGTGATCGGTGCGGGCGCCGCGGGAGTCGAGCTCGTGCTGGCCATGGCGCATCGGCTGCAGGGCCAAGCCACAGCTTGTTTGCACTTGGTTTTTCGCGGTGAGCGCATTCTCAAAGGTTATCCCGCGCGCGCGGTGAGCGCAGCAGAGGCGGCGTTGAAATCCTACGGCGTGCAATGCCATGCGGGCTTCGATGTTGCAGCCACAGACAGCGCGGGCATAGCCGCCGTGTCAGGGCAACGCCTCGATCTGGATCAAAGCGTGTGGTGCGCCGGTGCCACCGCGCCCGCCTGGCTGAGCGAATCGGGCCTGCTCACCGACAGCGACGGCTTTGTCAGCGTCGACGCACAGCTACAAAGCGTGTCGCACCCCGGGGTATTCGCCTGCGGTGATATCGCCCACCTGCGCGACGATCCCCGGCCCAAGGCCGGCGTCTACGCCGTGCGCCAAGCGCCGCTGCTGGAAGCCAACCTGCGCCGCCTCAGTTTGGGACAAGCGCTCAAGCCCATCAAACTTCAATCTCAGTACCTCTCGCTCTTGTCGCTCGGCGGCAAGCAGGCGACCGGCAGTCGCCACGGCATCGCCTTCTCAGGTCATGCCGTGTGGCGCGTCAAAGACCACATCGACCGCGCTTTTATGCGCAAATTCCAGCAACTGGGTACGCCGCGGCCCATGCCGCCGCCCGAGCTGGACAAGCCCCACTGTGGCGGCTGTGGCGGCAAGCTGGGCCCTGATTTGTTGACTGAGGGCCTGGCTGGCTTGCCAATCTACAGGCGCGATGAAATCAAACCTGCGCTGTCAAAAGCCGAGGACGCGAGCACCTTGATCCCGCCCGCGGGAAAAGCGCTGGTGCAGAGCATCGACGGCTTCAGAGCTTTTTGTGACGACCTGTACCTGGTGGGCCGCGCCGCCACCGAACACTCGTTGAACGATGTCTACGCCATGGGCGGCGAACCCCTGGCCGCGCACGTGTGGGTCAGCACCACCATCGCGCACCCACGGTTACAAGCACGTGATCACCGCGCCCTGATGCAGGGCATCGCCGAATCACTGGCGCTCAACCACGCCACCCTGGCCGGCGGCCACAGCAGCGAGTCCATGGACTGCAGCGTCGGCATCGCCGTGACCGGGGCGGTCGCCCACCAAGGCCAATGGGGAAAGACGGGCCTGCAGCTCGGCGACGCCTTGGTGCTCAACAAGGGCATAGGCACCGGCGTTATTTTTGCGGCAGATATGCAGGCGCAAGCGCCCGCAACGGCAGTACAGGCGGCGCTGCACAGCATGTGCAGCTCCAACCGCTCAGCATCCCACGCACTGGCGCAACACAAGCCGCACGCGGTGACCGATGTGTCGGGTTTTGGTTTGCTCGGCCACCTGCTCGAAATGCTAGGCGATGCGGGCGATTACTCCGCGGTATTGCAGGCCCCGGCTGTCCCGCTGCTGTCGGGCAGTTTGGCGCTCAGCGCATCCGGTTGGCGCTCCAGCCTGTACCCTGCCATGGCCTCGCGCCTGTCGTTTTGCGCGGGCGGCGATCAATGCCCCATCGGCTGGCTGGATTTACTGCTCGACCCGCAGACCAGTGGCGGTTTGCTCGCCGCGCTGCCCGCCGAGCGTGCCCAATCCCTGTGCGAGCAGTTCGACGACTACATGGTGATTGGCCGGGTCACGGCGAGACAACAGGCCCATGTGCTGATTAAAAACACCTGATCAAGCGGCTTGTTGAACTGCTTGGCCCAGGTCGCCGAGCACAGCCCTGAGCTCGGAGCATATGTTACAAATCGTTACAAGATGCGACTACTAAACGCGCTTTGTTTACCCTATCTTGTGAACCACTGCCCGCCACAGGCTGCTTTTATCGCGCAGCGGCACGCCACTTGTATGCGAAAACCCCAGTTGGGGCCACTGTGCAGCGGCACAGTGTGACGTGGCAGCGGTTAAAGCCGCTATTGAGCGGGTAAACTGAGCCGCTGTAGAGACGCTGCTCACAAAATTTTAAACACTGGCAGAGAAGTTCTCACCGACTGGAAGGCTGTTGTTCGTTGAACAACGCGGCCCGAATTCGGTCCAGATTCATTTGCCAGCACTGACGCAATTTAAAGGAAAAACCTATGCGTTTTATCTCGGAACGCCCCTATCTCATCTCTTTGATGTTGATTGTTTTGGTGGCGTTATGGATGGTGATACCCCTGCCCGATGCGGACAACACCGATGCAAGTACCGAACAGACAAAGCAGCTGCAGAAAGTACAGGTACGCAACTTCTCGGCCCAGCCCACAGAGTTAGAGCTGGTGTTCACCGGCCGCACTGAACCCAATCTTAAAGGGGAAATCGCCTCCGAACTGGATGGGATTCTGTTGTCGTTTGCAGCCAAACGCGGCGCCATCGTGAAAAAAGGCGAGCCCATTGCCCAGATAGACGCGGGCAGCGTAGAGGCGGCGCTAAAAGGCGCCCAAGCCGAACAAAACAGCGCGCAGTTGACCTACAGAGCTCAGGCGAAACTGCTCAAACAGGGCGTGAACACCAAAAACGATAAAGCCATGGCTTACGCGGCGCTGCTCGCTGCCACCGCACAGGTTGAGCAATACGAGAAAGAACTGAGCAAAAGCGCCGTGCTGGCGCCCTTTGACGGCATGGTGGCTGACCACCACGCCGAAATCGGTGATTTCATGCAGGTGGGTAGACCCATCGCTACGCTGATCGATCTAGACCCTATACGGGCGGTGGGTGACGTTGCAGAGAGAAACGTGGCCGAGATCAAACTGGGGGGAAAGGCCAGTGTCACGATGCTAAGCGGTGAGCGTATTGAGGGTGAAATCACCTATATCTCGCCCTTTGCCGACGACACCACACGCACCTTCAGGGTTGAAGTCACCCTGCCCAACAGCGCCGGGGATCTCGTCGCGGGCATGACCACACAAATGAAAATTCTGCTGCGCACTGAGAGCGCCTACAAGATATCGCCCTCCTTGCTGGCCCTGAGTGCGGAAGGTGACATTCAAGTCGCCACCGTAGACGATGACAACAAGGTCGCGCTCTTTGATGTCGATCTGGTGCGCAGCGAAACAGACGGCATCTGGGTCAGTGGCATACCTGACAACGCCCGTATTATCACGCTGGGACAAGGTTTTGTGCACCACGGTGATCTGGTTGATCCCGTCGATGAAAGCCAGAGCAAAACCGCTGCAGTCTCCGAATAAGAATCGAGCGAACCCCACATGAATGCATTGATCAGTTCCGCGGTTGACCACGCTCGCACAGTGTTAATGGTGCTGACGCTGCTGTTGATCACCGGGACCATGACCTACATCAACATCCCCAAAGAAGCTGACCCGGACGTTGATATTCCGCTTATCTACACCAACGTCGACCTGGAGGGCATCTCACCCCAGGACTCGGACCGCATGTTGGTCCGGCCACTTGAAAAAGAGCTGGAATCGATCGAGGGCGTCAAGAAAGTCACCACGGTCGCCTACGAAGGTGGCGCGAACGTCACCCTGGAATTCGACGCCGGCTTTGACGCCGACGGCGCCCTCGACGATGTGCGAGAGGCGGTTGATAAGGCCAAGGGCGACTTGCCCGACGCGGCCGAAGACCCCACTGTGCATGAGATCAACACCTCGCAGTTTCCCCAGCTGGTGATTGGCCTGGGCGGCCCGGTGCCAGAGCGCGCGCTCTACGCCATCGCCGATCAATTGCAGGACGTGCTGGAGGCTATCCCCGGCGTGCTGGAGGCAGAGATCACCGGCAAGCGGGAAGAGATGGTGGAGATCATTGTCGACCCCCTGGTGCTGGAGAGCTACGCCATCTCCCAGCTCGACCTGATGAACGCCGTGGCGCGCAACAACGAATTGGTGGCAGCCGGCGTGCTGGATTCCGGTGTCGGTCGACTGTCCATTAAGGTGCCAGGCGTGATTGAAAGCGCCCAAGAGTTGTTCGACCTGCCGTTGAAATCAGTCGGTGGCCGCGTGGTTCGCATGAAGGATGTGGCCGAGGTCAGGCGCGTCTTCAAAGACCCTGAGAGTTTTGCCCGTGTGGGCGGCCAACCCTCGGTCACGCTGGAGATAACAAAACGCAGCGGCTCCAATGTCATTGCTGCCATTGACGAGATAAAAGTACGCATTGCAGAGCTGCAGAAGTCTTGGCCACAAGCCCTGGAAGTCTCGTATTTCGGTGACAAGTCCACCGACATTCGCAACATGCTCAAAGATTTGCAAAACAACGTCTTGAGCGCTGTGCTTCTGGTGGTTGTGGTGGTAATAGCTGCACTGGGTGTTCGCAGCGCCGGTTTGGTTGCGGTTGCCATCCCCGGCTCCTTTGTGATCGGCATGCTGGTGCTCGACATGCTCGGTTTGACGGTCAACATCGTGGTGCTCTTCTCCCTGATCATGGCAGTCGGCATGTTGGTGGACGGCGCGATTGTTGTCACCGAGTTTGCCGACAGGCGCATGCTGGCCCGTGTGCCGCGCGCCATGGCCTACAAACAGGCAGCGCAGCGCATGGCGTGGCCAATCATTGCCTCGACCGCCACGACCTTAGCGGCCTTTATGCCGCTGCTGTTCTGGCCCGGTGTGATGGGCGAGTTCATGAAATTCCTGCCCATCACGCTGATTGCCACGCTCTCCGCGTCGCTGCTGATGGCGCTGATATTTGTGCCCACGCTCGGTGGCTTGATCGGCAAAACACGCCTGATCAACTCCGACGCGCTGGCCAACATGGCCAATGCCGAACGCGGAAATTTAAAGAAAATTACGGGCTTCACCGGCCACTACGTGAGCTTTTTGGCCTGGGCTATTCGCTTTCCCCTGTCCATGTTGTTACTGGTCGTGGCGCTGTTGTTCGCCATCGGCGTGGGGTACAGCAAGTTTGGCAAGGGCACGGAGTTTTTCCCCGACGTGGAACCCACTCAGGCGGTGATGAGCATCAAGGCGCGTGGCGATTTGGCCGTGCGTGAGCGAGACGTGATATTGCGCCGGGTGGAACAACAGCTACTGGCTGTGCCCGAGATTCGCACCGCCTACACCCGAACCCTGCTGGACGACAATGACATCATCGCTCAGGCTATCCTCGAATTTGAAGACTGGGACAAGCGCGAGCGACGCGTGGATGAGGTCCTAGAAGAGCTGCGCGGTTTGCAAGACACCATTCCCGGGCTGCACGTTGAGCTGCAAAAACAGGGCTCAGGGCCTGGCGGTGACGAAAAACCGATTCAGCTCGCGTTCAGTTCACCCGACCCCGCACTCACCATGGACATGGTGGCGCGCGCGCAGCAGTGGATGATTGAAAACGGCGGCTACACCGACATTGAGACCAGCCTGCCACTGCCCGGCTTGGATTGGAACGTCAAGGTGAACCGCGAAGAGGCCGGCCGATACGGCGCCGACATCAACCTGATCGGCACCTTTGTTCAGCTGATCACTGCCGGGGTGAAACTGTCCACTTACAGACCGGACGACTCCAACGAGGAACTCGATATTCGCGTTCGATTCCCGCCCGAGCATCGTCAGCTGTCACAACTGGAAGACCTGCGCATATCGGCTCAGAACGGCTACGTGCCGCTCGGCAATTTTGCCACCGTAGAGCCCAGTCAAAAGGTGGCTGTGCTGAAGCGCCTGGACGGCAATCTGGTGTTCCGCCTGAAAGCCGCTCCCGCAGCGCGTGACGGTGAAAACGTGGTGAACTTGGGGCAATTGGCGAATACCCGTCTGGCAGAGTTGCACGAAGCGGCTGAGGACATGGGCCTGGATCCGCGCGTGAGCATTATTTTTGAAGGCCAAGACGAAGAGCAGCAAGAGACCATGGAATTTCTGCTCAACGCCATGCTGGTGGCGCTGTTTATCATGGCGATCATCTTGGTCACGCAATTCAACAGTTTTTACCAGGCCATGCTGGTACTCACCGCGGTTATTCTCTCCTTGGGCGGTGTCTTTATGGGACTGCTGATCACTGGCGAGGCCTTCGGCATCATCATGACCGGTGTGGGGGTCATCTCACTGGCGGGCATTGTGGTGAACAACAACATCGTGCTCATCGACACCTTTAACGTGATGCGCAACGAGGGCATGGCGATCTACGAGGCCGTCTTGCGCACGGGTGCCCAGCGCCTTCGCCCGGTGTTACTGACCACCATCACCACCGTGCTGGGCTTGATGCCTATGGTGTTGAAGATGAACATCGATCTCTTCGGCCAAGAGATCAGCTTTGGCGCGCCCTCGACGCAGTGGTGGAGCCAGCTGGCCACAGCTGTCGCAGGTGGTTTGACCTTCTCGACGATTCTGACGCTGGTGCTGACACCCTGCCTGCTGGCGCTCAAAGCCAGCAAAGAAGAAAAAGCGGCCTATAATCTCGCCGCAAAAGCGCCTATACGTGTGCCTGCCGCAGCAGTGACCGCAAAATAAGCAACGTCTGATCATGCGCCTGAGCTCTTCAGGCGCATTTTTTTGCGGCGCTCGCAACGCATCAGCCCACTAATTTCGAGTATTTTGGCTGCAGCCTCTCCATACTCAGGTGGTACTGCCCTTCACTTTAAGCCCTGAAACATGCGTTTTAATGCCTTTTCCACACCCGCCCATGCAATCCCCGTATAAGCCATTGCACAATTTCACTTGGCCATCGCTTTCCTCCTGACTTAGCCTTCTTCGCACGTGGGTAATTCCCAAGAGCGGCCCGTCCGCAAAACCTGAGTGGATCATTCGATATGAAATTGAAGCAATCTCTTATTACAAGCGCCATCGCCCTGTGCCTGTCGTTCAGCGCACAAGCGGCCGATATCAAAATCGCGTACGACGCTGACCCCGTCTCACTCGACCCGCACGAGCAGCTCTCGGGCGGCACCCTGCAGCTCTCACACATGACTTTCGACCCCTTGATCCGATGGGCGAGCGACCTGTCCTTTGAGCCGCGACTGGCAGAAAAGTGGGAGCGCATCGACGAGAACACCATGCGCTTTAGCCTGCGTCAGGGCGTGAAGTTTCACAGCGGCAATACCTTGACCGCTGACGACGTTGTCTGGACCTTCGAACGGCTGAAAAACTCCCCTGATTTTAAGGGCGTATTTGCTGCCTTCAGCGGCATGAACAAAGTCGATGACTACACGGTGGATTTGGTCAGCAACGGCCCCTTTCCCCTGGTGTTGAACAACGCCACCTACATTTTCCCCATGGACAGCAAGTTCTATACGGGCGAAGACAGCAACGGCAATGACAAGGGCGCGCTGGTCAAACACGGCGACTCTTTTGCCTCACGCCAGCTTTCAGGCACCGGTCCCTTCATCGTCACCAGCCGCGAACAAGGGGTGAAACTTGAGTTCGAACGTTTTGCCGACTACTGGGACAGCGCATCGCCGGGCAATGTCGACAAGATCACCTTCACCCCGATCAAAGAAGGCCCAACACGGGTAGCCGCACTGCTCTCAGGTGATGTGGATTTCATCGCACCGGTGCCACCCACGGACCACGCCCGCATTGAAAAAAGCGATAAGACCGACCTGATCACCATGGCCGGCACCCGCATCATCACTTTTCAGATGAACCAAGATCGCCGCGAAGAATTCAAGGACGCCCGGGTTCGCAACGCGATTGTGCACGCCATCAACAACGAAGGCATTGTGCAGAAAATAATGAAAGGCTTTGCCACCGCAGGCGGTCAGTTCAGCCCGGCTGGATACCTCGGTCACAGCGAAGCGCTGGCGCCTCGATACGATGTGGAAAAAGCCAAAGCGCTAATGGCAGAAGCGGGTTACGCGGACGGATTCAGCATCACCATGATGGCGCCTAATAACCGCTACGTGAACGACGCCAAGATAGCGCAAGCTGTGGCCTCCATGCTGGCTAAGATCAACATCAAAGTCGATCTGAAAACCATGCCAAAAGCTCAATACTGGCCTGCCTTTGATGAGCGCCAAGCTGACATGATGATGATCGGCTGGCACTCTGATACCGAAGACAGCAATAACTTCTTCGAATTCCTCAGCGCCTGTGTGGACGCTGACAAGGGACTGGGACAATACAACAGCGGTAACTACTGCAACCCAGAAGCCGACAAGATGATGGTCGCGGCGAACACCGAGACGGACCCCGAAAAACGCGCTGAGACCATGCAGAAAATAGAGACCATGCTCTACGAAGACGCTGCATTTGTGCCACTGCACTGGCAGAATCTCGCCTGGGCTGCGGCAAAAAATGTCAAAGCCGCTCCTGTGTTGAATGCCATGAACTTCCCTTACCTGGGTGATCTGGTCGTCGACTAAAATAGCACCGTTGCTGCGGCTGGATAGCGATGTATCCAGCCGCAGTTTTTCAGCGCCAAGGTCATTCCTCTTCCTCAACGTGATGCATGAGCACAAATTGCTGCACTCTGTGCTCACTGAAAACACCGCAACACACCTCTTTTGCTGTTTGGCTATTTGAGCCCCTGTGTCTCAGCGTTTCTGCTGTTCTGATTTGGACAGCCTTTTTTCACCTCATCAAATAGGCAGCCCATGATCGCTTTTCTGATTAAGCGCACCGTTCAAGCGGTAATCGTGATGTTTTTCATCAGCCTCCTGAGTTTTTCAATCCAAGACCAGCTCGGCGATCCACTGCGGGAAATGGTGGGTCAGTCCGTCTCTGAGGCTGAGCGCGAAGCGCTGCGGGATGAATTGGGGCTGAACGATCCCTTTTTAGAGCAATACCTGCGTTTTGCAGGCAAGGCACTTCAGGGTGATCTGGGCACCTCGTATTTTTTCAAGGAGCCCGCCCTGGACGTTATTCTCAGAAAACTCCCGGCGACACTGGAGCTCGTCTTCGGCGCCACGATCATCATCATGTGCATCTCTATCCCGATGGGGGTCTATTCGGCCATCAACCCTCGCAGCTGGATCAGCAACGCTATCATGGGCCTGAGCATCGTGGGCATATCCATTCCTGTGTTCCTGACCGCTATTTTTTCGATCTACCTGTTTTCCATCGAACTCGGCTGGCTGCCCTCCTTTGGCCGCGGCGAGACACAACACGTCTTCGGCTCTTGGCACACAGGTTACGCATCGGCGGACGGCCTACGTCATTTGGTGCTGCCCTGCGTTTCTCTCGCGTCCATTATGTTGCCGCTCTTCATCCGCTTGATACGTTCAGAGATGATGGAAATACTGCAGAGCGAATACATCAAGTTCGCCTGGGCCAAGGGCCTGAAGCGCCGCAGGATTTGGTTTCTACACGCACTGAAAAACACCATGCTGCCGGTGATAACGGTGGGCGGTGTGCAGATAGGCACCATGGTCGCCTACACCATCCTCACCGAGACAGTGTTTCAGTGGCCGGGCATGGGCTTTATGTTCTTAGAGGCAGTCAACCGCGTTGACACGCCGCTGCTGGTTGCCTTTTTAATTGTCGTGGGGGCTATCTTCGTGGTCACCAACACCCTGGTTGACCTGCTCTACGGGCTGGTCAATCCCACCGTGAAACTGGCGGGGAAAGCCTGATGGAAGACATCTCAATCACTGCCTCGGACCAGCCCAGTCGGCTGCAGGAATTCAGACGCTCCCCTATCTACCACAGCTTCGTCGGCAGCAAAGTCGCCATGGTCAGCTTTGCTGTGTTTGCGCTGTTCGTGGTTCTGGCGCTGCTGGCGCCGGTGATCGCTCCTTACGACCCTTATGATCTCGCCACCTTGGACATCATGGATTCGGAGATACCGCCCGCCTGGCAGGACGGCGGCGAGTCGCGCTTCAGCCTTGGCACCGATGCCCAGGGCCGCGACATGTGGAGTACTATCCTCTACGGCACCCGCATTTCCCTGATGATCGGGCTCTGCGCCGTGCTTTTGCAGGCATTTCTTGGCATAGTCATAGGCCTTGCCGCCGGGTATTTTGGCGGCGCGGTTGACAGTCTGCTGATGCGCATCGCGGACATTCAACTGTCCTTCTCGACTTTGATGGTCGCGATCGTGGTACTGGCCGTGTTCCAGGCGTCATTCGGCGCCGAGCGCTACAGCGAGCTTGCGCTGCCCATGCTGATCTTGGTGATTGGCATGGCCGAGTGGCCGCAGTACGCCCGCACGGTGCGGGCCAAGGTGCTGGCCGAGAAACACAAGGAATATGTAGACGCAGCAAGGGTGATGGGCTTCGGGCCACTGCGCATCATGATCCGGCACATACTGCCCAATTCCCTCTCACCGATCCTGGTGATCTCGACGGTGCAGATAGCCAATGCGATTATCAGCGAGGCCTCGCTGTCGTTCCTGGGCCTGGGCATGCCGGTCGCCAGGCCGTCGCTGGGCTCCTTGATATCCAGCGGCTTCGAGTATATTTTCAGCGGAAGCTGGTGGATCACCACCATACCCGCGCTGGTGCTGATCTGCCTGGTGCTGGTGATGAACCTGCTCGGCGATTGGCTGCGCGATGTACTCAACCCCAAGTTGTACAAGGGCTAAACCATGGCTTTGTTAGAAGTACGCAACTTAGAAGTTCAATTTGCGCTGCGCGAAGGTGCGCTGACCGCCCTGCACGACGTGAGCTTCAAGCTGGACCGGGGCGAACGCCTCGGCATCGTCGGCGAGAGCGGCGCAGGAAAATCTGTCGCCGCCTTCGCCATACTGAATTTGATCAGCCAGCCAGGCGCCATCACGGCGGGGGAAGTGCTGTTCGACGGCCAAGACCTCAGTAAAATCAGCGCCGAAGAATTGCGCCAGATCCGTGGCAATAAGATCAGCATGATTTTTCAAGACCCGATGATGACATTGAATCCGGTGCTGACCATTGGCAATCAGATGATCGAGTGCCTGCGGGCGCACCGAAAAATCAGCCGCGCCAATGCACGCGAAATCGCCCTGCTGAAACTGCAACAGGTACAGATTCCTTCGCCGGAAAAACGGCTGAACGCCTACCCGCACGAGCTCTCGGGCGGCATGCGCCAGCGCGTCATCATCGCCATAGCACTGCTGCTCGACCCGGACATCATTGTCGCGGATGAGCCGACCACGGCACTGGACGTGACGATCCAGGCGGAAATCATGGCGCTGCTGGTCTCCCTGTGTGAATTCAACAGTGTCGGCCTGCTGCTGATCACCCACGATCTGGGGGTGGTGTCGCAGGTCACGCAACGCACCGTGGTGATGTACGCTGGGCGGGTGATCGAGCAGGGACCGACCCGCGAAATCATCAACGATGCCCAGCACCCCTACACCCAGGGGCTGATCAATGCCCTGCCACAACAGACGCTACCAGGACAACGCTTGAACCAGATCCGCGGCACTATGCCCACACTGAGCGCCATCCCCAGCGGCTGCGCATTCAACCCGCGCTGCGACTACACGCTCGCCCCCTGTTCCCTTGAATTGCCGCCCTTTGTACAGTCCGGTGGCTGCTCGGTGGCCTGCCACATGGTGAAACAGCAGCTGGAGCAAGAACAGCTGGAGCAAGCCAATGACTGATTCGGCTGAAACACTATTGCAAGTGCGCGGGCTGCGGAAAAAATTCTCGATATCCGGTGATTTCCTCGAGCAGCTGAGCTTCGAAGGCGGAAGAATCAGGCGCAAGCAGGAATTTGTGCACGCGATCAACGGCGTCAGCTTGGACGTGCAGCGCGGCGAAGCACTCTGTGTCGTGGGTGAGAGCGGCTGCGGCAAATCCACCGTCGCGCGCACCATCATGGGCTTGCTCAAGCCCACTGTAGGCAGTGTCAGTTTTCAGGGCCAGCGCATCGACAACTTGTCCGCGAAACAGCTGCTGCCCTGGCGCAAGCGCATGCAGATGATTTTCCAGAATCCGCACGCCTCGTTAAATCCGCGCATGCGGGTGCAGCAGACGCTGGAGGAGCCCGTGGCTTTTCACAACCCCGGACTGTCGAGTGCGGAGGTGAAAGAAAAAGTTCAAGATGTCATGGAGTCGGTCGGCATAGATGCGAGCTGGGCCAAAAGACACCCCCATGAATTTTCTGGTGGCCAGCGTCAACGCATCAGCATTGCCCGTGCACTGGCGGTGGATCCAGAGTTCATCGTCGCGGATGAACCGATCTCCGCGCTCGATGTCTCCATCCAGGCGCAGGTGCTTAACCTGCTGATGGACGCGCAGGAACAACGCGGGCTCACCTACCTTTTCATCACCCATGATCTCTCTGTGGTGGAGCATTTTGGCACGCGTGTGGCAGTGATGTATTTGGGCACAATTTGTGAGTTGGCCGACACCGCTACTCTATTTGCAAGCCCGCGTCACCCCTACACACGGGCGCTGCTGAGTGCTATTCCCAGCCTGCGCTCAGAGCGCCCGCCGCCGATTAAACTTCAGGGGGAAGTCACCACGCCGATCAACCTGCCCACTGGCTGTGTTTTTCACGGCCGCTGCCCGCATGCAAACGCGCGCTGCAGCGAGCAGGTCCCGGCCCTGATTCAGCAAAGCGACGGAGCAAGCGTCGCCTGTCATGCGCTCGAAGAGGGGCGGCTCTAGGTGATTGCGCCAGTGACAGCGCTGCCGCTGTACCCGCAGTTGTCTACAGTGGCGATTCTGCGATTGGCACAGGCTAAGGGCGGCCACACTTCGGCCCGTGCTTCAGGACAGGCTCAATCATGGAGCTGAGGTGGCTGGAAGACTACATCGCACTGGCGCGAACCCGGCATTTCTCGCGGGCGGCCGAAGCACAAAATGTCACCCAACCCACTTTCAGTCGGCGCATCAAGCTGCTTGAAGATGAAATGGGCATGGTGCTGGTGGACCGCAATACCCTGCCTCTGTCACTGACGCCCGCGGGCGAAGCCTTCTTGGCTTTCGCCGAAGAAACCTACCATCAGTTCAAGCAGACCCAGGAACAAATCGCTCAAATCTCGCAGCAACAGCACAACAAATTGCTGGTGGCGGCGACACAGACTCTCTATTTGTGCTTTTTTCAGCAGTGGGCGGAGGCCTGCGAAGCTGAGTCGCTGCTGAATTTCAATCTCAATTCAGCCTCGTGGAGCAGCAGCGATTTCTCTGCGGCACTGGTGGAGCAGCGAACAGATCTGGCACTCTGCCACTGGCACCCCAGCATGCACAACACAGAGTCACTGTACGACAGCGCGCTGGAGTACAGGACCTTGGCGCGGGATAGACTGCTGCCCCTGAGCCTCGCGATCGACGGCAAGCCAAAATTCCAATTCCCGGGCCGAGCCAAAAAACCGCTGCCCTACATCGATTACCAAGAAAAATCGTATTTCCACGGGGTGTTGCAAATGCACCTGAGTGACAGACAGCCGCCACTGCACTTGTTGACGATGAACCGCAACAGGCAGTCCGTCAGCGTCAAGGCGCTGGTGATGGAAGGCTATGGCATTGGTTGGCTGCCCGAGCAATTGGTGCAGCGCGAACTCGTGGCGGGGCTGCTGGCGCTGGCCAGCGAAGACGAGTCTATCGAACTAGAGATACGGGTCTACCGCAACCCTCAGAATAAAAAACCCAAGCTGCAACAGTTTTGGGACTCAATCCAAAGCAGCCAATGATGTACTGAGCAAAGTGCGCGCTCGATTTATCCGTCTGCTGGCAATTCTGCGAAGAATGATTTTGGCATGACAGCGGTCAATTGGTAGGCTGGGTGTTGCCCCGATTGAGACAGCTAAGGCGGCTTAATCAAGCAAATCTGTGCGATGAGGAAACGTCAGCTGCGCGCCATCTACAATTCAGCGGGACCTCGCTCAGCCGCACAGACGGTCTAAGAAAGATCCTGTATCAGTGCAGCTTTCACTTCGTCCAACTGCTGATAGAGATAAAAATGCCCACCTGAAAAACACCGTGTGCTGACAGGCGCCTCGGCCACGTCCTGCCAGTGATTGAGCTCATCGAGTGGCACCGCCTCGTCGGTGAGGCCGGCGTAGACAGACAGAGGAATCGTCACCCGTGTGGCGTCCTCGTGCTGGTAGCGGTCAAACACTTCGTAGTCGGCCCGCAGCACGGGCAAAAATATGTCCATGAGTTCCGGCATTTGTCGAAACTGCTCGGGCACACCACCGTGTGCAAAGACCTTTTTCTTGAAGGCATCGTCCGCGAGTTGGTAGGTGTCGCGTGTTTCCTGCCGGGTAGAGGGCGAGAGACTGGCCGAGACGATCAACCGAGTTGGCTGCGCCTTTCCCTTGCGCTGCAATTGCCGCGACAATAAGAACGCGATGAGCGAACCCATGCTGTGACCCAAGAATGAAAACGGCATCGGGTCTAAGGTGTCGATGGCCTGTTCGAAGTGATCCACCATCTCAGCCGCGCTGTGCATCAGCGGGTGGCTGATGCGGTTCTCTCTGCCGGGTGCCTGCAGGGCGCACAGCTCGATGCCTTCGGGCTGCAGCGCCGCTTTCAAACCACGAAAAGCAGAGGCGCCACCGCCGGCGTGAGGAAAACAAAACAGCCGCCGCTGGCAGCCCGCCGAGGGCCGGTGCAGCGACAGCGCTGGATGGCTCATCTACGGTGTCACAGTGGCGCTGTCGTCCAACTGCTCATGCAGATGATCCGGCAGGTCTCGCTCCATGTTGCGCAGCGGCTTGTAGCAAAAACCCAGCACGGTCAACACCAGCGTGAGAGAGCCCATGAGCACCAGCAGCAGGGCCATGCCGCGGCCGGTACCTGTGCCCATCACGCCGCCGAGGTGGGCCGCCAGCACACCGCCTTCCATCATCATCGGTTCAAAAACGTATTCCGCCAGTGGAGCAGCGACCAGCATGGCAACTGGCACAGCGGACAGCGTGAGCATATTGCGCACGCTGCCAACACGGCCCAACAGTTTCAGCGGGACCTTGTTCTGCATGATGGTGGTGCTGGTGGCATCTTCTATGGGCAATGCCATGAAGGCGATACCCACCGCGATGGCCAGCAGCCAAAGATCCGTGGTCAAGCCGGCCATGATCATGGCGCAGCCCGTCATCGCCTGGGCGATAAAGACAAAGTTGATTTTGCTCTTGGTGCTGCCCGTCAGCGCGATCAAACCACCGCCCACGGCCACACCCAGTCCACCAAAAGACAGCACCAGACCCGCCTTGTCGGCGGTGGTGAGTGTCAGCAGCAGCGGCAGCGCAATGATTTCACAGCTGGCGAAGAGAAAGTTTCGCAGCGTGACGAACCAAAACAACGCTTTGAGGCCCAGCCGCTCACTGACGAACTGCCAGCCTTCTTTGAACTCCTGCACCCAATGCGAGGCTGTCTCGTCACTGTCATCGCGCTGCAGACGCGGCACCTTGACCGACAAGATACACCCCAATGCGATCAAGAAAGTCGCGAGATCAATCAAGATGATCCACTTCAGGCCCACCCAGATGAGCAGCGCGCCCGCCAGTGCTGGGGCGACGAGCTGACTGATCCCGGCGATAGCCTGCGTGGTGCCGTTGACGCTGGCCAGTCTGTGTTTGGGCACCATCATCGGCGTTGTGGATTCATACAGCGGGCGCTGCATGCCGATCGCTATGCCGTCCACGACCGCGGTGATGTAGAGATGCCATATTTCCAGCTGGTCGTTCAACAGCAGGATCAATATAGCCAGAGAGAAAACAGCCGCCAGAGCATCCACGGCTATCATCGCGGGCTTTTTGGGCCAGCGATCGGCGATCACGCCCGCAATGGGGGAAATCAAGATGGCAGGCAGCAGAGCGAGCATGGACAGCACCGCCAAATCGATCACCGACCCGGTCTGCTGGAATACCCACACGCCCACTGCAAAACCCACAAAGGTCGTGCCGAAAAACGACAACAACTGACCGCTGATCAGGATGACAAAAGGTTTGATGCTTTGCTCTTTTGCAACGCTGACGGCTAACTCACTCACACAAATCTCTCCGCGCCGCAGGAGTTTAGCCGCTGGCGCATTAAAGTCTACTTAGGATGCCGGCGTTTGACGGCCAAACGGGCTGTTACAGAACAGGTATTGCGGGGCCCGAAGACAGCTGCCAACGCGGTGCTCAGAAGCTATCACTGCGAACAACGCCCCAACAACAGCTCAACCGCAGTTGCAGCCGCGCTGTAGTCCGAGGAAAGCCACTAGGTGGTCAGTTGCGACTGATCCTGCTCCATCAGCGTTTCATCGCTGACTGCCTCGACTGATTCGGTAGAAATACGGTTTTTCACCCACTGAATGCCGGCCACTGCCAAGACCACCACGTCAATTCCGCAGTATCGCAACAAGCGGTCACGTCGCTGGCAATGCGTAATGGCGTCCAAATACTTTGTTTCTGTATGCGAGACTAGCATATGCAGCGGTTGATAGCGCTTGGGGAACATCTTATACAGTGCGACATCCACTCGACGTTTCGCCTGCGGTATCAGGGATTGAAAATTCGACCTCAAATCCATGAAATTTTCGATCGACAAATCCGCAATGGCGTCTGTGTGCGGCTTGCGTGTTTCTTGGTACTTTTTGAAGGCGAGCTCCAGAGCTTGATCGCCGTTCTCTTCCAAGCAGCTGATCAGCTCGAGCACACTCTCAAAAGAGGAGTTCATGCCTTGCCCGTAAAATGGAACAGTCGAATGCGCGGCGTCACCGAGCAGCACAAACTTGTCACCGTGGTACCACTTTGAATTTCGCTGAGTCGGGAAATACGAAACAGGGATAGAGCTGAAATGGCTCTCGATGTCAGGGACCACTGCAGCTACATCGGGGAATTCATCGCGGAACACCGACGCCATTTTACCGGGGATATCAAAATCTCCCTCGCGGTCCATGGGGTAGATGAAGTTGCCGGTGAATGAGCCATCTGGGTTCGGCAGTGCAAACATCATCAGATCACCGCGCGGCCACACATGCAGCGCGTTGGGGGGCATGCGATAGCCGCCCTCGCCCTTGCTCTCATCGGCGGGGATAAAAACCTCTCGGTAGCCCCAGTCAAGGAAGCGCTGATGGTACTCCGCCCGCTCGCCCTTGTGGATCATTTGCCGCACTGTAGAGAATACGCCGTCGGCACCGATCACAAAATCGGCATTGCTGATGGTCTCTCGCTCGTCGCCACTGACAGAGGCCACCGTGATGCTACCGGTGTTTTTGTCCAGTGATTCAATGGAGCTGCTGAAACGAAATTTGATGTTGGGTATTTCGCGGGCACAATTCAACAGCTCATCGTTGACATCGGCACGGCGCGCGCCGTGAAGCTTCGCACTCTTGTCGCTGCTGTACGGGAACTCGGTCTGTTCCATGCCCATGTGGCACATGCGACCGGTGATCGGGATTGTGCGCGCTTGCACACGCTCCCAGATGCCCGCGGCCTTTAAGGCGACAACGCCGCGGCTGCTGATGGTGATGTTGAAGGAGCGTCGATTACTGAACGGCACACCGTCTCGGTAATCCATGCGCTCAATGACTTCAACGTCTGCGCCGCGTTTGGCCAACAAAATAGCCATCAAGGTACCCGCTAGACCGGCGCCTATGACAACAACTTTTTTGTTGCTAAATACAGTATCTTCGAAGTTTTGATGAGACATTTAGGTGTGTCCGTATTTTTCAATAAGCCAGTACAGGCAACGAAATATATACATTTGCTGTTGAGATTTATTGGGTGCTCAGCACAGAATCCTTTTTTAACGCGTTCAATATGAAACTATGCGAACTAAATCACGCGCCCGAGAAATTCAAACAGATAAAAGTACGCTTTTATGCGAACCACAATGCATACAGCGCACAAATCCGGCAGCCAATTGCATGCTCGATATCCTGAGGCCGCAAAAGTCAACGCAACGCAAAACCTGTGCTGGCATTCATTGCTCGCCAACAATGGCTTCCCACTGCACTGCAGGCCAAATAACTGCTGATTCATTCAATATCAAGGCGAAGCGAAGCCGACAAGTTTATCAGTAAATAAATACGAATGGCCACTGATCTGCAGTATTATCAAAGGCTCATTGCCCGCCCAAATCGGTGCATTATAATGCTTGTAATGGTAATTCTTTAGCATGCGCTTTCGGCGGCATTCCAATTACCACTGCAGCAACAGCGCTGATGAATCACTGTATTACCAAAGCATGTGTTTCCGCAAATGACGAAGTAACAACATTGCGAACTAACCACGCTAAGGCGGCATGTGCACACGCCGCATATTGCATAACGGTGAGTCATCTTTGATACACCTTGTTTCAAAGATGTGAGGAAATCATGCAGGGACATACTTGCACAGTGAGTAACAACGCGCGCATTTATTCTAGAAAGGTTCTTGCTCGAAGATGGCAGAGCGGCCTAAGAATCACGGCGACGCTAGCGCCTATTGCTCTGGATCCCCAGCATTCAATGCAAAATCAAAGGCACACCCAGACGGTGTGTTCCAGACGGTGTGTTTCAATTTCTGAACACTGTTGAATAAGTGGCGGAAGAACAGCGGCCGATGATCGCTGTGCCTCAGCCATTCCTCATGCGCCGATTCTGAGCTTCAATCTTGCGAAATAGCGCTTGAGCAGAGTCTCCGCTCGGGCAGCGTCAAAACGGCTCTCGCGCAGATACCAGTGAATCTGTCTGGAATTCTCGCTTTCGAGCACCATCAACAAAATCTGCTCTTCTCTGTTCACCAGCATTTGCTCCGGCTCAACCGCAAACTCGATATCCATATCATCGGCTTCTTCGCCCTGCGCCTCGGCGTGTCGGTAATTGAAGAAGTAGCGGTAGGGGTTTCCAGCGCCGGCTTCCTGCGGCAGCATCTCTGCGATCAGCTGGTGCGGTAGATCCCCGTGTTCAAGCGCCTCACTGACTGTTGTGTGCACCGCAGCAAGCCGGTCGTCTTGTTGCTCTGGCCACTGCTGGCGCAACAGCACTTGGCGCATGAAATTCCCGATCATGGTCTCCGTGCCGGCCAAAGGGCGGTTAGCCGAAGGCGCCGCCACCCAGATGTCGTCATGTGAATCGAGCTCGTGCAAAGTCGCCATGAACTCGGTCAACATCACCACAAAAGGCGTGGTCTCATTACTCTGGGCGTAGTCGTCCAGCTGAGCGCAGGTGGCCTTGGACAGGGTCTGTTCGTAGAGGCGGGTCGAGAGCTCAGCCGGTGCAGAGCCCTCACCTTCGACCGCTGGCACGGCCCCTTTGAGATTTTCCTGCCACCAGTGCAAGCGCTCGCGCCACAGCTCATGGCCGCGCAGCTGCTGCTGCCACTGGGCGTAATCACGGTACTGCAGCGGTGCTTTCTGCAGCTCCTCTGGCAAGGGGGTCGCATCCTTGGCGTGCTGATACAGGGCGTACAGCTGCTGCTGCACCAACGCCAGCGAGCCGCCGTCGAAGATCACGCTACAAAAGCTCATCAGCAAGACCGCGTCTTTGCCCCTGCGCAGCACTAGCGCCCGCCACAGCGGACCGCTGGCCAGCTCAAAGCGCTCTTCGACCAGCGTGCGCTGGCGCCTGCCTATCTCAGTGATGGTGGCAGCACGTCCGCGCCAGCGCGGCAGCTTTTGCTCTCGCAGCGGCAGTGGCTGCCTGTCATCCACGCACTGGTACAAGGCCTCATCTTTGACCACCAGGCGGGTGCGCAGACTCCCATGCTGACTTTGTAGGGACCAGAGCGCCGACTCCAGCGCCGCCATGTCCACGGCTTCAAACAACATCGCCGGTACCGCGGTAGCCCAACCGAGGGTGTAGGCGTTCGCCTGCTGCCGCTGCCAGATGTATTGCTGCTCCAGCGAAGCTGGCATGTATTCGCTGCGCTCCGCGACAAGCAGCTCAGGCAAACGACTGACGGGGCCGTCAGCGAGATACTTGGCTTGTAACTCGGCCAACACCGCATCGCGTACCGCCAGGGGCAAGGATTCCCATCCAGCGGGAATTTGATTCTGGTTCATGCTCATGAAGCTTGCTGCCTGGTCAGTTGCGCACTGCTGCGGTTGATCATTTGCTGCAAGTGCTCCGGGGCGACACTTGACAGTAATTCGGTTTCGATTGTTTTTGCTATGCCGCGCACACTGGAACTCTCAAAGAACTGCTTCAAGCCTATGCTGACACCCGTGCGCTCGCTGATTTCGGCAATAGCACGCGCTGCCAACAGGGAGTGACCGCCGAGTGCAAAGAAGCTCTGTTCCACATCGAGCTTGTCTGGGTCCAGCTCGAACAGCGCGGCCCACAGTGGCAGCAGTTCATTCTCCACATAGCCGACCGCTGACGCGCCGCCGCCCGCGGCGGGCAATATCTGCAACGCGGCCAGCGCGCGGCGGTCTATTTTACCGTTGGGCAGCAGCGGGAGCTGCTGCAACCACATCCACTGGGTCGGCACCATGTGCATCGCCAGCGTGCTTCGAATAGCGGAGCGCAGCGCTTCTTGCTCGCCCTCGCCAGACCAGTACGCCACCAGTGCCACACTGCCGCCAGGTGCCTGCTGTGGCAAGACCACCGCATCACTGACGCCTTGCTGAGCACGCAGTACCGTCTCGATCTCGCCGAGCTCCACGCGCATACCACGAATTTTTATCTGGCCGTCCTGCCTGCCCAAGAATTCAATATTGAAATCTTGATCAAAACGCCCCCAGTCCTTGCTGCGGAACAGCTTGCCATCGGCAAAGGGGTTGTCCAGGAATGCCTCTTCACTGAGTGCCGGGCTGCCGTGATAGCCACGCGCCAAGTTCGCACCGCTGAAATAGAGCTCACCGGGCATGCCGGGCGGCATGGGTTTTAATCGACGGTCCAATACATAGGCGCTGTTGTTGTCGAGTATCTTGCCAATGGGCACACTGTCTTTGGCGTTCGCTAAGGCACACAGCGAGGTATCACAGTAGCTGATGTCCCCCGCGACCTCCGAGCTGCCGTACAGGTTGATCAAGCTTGCCTGCGGCAAGGACCGCCTGAACTGCAGCACCAGCTCGGCCGTCAGTGCCTCGCCGCTGACGACCCACTGCTTCAGCTCGGGCAGCTTGTGCGCGAGTTCACCGGGCATCTCCAGCATCAGACGCAACAGGGATGGCACGAGTAACAAACGGCTCACCTTATGGTCCGCCAACAGATCGATGAAGAGCACCGTGTTTTGCAACTGCTCGGCCGAACAGACCACCGATGGCGTCCCCGCCAGCAGCGGACCGAATGTCTCCCACACCGAATCGACGAAGGACAGGGCTGTCTTTTGCACCATGACTTCGCCTTCGGCGAAGGGCATTTCTCGCCACATCCAGTCGAGTCGATTCAATGCGCCTCGGTGCAGCGCCTGGACACCCTTGGGTTTGCCAGTCGAGCCGGAAGTGTAGATTAGGTAGGCCAGATCATCGGGGCCCAAGACCAGCGGCTGGCGCGTCACACTGCCCTGCGCCGCTGCCAGGTAGGCAGGCACATCGATAGCGAGACACTGGCTATCAATACCAAATTCAGCGCCGTCGTACAGTACAACTCCCGCCCCGCTGTCACTCAACATATAGGCGAGTCGATCGGCGGGGTAATTGGGGTCCAGCGCCACCCAGGCAGCACCAGCCTTCATCACGGCCAGCAGCGCGGCGACAGTCTCTGCCGAGCGCTGCATGTGCACGGCGACAATATCACCGCGGCTGACAGCGTTCTCACGCAGGCACTGGGCCAGCGTGTTCGCCATGCTGTCGAGCTCGGCAAAACTCAATTGGCGCTCGACGTCGATCAGCGCCATCGCATCGGGCTGCAGATCACAGCGCCGCTCAAACAGCTCGATCAAGGACTGCTCAGCCCTCGCCGGATGGCTCGCTCCGAGCCCACGCTGCAATAGGGCAAACTCGGCCTGCTCCGTGAGTATGTCCACCTGCTGCAAGGTCTGTGCTTCACAGAGGCTGTGGAAGACCTGCAGCAAATGGCGGCCCATGCTTTCAATGATGGCAGGGCTGAAACGCCCTTCGTCGTACTGGAATTCGATCTCCAGTTGAGCCTCACCTGGGATCACAAACAAGGTGATGGGGTAGCTTGTGGTCTGATGCCCGTCCATGCTTTTCAGCAAACGCTGCAGCGGCTCACGCGCCCTGTTTTCTTCGCCGCCCTCTTGCGAGACAGCGGAGATCAGCTGATCGTCCACCGGGTAGTTCTGAAAGACAATCATGCTCTCGCAGAGGCGCTCACCCACCGCAAACTCACTGAGCTGCTGTATCTCGGCGAAAGGCAGAAAATTATAACGGTCGTTGTTGTGGTGCGTCTGTTGAATCTGGCGCATCCAGGGCCAGACATCATCGCTGTCGCGGGTATTGATGCGCAGCGGCAATACGTTGACAAAGAGCCCCACCATCGACTCCACGCCAGCGAGGTCCGCCGGGCGACCGGACACAGTGACACCGAGCAGCTGTTCTTGCTGTTGATTGTAACGGCTGAGCATCGCTGCCCATGCGCCCTGCACGACCGTGTTCAAGGTGACTTGCTCGCGGCGTCCGCGTGACTGCAACTGCTGCACCAGTGCGCTCGGCAGCTGCATCTTATACGAGCCTATCTCGTGCGTCTCGGCGTCCACGCCAGCGCCTGCGACCAGATCGCTGCCATTGCTCATGCCGGCCAGCTGCTCACGCCAGTACTGTGCCGCAGCCACGCTGTCCTGGGCGTGTAACCAGGCCATATAATCCGCGTAATCCGGGCTGGGCGGCAGCGCTTCGCCGGGCAGATCGATCTGTTCGTTGTAACAAGCGATCAGATCACCGTACAAAATAGGCAGTGACCAACCGTCGGTGATGGCGTGGTGAACCAGCCACAACAACACGGCGCTGCCATCGTGTTTGAACGCCAGCGTGCCGCGCATCAACGGTGCCACGCGCACATCGAGCGGTGTCTCTTGGTCCGCTGCACTCAGAGCTGTGATGTCTCGCTCGAAGTCATCGCCGCTGCGATCCGACCACTGCAACACCTCCAAAGGCATCACCGCGTGGCGCTGCACCACCTGCAGCGCTGCCTCGCGCTGCTGCCAATCAAAGGCGGTGCGCAAGATAGCGTGCCGCTCGATCAGTTGATCAAAGGCCGCCTGCAGGGCTTGTACGTCCACACCCGCCGCCAGGCGAACCGTGGAATGCAAGGTGTAGACAGCGTTGCCCGGCTCGAGCATGGCGTGAAACACCATGCCGGTTTGACCCGGTGCCGCGGGGTATATGTTCTGCGCCTGTGGCTGGCGCACCAGCAGCTCCGACAACTGCTGCGGCTCGAGACTCGCCAGCGGGAAATCACTGGGCAGGTAGGCACTGGAGTAGTCTTCCGACTTGATATCGGAGAGCTGGTGCAGCGCCAGTGCAAACTTCAGCAGCGCCTGCTCTAAGAACTCAACGCGCTCAGGCGCCGCACCGTAGAGGCGCATCACCAACTGCTGCGCGTACAGATCGACTTCCAGACGCAAGGCGTGATCGCCCTCGCACAGAGGCGTGCCGGAGTGCTTGATGGCCGTGTCTGACCACTCGGGCCCGCCCACCACCTGCACGATCATCTGTACGTCCTGCTCGGCAAACGCTTCGCGCACGGCTGACTTAGCCGCAAGCAAATCACCAAGACTGCCCCCACCACTGGCGGGCAAATCACGCAAAACTGTGTGCGCGAGCGCAGTGCGCTCGGCACCGGTCTCTCTCGCGCTGACACGCACAGCCGCAGCGCCTGGCAACTCAAAATGCGCGTAGCTGTTGAGCAGAGCCGCCGCGACCAG
This sequence comes from Granulosicoccaceae bacterium, assembly GCA_033852095.1. Taxonomy (GTDB): domain Bacteria; phylum Pseudomonadota; class Gammaproteobacteria; order CALCKW01; family CALCKW01; genus CALCKW01. The sequence goes on along the minus strand of JAWSVD010000004.1, from coordinate 10,199 downwards.
CTCTTCAGCGCTGGCGTGCAGTAATTTGGCCTGCTCACCCGTCAGTGAAGCAACCCATGGCGCCTCGATGCGATGCTCTATCGCAGACTGCAGCGCCAATTTCTGCTGCGGAATGGACAGCGGGTGCTCGGTGACCGCCTGAGTCTTGGCGGGCAGAGGCTCAGCGGCAATCAAGCGCTGCAAGTCGGCAACAATCAGCTGCCAGCTTAGGTTATCAAGCAGCAGCGGGTGTGCTCGCAGCTCAATTGCGCTGACGCGGCCCTCGCCGCACAGACGCGCGGAAAAGGCGTTTTCCATGGCCGCGCTGTCGGACAGCTCTGACGCCGCCGCGCTCACAATGGCACCTGCGGGAAGTTCAGCGGCTATGTGCAACTGGGTTGAACCCTCGGCGCGTATAAAACGCCCCCGCAGTATGTCGTGGTGCGACATCAACCGCGCAAGCAAATCTTGCATGCGCTCTGCTGTGTACTCTTTATACACAGGTATTTCAACGAGCTGGTAGTCACGCAGGCTGAGCACAGGCCAGAATGCCCCCAGATCGACAGAGCCCGTCACGGCCTGCTGTGCATCGCTGAGCTTGGCCACAGCGGCCAGTTCTCGCAGGTTCTCCGTGGTGAACACATCACGAACCTCCAGCTGATAACCCTGGGATTTCGCCCGGCTCACCACTTGCAAACTGGAGATCGAATCACCGCCCAGCTGGAAATAATTGTGCTCTGTGCCGATCTTCGACACGTCCAAGGCTAGAACATCGGCCCATATCGCCACCAGCGCTTTTTCACTCGGGCTGGTCGGCGCAATGTAGTCGACCGTCTGTGCGGCAAAAGCCGAATCAGCCGGGTCAGGCAGCGCTTGCCTGTCGATTTTGCCGTTGGGCAGCAGCGGCAAAGTATCCAGGCTCACCATCGCGCTGGGCACCATGTGTGCCGGCAGCAGATCCACCAACTGCGTGCGCAGTGTGTCCATCTCGGTGGAGCCCGTGCTGTAACTGACGATGCGCGCATCGCCGTTACTGCGCGCGCGGTTGATCACAACCGCCTCATCCACACCGTGCAGGGAGCGCAACTTGGCGCTGATCTCCGCCAGCTCCACACGCATGCCGCGTATTTTTATCTGGCTGTCTTGACGCCCCAGAAATTCAATATTCCCCGTGTCTGTTAGACGGCCCCAATCCTGACTGCGGAACAATTTACCGGCCCCAAAGGGGTTCGGCACAAAGGCTTCATCAGTGAGCGCGGGCTGACGGTGGTAGCCATCCGCCAGATTGGCCCCACCGATGTAGAGCTCACCCGGCAGGCCTTCGGGCACAGGCTTGAGCTGTGCATCCAGGATATAGACACTGCTGTTGTCAATGGCACGCCCGATGGGCGCGGCGTGCAGCAGATCATGCTCAGACATTTCCTCTGTATCAAAAACCGTGACGTCTGCGGCCACTTCCGAAGAACCGTAGAGGTTGATCAACCGCAGCTGCGGCGCAGCGCGGCGCAGATCTGCGACCAGATCACCGCTCAGGGCTTCGCCGGAGCAAATGCACTGTTTCAGCGCAGGCAATCGCTCGCCCAGGTCGGGGCATATGTCCAGCATGGCGCGCAGCAGGGTGGGCACCAGCACCAGCCGGCTGATGCGGTGTTGCGCCAGCGCATCTACAAAGGCCGTCACGTCGCGGACCTTGTCTTCCGCCAGCACCAGCGAGGGCACGCCTTGCAATAAGGGGCCAAACACTTCCCACACCGAATCTACAAATGACAGGGCCGTCTTTTGCACCATGACTTCGCCGGCGGCAAAGGGCATTTCGCGCCACATCCACTGCAAGCGGTTCAAGGTGCCGCGCTGCAGTGCACGCACGCCTTTGGGCTGCCCCGTCGAACCGGAGGTGTAGATCAGGTACGCCAGGCTCTCAGGCCCAATGTCGGGCTGGGGCACCGCACAACTGGAGCCGTCATCAGCCGCTTGGAAGGCCTGCAGATCAAGCTGGTCGATGTCGACACTGAGCAGTTGCTCCGCCGTCATGCCGGGCTGGTAGATCAGCGCGACCGCGGATGAATCTTCCAGCATGTACTGCAAGCGCGCCACAGGGTATTTGGGGTCCAGCGCCAGGAAGGCAGCGCCGGTTTTGAGGATCGCCAGCAAGGCAGCGGTTGTCGCCACGCTGCGCTCAGCGCAGAGCGCGACGATGTCGCCGCCACCCACACCACGACGCAGCAGCTCGGCCGCGAGTCGATTGCTCTGGCGCTGCAATTCAGCGTAGCTGCAGGACTGATCAGCCGCGTAGAGTGCGATGGCCTCGGGCTGCAGCGCGCACTGGCGCTCGAACAGCTCCACCACCGACTGTGCATCGCCGTGATCCCGCCGCGGACCCTCTGCGTCTGACAACAGCGCCGCGGTGTCGCGGTCATCGAGCAAGCTCAGATCAGCCAAGCACTGTGCCTTCGCCACGCCCTTCAGCAACTGCGTCAAACGAAGCGCCAATGCGTCCATTTCCGCCGCTTGATAACGGCCGGCATCATACTGGATGTTGATGTGCAATTCTGCGTCGATGATCTCGGCAAACACCGTGATCGGGTAGTTGGTCTTCTGGAAGCCCTGGACGTCTCGCACCAATCGTTGCAAGTGCTGCCCAGCGGCAAAACCGCCCCCCTCAGACGCGGCCGCCACGGCCTCACCCAATGGGGTGTTCTGGAAGATAAGCATGGACTCGGTGAGTCGCTCCCCCACCTCTATCCGGCTCAGTTTCTGCACGTCGAGGAAATTCAGCGTATTGTGCGCGTCGTTCTCTGCGTGCCTTGCCTGCAAATCCCTGACCCACTGCCAGAGATCCGCGGACCCGTCGACCTGCGCGCGCAGCGGCAGCGCGTTCAGGAACATGCCGACAATAGATTCCGCTCCCTGCAATTGCGGTGGACGACCCGAGACGGTGACGCCCATCAGCACATCTTCACCGCCGCTGTACCTGGACAGCAAAATGGCCCAGACACCCTGCACCAGGGAACTCATGGTCACACGCTCCGCGCGCGCCAGTGCTTCTACGGTGTTCAGCTCATCCACCGACAGCGTGGCGCGGCTGATGGCGATCTGCTCTGTTTCAGCGGCGCGCCCGGCGCCGATGTTCAAATCAGTGGCGGCGCTGAAGTCACCCACTTGCTGCAGCCAGTGCTGCCTAGAGGCTTCTTCGCTCTGCCCCTGCAACCAGGCGATATAACGCTCATAGGAGACAACAGGCGGCAGCTGCGCTTCGCGCTGTTCGACCCGCGCGTTGTAGAAGGCCAGCAAATCGTCGTACAACAACGGCGTGCTCCAGCCGTCGGTGATGGCGTGGTGCATCAACCACAGCAGCGAGTATTCGCCGTCCGGGCGCTGCACCAAGGTCAAGCGCATCAACGGCGCAGACTCGAAATCCATCGGCGCGATTCTGTCACGCTCTAACAATTCTTCATAGGCTGCAGGGAAATCTGCTGCCCCGCTGAGATCCACTTCAGACCAGGGTGTGGGCACAGAGCTGTGCACCAGCTGCAGTGGCTTCGCCCTGTTCTCCCAGGCGAAAGTGCTGCGCAGCACCGGGTGCCGCTGTATCAGATCGGCAAAGGCATCGCGCAACAATTGCGTGTTTAGATCCGCGCCCAAACGCACTTGGGTCTGCAGCAGATACGCACCGTTCTCTGGGCTTAACAAGGAGTGGAACAACATGCCTACCTGGCCAAAAGACGCTTCGTACATGCGCTCCATGCCAGGGTATTTGTGCACCAGCTGATCCAGCTCATCCTGTGTGGTCTCGGCCAGCGGAAAATCACTGGACGTGAACACGCGCGTCTGCACGCTTTTACAATGCGCCAGCAAACTCGCCAATGAGATCGACGTGGCATCGCTGAGCGACTGGATCTGCTCTGCGCCATAGACCGCGCTGTCGTACTGGAAATCCAGCTCGATACCGGCGTCCGAGGCTTCATAGGTCAGCACCAGATCAAAGCGTTCCAGCAGACCTTGATCCTGAGTCAGCTCACCGGACACACGCCACGCGTGTGCGCTGTCCGCAATTGATCCGGCCGCTGCTTGCAGCAGAATGCGCTGGCCCGTTTGCATCCCCTGCGCTGGCAGGGTGATCACTGCAGGCACGGCACGGAGTTGTTCCTTTGCGCCAATGATGGCAGCGCGCGGAGCGCTGGCAACGGCACTGAAACACTGAGGGTAATACTGTTCCAGCGCGGCCACTGTGCGGCTCAGATCGATCTCTTCGGGCAGCTTGTCGCGCCCGGTGGATGAGAAGTGCAGCACAACGCTCTCGGCAGCGAATGCCTGCTGCAACGCTGGGACAAAAGCGGCACTCAGAATCTCTTCCGCCGAATTTGAATAGGCGCTCAGCGCTTCCGTGTCAATGACGTCAGTCAGCTCCGCTCGCAGTGATGCTGGCTGGCCGATGCGCTGCTTGGCCTGGACTTCAGTTTGGGTGTCCGCGTGGGCAGCCGCAGTGCCCTGCCAAAATTCGCGCTGCGATCCGATCCACGGACTGCCCTGTCCCGCCAACCATGCGCTGTATTGCAACACCGAGGTCGTCTTCTGAGATGGCTCGAGCGTGCGGCCAGCTGCGTGGGCACTGTACAGCGTGTGCAGATCGTCCAGCAGCAAACGCAGGCTGCCTTTGTCCACCAGCGCAGGGTGTGCGATTAGCGCACAGCAGGTGTCGCTGATAAGCGCACGGAACAATGGCCCCTGCAGTTCGGCGACCTGCGCCGACTGCTCGACCAGGTACTGTTCGAAATCCTCTGCCGTGGCGTGTTGAATCAAGTGCTGATCGGCTTCGGCGGAAATGATCTGCAGCCGCTCGCCGTCACGCGCCACAAACTTCGTGCGCAGCGCGTCGTGTTGAGCGACCAAATCCTGCAGTGCAGCACTCAAGGCCTGCTCATCGGCTGGCTCGCTGAAGTTCAATCGCAACACGCGTGGCGTCAGGCGCTCGGCGTCAAGCACAAGCCGCTGCTGCGGCAACACCGCCGCCTCACCACTGACCATGCCCTGCTCGGCCAATACCACTGTGCCGCTGCCCGCGGCCCCGGCAAGGGCTGCCAAACTCTGGTGCTGGAACACATCGCGCACTTCAAAATGCAGCCCCTGCTGCTTGGCGCGTGCCACCAGCTGCAAGCTGAGGATGGAATCCCCTCCGAGCTCGAAGAAGTTGTCGTCCCGCCCCACCTGCTCGACGCTCAACAGCGCCTGCCAGAGTTCGGCCAACTGGATCTCTTGCTCACCCTCAGGTGCCACATAATTCGCCATGTGCAACTTGGCGAGGTCCACAACAGCCAACACTTTGCGGTTGACCTTGCCCGTGGGCAAGAGCGGAAATTCTGGCAACAGCTGTATGGCGGCAGGCACCATGTGCGCGGGCAAATTCTGTTGCAGCTGCAGTTTTAGTGCGTGCACATCGTAGCTCTCTATCGAGCCGCTAGTCGCCAGTGCCTCTTTGCTGAGCACCGCGTAGGAGATCAGGTGCAGCCGTTGATCTTCGCTGCGCTGGGTGGTCACCAGTGCCTCGGCGATGTCATTGTGCGCCAACAGCGCCGCCTCTATCTCGGCGGGTTCTATGCGGAAACCGCGGATTTTGATCTGCGCGTCACGACGACCGTGAAACTCCAGCGCACCGCTGGCGGTGCGGCGGCCGTAGTCGCCGGTCAGGTAGACACGCTGCTGCAGTGCCTCACTGTGGACAAACACCGCTTCGGTCTGCGCGTCCAGATCCAGGTAGCCCTGCGCCACGCCGGGGCCACTGATGGCAATTTCGCCGATAACACCCGGCGCTGCTGGCTGGCCGTAGAGATCCAGCAAATGAATGCCCACGTTGGGCAGCGCTGAACCGAGGTTCAGGTCCGCGTCTTCGATGTGGCGCATTTGATCGCTGTCACTGACGTAAGCCAGTGCAGTGATTGAGGCTTCCGTGGGACCATATGACGACAGGAACGCCACCGCCTGATCACAGAGATTCGCCCAGACCCGCATGGAGCGCGAGGGAACCGCCTCGCCGCCGGTGAGGAACACGCGCACGCTGCTCGCCATGCGCATGTTTTGCTCTGCCATGGTGTCCACCCACTGACGCCACAGGGCGGCGGGCAGATCGAGCACGGTGATCTGATGTTTCTCACAGAGATCCATGAAATCGGCCGCACCCAAGTTCTTCGGGTTGTGGTGCAGCACAGAGCAGCCACCCACCAACAGCGGCACGAATATCTGCAGTGCGGATGCGTCGAAGTTGAAAGGCGCAAATTGCAGCAAGCTGTCTTGATTTCCCACGCCCAGCACATCGGCCATGCCCAGCGCCATATTGGCCACACCGCGGTGTGGCACGACCACGCCCTTGGGCGTGCCCGTGGTGCCGGAGGTGTAAATAATGTAAATGGGCAGGGAGGGGTCATCACTGAGACGCAACACCGCACCCACGTCAACGCTCGGCAAGGCCTCATCGATGAACAAACTCTGGACGCCGGCGTCTTCGCCGTCAGCGCAAAAGCTGCTCAGCAAGCTGCGCTGGGTCAACAGCATCTTGGCGCCGCAATTTTTCAGCAGCGCCTGTTGGCGCTCTGGCGGGGAGTCTGGGTCGAGCGGCACATACACCGCGCCCGCCTTCATGATGGCGTAGATCGCGACCATCAATTCGGGGCAGCGCTGACTGCAGAGCACCACCTTGTCGCCGTGGCCGATGCCGCGGCTCTGCAGGTACAGGGCCATCTCTTGCGCGCCCTGGCGGTACTCTCGCCAGTTCAGGCGCACCGGCTGTCCGTCGGCCGCTTCGAACAGAATGGCCGTTGCTTCGGGGCTAGCCTCGGCGTGGCCGTCGAGGATCGCATCCACCCGTTTGTCGGGCAGCGCCAGCGGCTTGCTGACAGCCGCAATGGGGTCGGCCACAAACTGCAGCTGCCCCACAGGCGCGTCCACATTGTCTAAAGACTGTTGCAACAACTCGCTGAACCATTGCGAGAGCCGCTCAATGGTCGCTTCTTCGAACAATTGGGTGCGGTATTCCAGCATGGCGATGATCTCGCCGTCCTCTTCGCCCATGTCGAGCACCAAATCAAACTGAATAGCGCCTTTGTCCAGGCGCTCACTGCGCACCTCCAGGCCGTCGATCTGCTGGTTTTGCTGCGGCGTGTTCTGCCACACAAACATGGTCTGGAAGACCGGGCTGTAACTCTCATTTCGCTCTTGCACCAGCGCTTCTACCAAGCGCTCGAAGGGTAAGTCTTCGTGTTCCATGGCGTCGAGCAAGGTCTCTTGCTGCTTTTGACAGAGTTCACTGAAGCGTGGCTCGCCGATCGCGTCGAAGCGCAGCGCAAGCGTATTGGCAAAGAAGCCAACCACCTCATCAGCGCCCGGCAGCGAACGGTTGGCCGTCGCGGTGCCAATGGCAAAGGCGGGCTGTCCGCTCAGGCGTGCCAACAGCACACCGTAGGCGCTGAGCAGCACGGCGTAGGGTGTCACGCCCATTTGCCGCGCGGCCTTGTGCAACTGCGTGGTCAATGCCGCGGACAAGGTGAAGCGGTGCACGCGGCCCTTGCCGTCGGGTTGCTGGGGTCTGGGGTGGTCGGTCGGCAGCTCCAAGAGCTCCGGCAAATCACCGAGCTGAGCGCGCCAGTAGTCCAGCAGTGGCGCGTTGTCTTGCGCCGCCGTCGACTGAGCCATGTGCGCGGCGTAGTCGACGTATTGCAAATCGATGGGCGGCAGGGGTTGCGCGTCGTCTGCGGTGTAGGCGGCGATGAAATCGCTGGCCAGCAGGTTCATGGACCAGCCGTCGGTGATGATGTGGTGCGCGCACAGCAGCAAGGTATGGCGATCTTCAGCCGTCTTGTAGAGTGTGGCGCGCACCAGCTCGCCACCGTCGAGTGCAAAGGGTCTGCCCGCTTCTTGCACGGCGTATTTTGACAACAGAGCAGCGGCGTCCGGCTCAGCGCTGAGATCAAGCAGCGCCAATGGCAACTCGCCTGTCGCGGCGATCAGCGCGAAGCCCTCGCCATTTTGTGAACTGAATCGCGTGCGCAGGCTCTCGTGGCGCTGTGCCAAGGCGTTCAACGCCGAGCGCATCTTCTCCACGTCCAGTGCGCCGTCGAACTCCAGGCGCATGGGCAGGTTGTACATACCGGTGCTGGGGTCCAATTGCTGCAAGAACCACAGCCGTTGCTGCGTCGAGCTCAACACCAGTGCCCCATCGCGCGACACGCGCTGCACACTGACGACTGCTGCGGCTTGCGGCGCACGGCTGAGTATTTCAGCGAGCTCCGAGAGCTCGCTGCTGTGGTACAAATCGCGCAGGCCGAGCTCGACGCCCTGCTCCTGATTGATGCGCGCCAAGAGCTGCATCGCCAGCAAGGAATCACCGCCCAGATCGAAGAAATTGCTGTTGCCACCAATGCTCTCGATATCACGGCCCAACACACTGGACCACAGCTGCGCTATGGTCCGCTCTGCCTCTGTGTGCAAGGGGCTAAGCGGTGCACCCGCACTCGCCGCCGCCCAGTCCACAGCGGGCAGTGCGCGCTTGTCTACCTTGCCGTTGTGGTTGATGGGCAGTTGCTCCAGCACCACGATGGCCGCCGGCACCATGTACGCTGGCAGCGCCTCTCGCGCCTGCGCCCGCAGCTGCTCTGCATCGATACTCTGGCCTTCCTGTGGCACCACATAAGCGACCAGCGCCAAATCTTTGCCCGGCCCCGGCTGTGCCAACACTTCCACCTGCGCTACCGCTGCATCGCTGTTGAGTACGCTCTCGACTTCACCTGGTTCGATGCGGTAACCGCGAATTTTTAACTGCGCGTCGCTGCGACCCAGGTACTCCAGCGCCCCGTCCTCACGCCAGCGCACACGGTCACCCGTGTTGTAGAGTTTGCCCTCGGCAAAGGGGTTGTTCACAAACACCTCGTCCGTGAGTTCTGGCTGACCGACGTAGCCACGCGCCAGCGGCGCGCCGCCCACGTACAAGGTGCCGGGCACGCCGCGCGGCAACAAGCGGCGCTGGCCATCGAGCACCCACAACTGTGCATTCGCCACTGCCCTTCCGATCGGCACCGCTTGGCCAGCGTGCACTTGCTCCGTGTCGAGCCGCTGTGCCGTGACCACGATGGTGGTCTCTGTGGGGCCGTAGGTGTTCCACAGTTTGATTTTTGAGGGCGCCTGCGATTGCCATGTCTGGATGGCGGAGACCTTGGCCGCCTCGCCTCCGAGAATGATGTGATGCAGGCTATCGGGAATCAATGCCAAATTAGCGCTGTCGGCCGTGAGCACATGCCAAAAAGCCGTGGGCAGGTCGAGCAGCGTGATGCCCATCTGAGCAATGCTCTGCCAGAAGCGCGCAGGCGTGCTGAGCATGTCTTCGTCGCGCAAGACAAGCGCCGCCCCACTGAGCAGCGCCGCGTATATCTCTTCTATGCTGGTGTCGAAATTCAGCGAGCTGAATTGCAAGACCTTGTCGTCACGGCTCAGCTCCAGCTCGTCGAGCAACCAGCCCATGTAGTTGAGCACAGAGCAGTGCTCCAGCATCACACCCTTCGGCTTGCCGGTAGAACCCGAGGTGAAAATCATGTACATCAATGCACAGCTGTCTATAGCCAGTGCTGGCCGCCCTGCGGTGAGCGATGTGTCCACCAGCAACACGGTGGATGGCAATCCCGCGGGCGCAACTTGGCTGTCATTGGCCACAAGCGCGAATCTGGCGCCCGCCTCCGCGGCTATCACCGCGCGGCGCTCTTCCGGGAAGGCCGGATCCAGATAGACAAATGCGGCGCCCGCTTTGTTGACGGCCAACTGCGCCACGACCAAGCCGAGCTCACGTTCAAATTGCAGTGCCACCACATCACCCGCGGCAACACCGCTGCCGATCAGTGCCTGGGCGTAGTGATTGGCCATGGCGTCCAGCTGGGCAAAGCTCAGCTGCGCGTCACCTTGCTGCAGGGCCAGTGCCTGCGGATTCGCGTCCACCCGCGCTTCAAATGCACTGACGACCGTTGCCTTGCTGTCCACAGCGCGTTCAGCACCGGCGCCCAAGGTCTGCAATAGCTGTGTTTGCGCGGCGTCCAGCGTGAGCCAGTCCGCCATGCTCTGAGTTGCTGTCATGCGCTCTAAAAGATTCAGCAACTGCGCTGACAGGGTTTCGATTTGCGCCGCCGAAAAACGATCGGCGTCGTAATGGAAATCCAGCGCGATAGAACCGTCGTCCGCCGGGGTCG